>DVKV01000186.1 GCA_018715835.1 Candidatus Faecousia intestinavium | reverse complement strand
GAATTTAGGTAAACAGAAAGAAAAGCTTGACTTTTTGACTCAATTTGGTATAATAATGCCATCCAAAGCACAGAGGGACACAAAATGTAACATTTTGATACCTATGTTTTTGAATTGATACTTTTGTAACTTTTACCAGGGGAGGGGTTGCCATGCACAGACCAAAAACCCACAGAAGCAAACGCACGAGGATGCTCATTCGTCTCTATATTATGACGCTTTCCGTGATTTTGCTGATGGCTCTGACCGGCTTGCTGGCACAGACCGCCTTCGCCAAAACCTATGTCATCACCGACGGCGACCGGGTTGTTACATATACCACCTTTGCCACCGATCCCGACGCAGTTCTGGGTCAGGCCGGGGTCAGCCTGCGGGAGAATGACACCTATACCACCGAAGCGGTGGCCGGGACGGAGACCATCACGGTCTGCCGGGCCCAGGAAGTTACCGTCCATTACCATGGGCAGATCACGAGGACAACGGCCTACGGCGAGACAGTGGGTCAGCTGCTGCAGAAGCTGAATCTGGACGTGTCCGGAGAGGACGTGATCTCCCATGGTTTGGATACAGCCGTCTATGACGGCATGGAGCTGCGGGTGGACCGCATCGTAACCTTGCAGGAGACCTACAGCTCTACCATTCCCCACGAGGTGCGCTACTGCAATGACCCCACCATCCCTCAGGGGGTGGAGGAGGTCCTGACTCCCGGAGAGGACGGACAGATGCGCTGCACCGCCGGGGTCACCTACGTCAACGGAGAGGAAACGGAGCGGACGGTCCTGACCGAAACGGTGACCAAGGCTCCGGTGGACGAGGTGATCGCGGTGGGAACCGGGGAGCCGGTTGCAGCGGCGGACCCTGAGGGGGAACCGGTGATCGGGGACGGCTATATTTTGCTGCCCACCGGGGAGGTTCTGACCTACACCCATAAAGACACCGTCCGGGCAACTGCCTACACCCATACCGATGCCGGGTGCGACATGACCACCGCCACAGGCACCACGGTCCGTCAGGGCACCGTGGCGGTGGACCCCCGGTACATTCCCTACGGGACACGGATGTTTATCGTGTCCAACGACGGGGAATACATCTACGGCATCGCCGTGGCCGAGGACTGCGGCGGCGATATCAAGGGCGACCGGATGGATCTGTACTTTCCCACCTACGAGGAGTGCATTCAGTTCGGACGCCGGACCTGTACATTGTACTTTTTGGGATAACCTTGCCAAACCGCCTTTCTTCTGCTATCATTGGGGCAGAAGAAAGGCGGTTATTTCGTTTATGATCGATGTATGTGACATTCAGGTAATGAAGCCCCTTCTGGCAAGCCATGGCTTCCACTTTTCCAAGGCCAAGGGACAGAATTTTCTCATTGCTCCCTGGGTGCCCCGCTCCATCGCCGAGGAGGCCGGGGTGGATGAAGGGGCCGGAGTGCTGGAGATTGGCCCGGGCATCGGCCCGCTGACCCAGCAGCTGTGTCTGCGGGCGGGAAAGGTCTGCGCCGTGGAGGTGGACGAGCGGCTGAAGCCCATTCTGAAGGAGACGGTGGGAGCGTTTTCCAATCTGGAAATTCTGTGGCAGGATGTAATGAAGCTGGATATTCCCGCATTGGTCCGGGAGAAATTCCCGGGGCTGCGGCCCATGGCCTGCGCCAATCTGCCGTACTATATCACAACTCCCATTTTGTCCGCCCTGCTGGAGGCGAAGTGCTTCGACTCCGTCACCGTCATGGTGCAGAAGGAAGTGGCCCAGCGGATTGCGGCAGAACCGGGTTCAGCGGACTATGGGGCGTTTTCGGTATTCTGCCAGTACTACGCCCAGCCGGAGCTGCTGTTTGACGTGCCGGCCCACTGCTTCCTGCCGCAGCCCAAGGTGACCTCGGCGGTGGTGTGCCTGCGGATGCGCAGAGACCTGCCCTGGGAGATTGAAAACGAAAAAACCTTCTTCCGGGTGGTCCGGGCCAGCTTCGCCATGCGGCGCAAGAAGCTGGCAAACGGGCTGGCTTCCGGATTCCCGGAACTGGGAAAGACCGGAGCGGCGGAGGTGATCGCTGCCGCCGGTCTGGATGCCAGCGTCCGGGGGGAAAACCTGGGAATTCCGGAATTTGCACGGATCGCGGCGGAAATTGACTCACGCCGGGGCGGTATGGGGGAGTAATGCGCTGTGAACTTTAACGCCGGACTGCTGGAAAGCTACAAAAATCTGGTGCAGACCACCTCTTTGGCAGATAGCTACAGAGAGTTTGTGCGGCTGTTTCGTTTTCTTCGGGCTCAGTTGGAAAAAGAAATGCCCGATTACCAATTCCAGGGGAATATTGTGGAAAATGCCATGGATTATTCTTATTTTCAGTTTTCCGATCAGGCGCTGAAAAGCCGGGGACTGAAAATTGTGGTGGTATTTATCCACAAACAGTTCCGCTTTGAGATCTGGCTGTCCGGAGTCAACCGGAGTAATCAGAAGCGCTTTCATGATCTTTTGGCGGGACAGTACGGCCCTTTTTTGCCGGCAGAGAACCCGGAGCGCATGGACTTTATTCTGAGGGCGCCGCTGCCGGAAAATTGGGACATGACAGATGGGGATGCAATGGTATCTGCCTTGAAGGAAAAGTCGCTGGCTTTGATTGACTGGGCGGAAAGGAAAATGGAATGAAGGGATTTGAACGGGAGAATCAGCTTCTGAGCCTGTGCGGGCTGAACTGTGCCCTTTGCCCCATGGAGCTGGGCGGGTACTGCGGCGGCTGCGGCAACGGGAACCAGTCCTGCGCCATCGCCCGGTGCGCCATGGCCCATGGGAACCCGGAATACTGCTTTGCGTGCCGGGAATACCCCTGCCCGGAGCATTGCCGGGAGGAGCCCTATGACTCTTTTATCACCCACCAGCGGCGGCTGGCGGATTTGGAACGGGCCCGGGAGTTGGGAATTGAGCATTACAACCGGGAGCAGCGGGAAAAACGGAAGATTCTGGATGGGCTGCTGGCTGGATTCAACGACGGCAGGCGAAAGACGCTGTTCTGCCAGGCGGTGAACCTGCTGGAACTGCCGCAGCTGCGGCAGGCCATGGAGCGGATCCAATCCGAGGCACGGGGCATGGACATCCGATCGGCGGCAGCCTGCGCCGCCAAAATCCTGGAGGAAACGGCCCGGGAACGGGGAATTTCCCTGAAGCTGCGCAAACAAAAACGAACAAAGGAATCAAAGAAATAACATGATCGAATTTCTCTTTTTGGATCTGGATGATACCATTCTGGATTTTCATCAGGCGGAAGCCATCGCCGTGGCCAAGACCATCCGGGATTTTGGGGTGGAGCCCACGCCGGAAGTGCTGGAACGTTACCACGAAATCAACCGCTGGCACTGGGAGCAGCTGGAACAGGGAAAGCTTACCCGGGATCAGGTGCTGGTGAACCGGTTTTCAGCCCTGTTTTCGGAATTGGGCAGGCAGGCGGACCCGGTAAAGTGCGCCCGGAGTTATGAAGCAAATCTGTCCCAGGGCCACTATTTTCTCCCCGGAGCCCTGGAAACCCTGGAAAAACTCTATGGGAAGTACCGGCTGTTTCTGGCCAGCAACGGCACGGCCACGGTGCAGCACAGCCGGCTGACCAGCGCCAATCTGTACCGCTTTTTTGAGCAGGTGTTCATCTCCCAGGAGGTGGGATTCAACAAGCCTTCCCGGGAATTCTTTGAAAGCTGCTTTGCCCGGATTCCCGGTTTTTCCCGGGAGCGGGCAATGATGGTGGGAGACAGCCTGTCCTCCGACATTCAGGGCGGCATCAACGCCGGAATTACCACAGTATGGGTCAATCCCAGGGGAAAACAGCCCGGGGCGGTGACCCCGGACTACGAAATCCGGTCCCTGCCGGAACTGGAAGAATTGTTGAAACAGCTACACAGGGGAAAGGAAGGGTAACCATGGCAGAATATGAACTGGTTCATGAGATCAAGAATCTGTGTCGGAACAACCAGATGCGGGACATTTTCTTCGAGGAAGTGGAGTGCGACGATCCGGAAACCTACCTGAGAAACCGGCTTCAGGGCAAGCAGGTGGAGCTGACGCCGGAGCCCGGACCGGAGGGCGCAGTGACCATCCACGCCCTGGTGGACGGCATGATGGAAAAGTATGTGTTCACGCCGCTGTGACAGCGTGGGTGATGGGAAAGTTTTTTGTAAAAGCAGTAAATTTTGGGTTGAATTTGGACGCTAGGTGTGATACGATATCGTTGTATCGATATGGGCGAAGTATGCCTGTTCGGTGAACGACCTGTCGTCCATGAAAATGGAATATTTAGGAGGTAAAACGCATGTCTGTAATGGATATCTTGGATAAGCGCGCTGCATTCTCGTTTGAGGTATTTCCCCCCAAGACGGATGTGGGCATGGAGAAGCTGTGCGGCGAGGGCGGCGTCCTGGAGAAGCTGTACACCCTGAACCCGGATTATATTTCCTGCACCTACGGTGCCGGCGGCACCAACGTGGGCAAGAACCTGGAAGTGCTGGACAAGATTGTCAAGGATGGCAAGACCATCGGTGTGACCCACTTCACCTGCATCGGCAACACCAAGGAAGGCATCAAGGAGCAGCTGCAGACCTATCTGGATCACGGCATCAACCATATGCTGGCCCTGCGGGGCGATCTGCCCTTCGGCTGGACCGGCACCGGCGGTGACCTGCACTACGCCACCGAGCTGGTGAAGTTCGTCCGTCAGGAGTTCGGCGACAAGTTCACCATCGCTGTGGCCGGCTCTCCCGAGGGCCACATCGCCTGCCGCTCCCTGGAGGCGGACATCGCCTTCCTGAAGCAGAAGCAGGACAATGGCGCTGACTACATCATGACCCAGCTGTGCTGGGATATGGACCAGTTCCGGTACTGGCTGGACGCCATCCGGGCTGCCGGAATCTGGATGCCGGTGGACGTGGGTATCATGCCCATCCTGGACCAGGCTGCCACCATCAACATGGCTCTGTCCCGCAACGGCTGTGTCATGCCCCGGGCCCTGTGCGAGATCATCTCCAAGAACTGGATCTTCCCCAACCCCTTCGTAAAGGACCCCTTCGATGCCGACGTGGAGGGCAAGAAGGCCTCCTTCAAGGCTGCCGGCATCGAGTACACCATCAACCAGATCGACGAGTACCGCGCCTGCGGCATCAACGGCATCCATCTGTACGCCCTGAACAAGTACGAAGACGTGGCCTACATCGCCAAGGAAGCCGGTCTGCTGGACCTGATCTGATTGCCAACCAAGGGGGAGGCTCCGCTTACCCCACGCTATTTCACTTTCTGACTAAGGAGAACTGAAACGATGGCACCTCATACCATTGCCGTTGCCGGTAAGGGGGGTGTGGGCAAAACCACCACCTGCGGCATGCTCATTGATTATCTTTGCAAGAAGAAGAAAGGCCCTGTGCTGGTGGTGGACGCCGACGCCAACTCCAACCTGAACGAGGTTCTGGGGGTGGAGGTAGAGACCTCTCTGGGACAGATCCGGGAGGAGATGGCCCAGGCAGAGCTGAAAGGAACCATTCCCTCCGGCATGACCAAAGCGGACTATGCCGAGATGAAGTTCAGCTCCGCCCTGATTGAGGACGACGACTTTGATATGCTGGTCATGGGCCGCACCCAGGGAAAGGGATGCTACTGTTATGTAAACGGCGTCCTCCAGTCTCAGGTGGCCAAGTACGCCGCCAACTACGCCTATGTTGTCATGGACAACGAGGCGGGACTGGAACACATTGCCCGGGGAACCCTGCCCCATGTGGACACCATGCTTCTCATTTCCGACTGCTCCCGCCGGGGCGTCCAGGCGGTTGCCCGGATTGCCGAGATGATCGGGGAGATGAACCTGAATCCCGGCCAGATGGGCCTGATTATCAACCGGGCGCCCAAGGGCGAGCTGGACGCCGGCATCCGGGAGGAGATTGAGAAGCACGGTCTGAAGCTGTTCGGTGTGCTGCCTCACGACGATGCGGTGTACCGCTGCGACTGCGACGGCCAGCCCTCCGCTTACCTGCCGGAGAGTGACCCCATGAAGGCGGCGCTGGGGGATATCCTTCGTAAAATCGGACTGTAAACTCTGAAATACTTGTGAAAGGCACCCCGGCGGCTGTGACGGCGCCGGAGCGCCCCTGTAATGGATAATTTTGCACAGGGCCCTTCGGACACTGTGCATGATTAAAAATAAAAAGTCATTTTTATTATTTTAACAAGGGGGATCATTTACTATGGCTTTCACTCCCAAGACGGCTCCCTACAGCGGCAAGATCAACGCTGTGACCCTGGGCACCGGTGATAAGGCAGTTGTCATCGGCGGCCAGAATGTGATGCCGTTCTACACCTTCGATGCACCCATCGAAAACGCACCCAAGATTGGTGTGGAAATCTCCGATCTGGCCGACAGCTGGACTGCTCCGGCGCTGAAGGAGTTCTATGCCGGCTGCACCACCATGGTGGATTACGCCAAGAAGGCGGAGACCATGCCCGGTGTGGACTTCCTGTGCCTGCACTTTGAGTCCGCTGACCCCAACGGCGCAAACCGCTCCGTTGCCGAGTGCGTGGCTGATGCCAAGGCTGTGGCTGACGCCGTGTCCATGCCCATCGTGGTAATGGGCTGCAAGAACATGGAGAAGGACGGCGAGCTGTTCTCCAAGATCGCCGAAGCTCTGCAGGGCAAGAACATTCTGGTCATGTCCGCCAAGAACGAGGACTACAAGACCGTGGGTGCTTCCGTTGTGCTGGCTTATGGCCAGAAGGTTGGCGCGGAAACTGCCGATGACATCAACCTGGCAAAGCAGCTGAACATCATGCTCAAGGGCCTGTCCATCGCCCCGGAAAACATCGTGATGAACGTGGGCACCGCCGCCGTGGGTTACGGCTTTGAGTATGTGGCTTCCACCCTGGACCGTGTCCGCATGGCTGCTCTGGCTCAGTCTGACGACGATCTGCAGATGCCCATTGTCTCTCCCGTGTCTCCCGACGCCTGGAGCGTGAAGGAATCCACCGCTTCCGAGGAAGATGAGCCCGCATGGGGCAACCAGGAAGAGCGCGGCATTGAGATGGAAATCTCCACTGCTGCTGCCAACCTGGTGGGCGGCGCCGACGCTGTGATCATGCGGCATCCCGCAGCCATCGCCACCATCAAGAAGTTCATCACGGAACTTGTCTAATTCGGAAGGAGGATACATACCATGGCTTTGAAGGGTCTTGACATTTTTAAGCTGTCTCCTAAGAAGAACTGTAAGGAGTGCGGCAGCCCCACCTGTATGGCATTCTGCATGAAGGTGGCTCAGGGTGCTGTGTCCATCGACAAGTGCCCCTACTTCTCCGATGAGGCGAAGGCAACGCTCAACGAGCAGACTGCGCCTCCCATGAAGACCATTACCGTTGGCGAGCACAAGCTGGGCGGTGAAACCGTTCTGTACCGTCACGAGAAGACGCTGGTCAACAAGAATATGTTTGCCGTTTCCCTGTGCACCTGCATGAGCGACGCAGAAGTGGACGCCAAGCTGGCAGAAGTTGCCAAGGTGGACTACGAGCGGATCGGCGAGCGGATGTACGTGGAGTTCCTGTTCCTGCGCAACAACGGCACCGATGCTGCCGCCTACACCAAGCTGGTGCAGAAGGCTGCCGCTACCGGATTGTGCCTGGTGCTGGAGTGCTGGGACGTGGAGTGCGCCAAGGCCGCTCTGGCTGTCGCCGGCAAGAATGTGATCCTGGACGGCGCCACCCCCGCCAACTGGGAAGCAATGAACGAAGTGGCCACTGCCGCCGGCGTGACCCTGGGTGTCTGGGCTGAGAACCTGTCCGACTTGTACGACACCGTGAAGAAGCTGGAAGGCAAGGGCAACAAGAACCTGGTGCTGGATGTCACCGGCAAGACCGCCAAGGAAACCCTGGCCAACGCCGTGCTGGTCCGCCGCACTGCCCTGAAGGACGGCGACCGTTCCTTCGGCTATCCCTCCATCGTGAACCTGGCTGCCATCGCCCAGGGCGATGACCGGCTGCAGACCGCTTACGCCACCATGTTTGTGGAGAAGTACGGTTCCATCATCGTGATGGAGAACATGACCTATGCCCAGGCTCTGCCTCTGTACGGCCTGCGTCAGAACATCTTCACCGATCCTCAGAAGCCCATGAAGGTGGAGTCCAAGATCTACCCCCTGAACGGCGCCGATGAGAACAGCCCCTGCGCCCTGACGGTGGACTTCGCTCTGACCTACTTCCTGGTCTCCGGCGAACTGGAGCGCTCCAACGAGCCTGTGAACCTGATTATCACCGACGCTTCCGGTATGTCCGTCCTGACTGCCTGGGCCGCCGGCAAGTTCTCCTCCTCCACCGTGAAGAAGACCTTCCAGGAGCTGGATATTGAGAACAAGATCAAGAACCGCACCCTGATCATCCCCGGCAAGGTAGCCGTGATGAAGGGCGAGATTCAGGAGAAGCTCCCCGGCTGGAATGTGGTTGTCGCTCCCGCTGAGGCGGTGCAGCTGCCCAAGTACATGAAGGACAAGGAGTACGAGGCCGCCGCCAAGGCTGCCGCTGCCGAGGCTGCCGCCAAGGCCGCTACCGCCCCTGTGGAGGAAGTGAAGGAACTGTCCTTCGAGGAACTGCTGGCCACCAAGGTGCCCGCCATCGAAGTGGTGGACATGGGCGTCAAGTACAAGGGCCACAACCCCGAGAGCAAGACCTTCGTCACCATCGGCGAGCGGATTCACTGCATCTCCCCCGCCATCCGCAAGGCTATGGACGAGCGGGATCCCGCTCCCATCCTGAAGCGTGCTGCCGAGCAGATTGCCGCCGGCGCCACCTACCTGGATGTGAACATCGGACCTGCTGAGAAGGACGGCCCCGAGCGCATGATGTGGGCGGTCAAGCTGCTGCAGGAGAACTTCAACAATGTGCCTCTGGCGCTGGATACCGCCAACAAGAAGGCCATCGAAGCCGGTATCAAGGTCTACAACCGGACCAACGGCAAGCCCATCGTGAACTCCGCCGATGCCGGCTCCCGTATCTCCAACATTGACCTGGCTGCTGCCAACGACGCCATCTGTATCGCCCTGTGCTCTGCCGACGGCATTGCAAAGGACAACGAAGAGCGGATGAAGCACTGCCACGACATGCTGGAACGTGGCCTGAGCCTGGGCATGACCTCCGACGACCTTTGGTTCGACCCCCTGTTCCTGGTTGTCAAGGGCATGCAGGACAAGCAGATGGACGTGCTGAACGCCATCAAGATGTTCGCCGACGAGGGCCTGAAGTCCACCGGCGGCCTGTCCAACAACTCCAACGGCGCGCCCAAGAACGTGCGTCCCATCATGGACTCCGCTCTGGTTGCCATGGCCATGATGCAGGGCCTGACCTCCGCGATTGTCAACCCCTGCGACCTGCGGCTGATGGAGACCATCAAGTCCTGCGACATCTTCAAGAACCACGTTCTGTACTCCGATTCTTACCTGGATCTGTAAGCGCGGAACCAATTTGTCCCTGGCATTTGCGGCTGGGAGGGAACTCCCTCCCAGCCGTTTTGCGTATTCAATACCCTTTGGAGAGGAAAAACCATGGAACCGTGGCTGTATTGGGTGGCAGCGGCAGGAACCGCGGGCGCACTGGCGCTGGCGATCCGCTCCGCTGTGATCAACAGCAGGCTTCGGCGGCAGCGGGACTTTATCCGGACCCTGGAAACGGTACTCCAACCCCGGGAGACGGTGAAGGAAATCTGTCCCAACGGACGTCAGGGTCGATGGATTCTGACCTCCAAGCGCCTCCTGATGGAGACAAAGGAAGGCTTCCTGGCGGTCCCGTTCAAGAAAATCAGAAGCCTGCACGGCGTGGACCGGATGGGAAAATCCACCTCGGCTCCTGCCAGAATGACGAAGCTGATGGTGAAGGGGGATCAGGAATATACCCTTTTCAACACGGACGAAGCGTTTGTACGGCTGGTGAAACAGCTGAAACAGTATAAAGCAAAGGCAAAAAGAAAAAAATAACTCCTCCGGTTTCAAAAATCGGGGGAATACACTGGATCATTCTGCCATTATCGGCTTAGTATAAAGAGAAATCAAATTGGGAGGAATTGCGTTGAGCGTATTGATAGACCTGATCTATGGTGGAAGCACAGCTGTAGTGGGATTGGCAGAGGCCGCATTGAGAGAAGCAGTCGAAAAATACGGCCCGGAGAAGGAAGTCGCTTTCCCATCTACAGCCTGCGGATTTCCTCTGATCTACGCGCTTACCGGCACGGCGGTGCAAAACCTGGGCGATCTTGCCGCCTGCATTGCCGGAATGAAGGCCCGGATCACCAACGAGGAGGACCTGGACCAGGCACTGAACGCAGGACTGACCGCACTGATGGGGGCGGAAATCACAGAGGGAATCAAGTATCTTGAAAATCCGAACCCCTGCGCAGGGGAGTGTGCCTCCGGCTTCCTGCCGGATTCGGAAGCGGCAGCTTTGGCGCAGACGGTCCTGAATGGAACATCCCCTGGCATGGCGCTGATTATGGGAAGGGCGCTCAATACGGAAAAATTGGTATCTGTGGTACGGGAGTATCAGTCCCGGAATATTCTGACATTTCTGGTGGGCGATGTCATTGAACAGTGCGTTCAAGGCGGCGTGACCATGGAGGGTGCTTCCGAAGTCATTCCCCTGGGACATGACGCGGCGGCGCTGATTTATGCCATTACCGTGCCGGTTCGGGCGGCATTGCTGCTTGGCGGCTGTAAGCCCGGAAATTCAGCAGAACTGCGGGAATATGTAAAGACACGGATTCCCACTTTTGTCAATACCTTCGGCGACATCAACGCAATGGACATCTCCGCAGCGGCGGGGGCCATGGCCTTCGGTTCCCCGGTGGTGGTGGACATCGACCTGGGGGCCTGCCAGCTGCCCGGGGTGCTGGAATCGGTGTGCAATCACAGCCAGACTGTGGAACGTTCCCTGGTGTTGGCAAAGCTCCAGGAACCGGAGGTTCCGGAGCAGGAGGGTGACGCCGATCCGGAGTAACCGCTTCCCGGTGTAAATACATCTGCTCTGCCGGAGCCTGATGCCGACAGACATTCTAAAGCCTGAAAGGAATCGCTCGTATGAAAGTAACGTTTCAAATTGAGGGGGGAACCCCTGTTATCATGGAGTGCAACGCCGGCGACAATCTGCTGGAAGTCGCTCGCCGGGCCAATGTTGCCATCGACGCGCCCTGTTCCGGCAACGGCTCCTGCGGCAAATGCCGGGTTCAGCTGGTGGAAGGGGAGCTGGAATCCCTGCAAAGCCGCCACCTGACAGACGAGGAATACGCAGCGGGCTGGCGGCTGAGCTGCAGCAGCAAGGTGATGGGAGACTGCACCGTGTTTGTGCCGGACATTGCCAGTGCGTACCAGTCCCGGATGAAGACAGCGGACCTGAGCAGCCCCCAGGAAGTGGCAATCTTCCAGGAATGCCAGGAGCAGCTCCACGCCAGCGGCATTCAGTTTGAGAATCCATTCCGGGCGGTGCAGCTGAAGCTGCCGGTTCCCAGTCTGGAGGACACCATGCCCGATAACGAACGCCTGACCCGGGCCCTTCAGGATGCCCTGAACGTGGAACAGGTGGAGATCCCCTTCACCGTGATGGTCCGGCTGGCCCATGTGCTGCGGCAGGAGGAATTTGCCGTATGTGTCAAGGGAATGCTGATTCCCCAGGGATTCCGGTGCATGGAGATCTGCCCCTATGAGGATACTGCGCTGGTGGGCTGCGCCATCGACATCGGCACCACCACCGTGACCATGGTCATGGCGGACCTGGCCAACGGAACCATTCTGGCCAAGGGCTCCTCCGGCAACGGCCAGATTCGCTATGGCGCGGATGTGATCAACCGGATCATTGAGCAGGGCCGTCCGGGAGGCCGGAAGAAGCTCCAGGATGCCATCATCAAAGAGACCCTCACCCCCATTATGGCCAGCCTGTGCAAATCCGCCGGCATTTCTGCCCGGAGCATTCTCCGGCTCAGCGTGGGCGCTAATACCACCATGAACCACCTGTTTGTGGGGGTTGACGCTGCGTCGGTGCGGATGGAGCCCTACGTCCCCAGCTTCTTCTCCTGGGAAGGGCTGCTGGCGGGGGATCTGAAGCTCCCGGCCAACCCTCTGGCGCCGGTGATCATTGCGCCTAACATTGGCTCTTATGTAGGCGGAGACATTACCGCCGGCACCCTGGCCTCGGGCATCTGGGACAAGGACGAGATGAGCCTGTTCATCGACCTGGGTACCAACGGCGAAATCGTCTTCGGAAACCGGGATTTCCTGATGAGCTGCGCCTGCTCCGCCGGTCCTGCCTTTGAAGGCGGCGACATCTCCTGCGGCATGCGGGCCACCGATGGTGCAGTGGAAGCCTGCGTCATTGACGGCGAAACCATGGAGCCCGCCCTGAGCATTGTGGGCGAAGCAGACCAGCGGCCGGTGGGCATCTGCGGCAGCGGCATCATCGATATTATTTCTGAGCTATTCCGCACGGGCATCATCAATGCCAAGGGCCTGTTTGTCCGGGAAGGCAAACGGGTAAAGCGGGATGACCACGGCATGGCCCGATATGTATTGGCCTGGCCGGAGGAGAGTGAGACCGAGCGGGAAATCTCCATCAATGAAGTGGACATCGACAACTTTATCCGGGCCAAGGGCGCCATTTTCTCCGCCATTGACACCTTGCTCAAATCCGTGGATATGAGCGTGGACATGATTGATCGGGTGTATGTGGCCGGAGGCATTGGCAGCGGCATCAACATGAAAAATGCGGTGAACATCGGAATGTTCCCGGATGTGGATCTGGAGAAATTCCATTATATCGGAAACTCCTCCCTCAGCGGTGCCTACGCCATGGTCATGAGCGATCCCGCAACGGAGAAGACCACCCAGGTGGCGGCCAATATGACGTATCTGGAGCTGAGTACATATCCCGGATATATGGATTCCTTTGTAGCGGCCTGCTTCCTGCCCCACACCGACGCCCGGCTGTTCCCCAACAGCAGCCGGAGCTGAAAACACAAAACACAGGAGGAAAGCGGCAAGCTCCCCCCTGGCAGCGTGTCAAAAAATCTCACAGAGTTTGCCGCCATTGGCGGCAAATAAAGTCAAAAAAAGTTTTCTGCCGGGGCCTGTACCTGGCAGAAAACACTTCTCAGGCTGCAAGTGTGGAATTTGGCCCCCTTGTTGGGGACAAATTATGCGCGTAGCAGACTGCAAAACCTTGTCGGAAAGCCCCAAAGGGGTTTTCGACAATTAAAAACAGGAGGGAAGCAACAAGCTTCCCTCCTGTTTCAAATTTCCCGGTACATACCGGAGGCATCGTCTTTGCGGACATTGTCCGCTACCTCCAGCACCTCCACCCCGATGGTGCGGGTGCCCATGGAAATTTCAATTTTGTCGCCCACTTTCACATCATAGCTGGCCTTGACCACCCGGCCATTGACACAGATGCGCCCGTTGTCGCAGGCCTCGTTGGCTACCGTGCGGCGCTTGATCAGCCGTGAGACTTTCAGGAATTTGTCCAGCCGCATAAGATTACTTTCCTACGGCGTCCTTCAGTGCCTTGCTGGGGCTGAAAGCAGGAATCCGGGTGGCGGGGATTTCAATGGGCTGCTTGGTGTGGGGGTTACGACCGATGCGGGCCTTCCGGTCCTTGGCTTCAAAAGTGCCGAAGCCGCTGAGCTGTACCTTCTCTCCCTTGACCAGTGCGGCGGTGATGGCGTCGATGGCAGCGCCCAGCATCCGTTCGGTGTCCTTCCGGGACAGTCCGGCGTTCTCGGATACGATGGAGATCAGTTCGGTTTTATTCATGGTTGCAGTTCCTCTTTCCTTATGACGAAATCGATGTTAGATTACCATAATTTATGGAAAAAAGCAAGGATTATTCGGAAATTTTCTCATAATCTCAGGAGTTTTGCAATTTTTTCGCCCTTGGGCAGCAGCAGGCAGTCCTCCCGGGTGACCACCCGGAACAAAACAGCCGCCACGGCGTACACGGCGACGCCCACCACGATGGGCAGTACGCAAAGGATCAGACTGCTTTGGATGCTCAGAGCCTTCAGTCCAAGGAACACGCCCAGGACGAACACGCCCATAACGGCGGATGCCAGGAAGGGCCGGACCAGATTTTTCATCACGGCAGGCGGTTCCTCCAGCAGGCGGCGCATGGAAAACAGGTTCAGGGCCGAGATGGCCATGTAGCCCAGCAGGATGCCGATGGGGGTGCCCACAATGCCGATGTGGGGATTTTTGGTCAGGATATACACCGCAGCCAGATTCAGAAGGCCGCCCAGAAGCATATTGTTCACGGACTGCCGGGCATAGCCGTGGGCCTGCATGATGGCGGTGGTCAGCAGCACCACGGCGTCAAAGGCAATGGCAACGGCCAGCACCGCCATGAGCTTGGTTGCCAGCACCAGGTTGGCACCCTCGTAGAATCCCAGCAGAGCGGTGACCGGCTCCGCCAGAATGGCCAGACCAAAGGCACAGGGCATGGAGATCAGTCCGGTGATCCGGACGGAGGATTCCTCAATTTTCTTGGCTTCATGTTCCCGGCACAATGTCAGCTGGGCGGTAATGGCGGGGATGATGCTGATGGTGATGGGGGTAATGAAGGAGCAGGGCATATTGAAAATCGTCAGGGTCATGCTGTAAATGCCCCGCATGGTGTCGGCAGCGGCCTGGCTGTTGCCGGCCTCCAGCAGCTGGCCCATGTAAATCTTGGTTTCCAGCATGGTCATCAGCTGCAATCCCGCCGAACCCAGGGTGATGGGGATGGCAATGATCAGCAGACCCTTGGCGGTGTCCGCATAACTGCGGGGCGGCTCCTCTGTTTGGGGAAGCAGGGCAAAACTCTTGCGGCAGCACACGAACAGATAAATGGCAGAGATCAGACAGCTGACGGTGACACCCAGAATGGCGCCGCCGGCGGCCAGGGGGATGCTGTGGGTGAATTCCAGCAGAACCAGGGCAGCAACCATACCCACAATCAGCTTCACGATGGCTTCGATCACCTGGGAAATGGAGGTGGGAATCATGTTGCTCTGACCCTGGAAGAAGCCACGGTAGGTACTCATCATGCAGATCAGCAGGGCGCTGGGACCAAGGAAACCGATGGCAGCCCAGGCATCCGGCTGATTCTGAAACTGAGCCAGCTGGCGGCAGAACACCGTCATCAGCAGGGCACCGGCAATGCCCAACCCCAGGAAAATGCCCCGGGCAGTGCGGTAGATCCGGCGGACCTGGTTGTAGTGGTGCAGGGAACTGGCCTGGGAAATCATCCGGCTCATGGCCACAGGCAGTCCGGCGGTGGAGATCATCAGCAGCACGTTGTAGATGTCGTAGGCGGTGTTGAAGTAACCGAAGCCCTGCTCGCCGATGATGGCGTTCAGGGGAATCTTGTACAGCGCGCCCAGAACCTTTACGATGGCGGTGGCCATGGCCAGCAGGGCGGTACCTTGGAGAAAATTCTGCTTTTTCTGGGATTCGGACATACGCTGCCTCCTTATTTGGCCTCGTCGAACAGGCGGCCCATGGCGTATTCGGTGAGCTCCTGAACCACATGGTTCAAATCAATGGTGGGGAATTTGCCGTTCTGGTAGAGGATTTTTCCCCGGACCATGGTCATGGCCACGTCTCCGCCCTTGGCAGACCAGACGAGACCGTTGAGGACGTTGTGGCAGGGAATCAGATGGGGGGCGGAGAAGTCCACCAGGGCCAGGTCCGCGTCCATGCCCGGCTGCAGCATTCCGCACTGGGCGCTTCGGCCCTGGGCCTGAGCGCCGGTAACGGTGGCCATCATCAGGGCGGCGGAGGAGGGGAGGGCGGCCGGGTCGCCGCTTTCCTTCCGGGCGGACATGGCGGCAAAGCGCATCACTTCAAACAGGTCCAGGTTGCCGCTGGCCACAGCGCCGCCGGTACCCAGGGCCACATTCATCCCCGCTTTTACGGTTTCCAGAATGGGGGTGCAGCCAAGACCGGACTTGTAAGCCGTCATGGGCAGCGCCACGGCGGAGACTTTCTTCTTCCCCAGTAGTGTACGCTCTTCCGGGGTCAGGTATGTACAACCGGCGGCAGTTGTGGGTACGCAGAACAGATTGTGACAGTTCAGCAGCTCCCCGGGGCCCATTCCGGTGCGATCCAGGCAGGAGTCCACCTCTCCCTGGGTTTCCGCCAGGTGCAGCTGCATGCCGATGCCCGCCTCACTGGCATAGCCCGCCAGGGCTTCCCAGAGCTTGTAGTTGCTGGTGTATTCAGCGTAGATCCCGGCGTCAATTTTGATCCGTCCCTGATCGTAGCCGTTCCACTTGCTCACAACCTTCACCAGTTCCTGGCACTGCTCGTCGGTTTCAAAATCAAAATCCTCATTTTCATCCACAAACCGGTAGCTGGACAGGGCCAGGTTGGCTTTGATGCCGGACTCCGCCACGGCTTCGGCGGTGGCGCCGGGGTAGTAGTACAGGTCGGACACCGAGGTGACACCGAAACGGAGACACTCGGCGATGGACAGCAGAGCGGCGGCCTTGGCGCACCGGGAGTCCATCTTGGCCTCCTTTTGCAGCAGGGCCTGGAGGGCTTCGGTGTTGCCCAGGTCATCGGTGTAGCAGCGCAGCACCGAGGTGGCCAGCTGGGTGTGGCAGTTGATCAGACCGGGGATGGCCACCATGCCGGTGCCTTCGATAATGGTTTTCGGGGCCTCTTTCGGGGGATTTTTGGAGATGGAGACGATTTTACCGTCCTGAATGCCGATGTATGCGCCGAAAATAACCTCCATCCGGGGGTTCATGGTGACGGCGGTGACGTTGGAAATCAAGGTATCCAAAGGGAACCATCCTTTCATTTGGGGGATTCATTCATAAGAGCGAACAGCTCCCGTTTTTGCTGCAAAACACTGTCCAGCATTTCGATGTACTGCTCCGGGAATTTGGGGTTGTGGAACCGGCGCAGGCTGCCGTCGGGCAGATTGACCTTGTTCATGCCGCCGCCTCCCAGGGAGACAATGGTATGCACCTCTTCCATCATGTAGATGTTGTACAGGCAGTCCCGGTCATCCCGGCTCCAGCCTACGTTTTCAAAGCTGCCGGACATATATTTCTGGCGGTACAGGTAATAGGGCTTGTAGCCCAAGTTTCGTAGGGTGGCTTCGGCATAGGCAACCATTTCCGCCACCGCTTCGGCGGAAGGCAGGTTTTCCCGATGCTCGAACAGATCCGCCCCTTTTTTCAGAGCCAGGGTATGGACGGTGATGTTGGAGGGGTTCAGCCGGGTCACTGCATCCAGGGAGTGGCGGAAGCCCTCCGGGGTGTCGGTGGGCAGACCAGCAATCAGATCCATATTGATGTCCTGAAAGCCCACCGCTGTTGCCTGATCGTAGGCCCGGAGAATGTCCTGGGTTTTGTGAATCCGGCCGCAGCAGCGCAGCACGCTGTCCTCCATGGTCTGGGGGTTGATGCTCATGCGGTTGACGCCCCGGTCATGGATGGCCCGGAGCTTTTCTTCGTCCAGAGTGTCCGGGCGGCCGCCTTCCACCGTAAATTCCAGGCACCGGCTCAGATCAAAACTCCGGTTCATGGTGTCCAGCAGACGGATCATCTGGGGGGTGGACAGGGTGGTGGGGGTGCCGCCGCCGATGTACAGGGAGCGGATGGCTTTTCCGGACGCCCGGAGCAGGTCTCCGGTGAGCCGGATTTCAGACAGCAGGGCTTCCAGGTAAGGCTCCAGCAATTCGGTTTTCTTGCCGATGGTCCGGCTGACAAAGCTGCAGTAGGCGCACCGGCTGGGACAGAAGGGAATGCCGATGTAAACCGACAGATCCTGGGGCTGCAGCAGCCGGGCGGCCCGGACGGTGGAAACGGAACAGTCCACCGCCAGCTTCCGCCGGCTCTCGGTGACGTAATACACGTCCTTCAGCATCTTGTCGGCGGAACGGGGGGTGCCCCCTTCCAGCAGGTGCTTGGTGGTCAATTTGGTGGGCCGGACCCCGGCCAGGGCGCCCCAGGGGGGCAGAACCGGCAGCAGCTGGCAGGCAGCCAGATAGTAGCTCTGCTGCAAAGCCCGGCGGCGCAGCCGCACGGTTTCTTCGGCGGCGGGAATCCGCCGGGAGGCCTGGACGGTTTTTCCGTCCAGGGTAATCTGGGTGGAGGCGGTGAGCCAGGTCTTCCCCCGGTGAAGGGTGGACACGGCCTGTCCCGGCTGGCCCTGGGGAAACAGGGACAGCTGCAGCTGTTCCACGGCATAGCGGTCGTCGTGACCGATGAGTGTCAGATCCATAACAGTCCTTTCCGGTATTTACGGGGTTTGCAGATAGGGATTGTGCTTTTTCTCGTCGGAAAGACTGGTGCTTTCCCCGTGACCGGGGAGAACCCAGTAGTTGGGTTCCAGGGAGGCCAGCCGGTCCAGGGAACGGCGCATCTGCTCCCAGCTTCCGCCGGGCAGATCGGTGCGGCCGCAGCTTCCGGCGAACAACGTGTCCCCGGTGAACAGGGTATCGTCAATCAGCAGGCAGACGGAGCCGGGGGTGTGGCCCGGGGTTTGCAGCACAGTGATGTCCAGCCCGGCAAGATGGAGCCGGGTGCCTTCTGCATAGGTCTGGGTATGGTACAGAACGCCGGCGGTGAGCTGCTGGGGCAGCGCCAGATCCTCTGCGCAGATGTAGACCTGACAGCCGGTATCCGCCGCCAGGTCCCGCACGGCGCCCACATGATCAAAGTGTCCGTGGGTCAGCACAATGGCCTCCAGCGTCAGCCCCAGGGCATCCAGCGTGTCCAGAATGGTTTCCGGGTTGTACCCGGGGTCAATGACACAGCAAGCAGAGCTGTGCTGTTCGTGAATGATGTAGCAGTTGGTCTGGTAAGCGCCCATGACCAGGGGATGAATGGTAAGCATGGCAGTTCCTCCTTGGGTCAGGATCTTCTGGGGGTATCCATCAGCTGATCGGTGTCCAGAATCAGGGTTACGGGCCCGTCGTTGACGGAAGCTACCTTCATGTCCGCGCCGAACCGGCCATGCTGAGGGGGATAGCCCAGCTCTGCGCAGATTTCCAGAAACCGTTCATAGAGCCGGTTGCCCAGTTCCGGCCCGGCGGCGTCGGTGAAGCTGGGCCGGCGGCCTTTGCGGCAGTTGCCGTAGAGAGTGAACTGGCTGACCACCAGCACCTGACCGCCCACCTGCTCCAGCCCTAAGTTCATTTTCCCATTTTCGTCTTCAAAAACCCGAAGACTCAGAGCTTTTTCCGCCAGATAACGGCACTTTTCTTCCGTATCCTCCGGGCCGACGCCCAGCAGAATCAGGAATCCCTTGCCGATCTGGCCTACAATCTGGCCGTCGATGGTCACGCTTGCAGAGGTGACCCGGGTTAATACAGCGCGCATATGCAGCCTCCTAGTGGATGTTGGTTGAGGATTGTTTTGCCGCGGCCTTGGGGGTTGCCAGACTGCACAGCTTGTGCAGGCACCAGGCCAAGGGAATGGACAAAAATACGGACAAAATGCTGATGCAGAAAGTCTGGAATGGGGAATCGTACCGGAACAGTATGTAGGCAAGAAGGTATATCATGAGAATTTCATGAATCAGGTACAGTTCCAGGGTAATACCCCCAAGGAAAGAGAAGCAGCGATACCAAAGGGTGTTCTTACCCCGTGTCAGGACAGGAAGGAGCAGGCTGAGCAGGCAAAGCGTCAAGGGGCAGAACAGCATCCGGTTTGCCCACCACCACGAGATGCCTTCCAGCCACCGGACATTGATCAGTGCGCATCCGACCAGCAGCACCGCTGCCGTCAGAAAGGCCCCAACAGGAACTGCGCGGAGGAATTTCGGCAGGGGGGAACCATGACGTGCCCAGCAGACCCCTGCCAGAAACACCGGAATCCGGACGAAGAAAACCTCGTTCATCGTCCGGATGTTGGGAGGGCATACAGAAGTGACTGCAATCCCAAAGGAACACACCAGGATGCCCATGCAGCACAGCAGCGTGGTTTTCGGCGTCCGGGTTGCCGGGATGGCCATGGGGAAAAGCAGATAAAGGGATAGGATGGCGGGGACGTACCAGACAATCAACTCTCCTTCGGTGAAGAAGGAGAGCAGAAAGTATTGGTGCAGAAAATCACTGACACTCTCACCGTAGTGGCGGGCGAACAGGGCCCAAACGGCCATCATGATTCCATATGCGGGGAGAATGCGCAGCAGCCGTTTGCTTACGAAACGGCCGTAATGCTTGGTTCGGGTGTAGGAAAAATACAGTCCGTAACCGGAGCAGAGCAGGAAAATGTCCACGCCGATCTGGGATAGAATCTGTATATCGGAACAAAACTGGCTGACCCACTGGACTGTTGGCCGCAATTGCAGGTGGCACAGCATAATCAGGGAGATGGCGATGCCCATCATGGCCTGACGATGAGTGGAAAGTGTAGGGGAGTCAGGTGAAATCATATTCCGGACACCTCACGGTTAATTCTGTCCCCGGCGGGAACCGGTGACATCCCGGATGTTCAGCAGCTTCTGCCGGATGGTTTCCAGCTCGCTGACGTTTTTGACTTCGAAACGGACGGTGAAGGTACTGTGGCCGCCGGGCAGATCCTTGCCCACCAGCTCTTTCACCCGCACCCGGGCGGTGGTCATCACCGTGGCCACATCCAGCAGCAGACCATCCCGGGTAATGCAGTCCAGCTCCAGGGTGGTTTCAAAGGGCTGCTCCTCCTGGGCGGCCCAGCGAACCCGGACCCAGCGGGCAGCCTGCCGGGGGTCTTCCCGGTTCCGGGCGTTGGGGCAGTCGGCCCGGTGGATGCTGACGCCGAAGCCCTTGGTGATAAAGCCCACAATGGCGTCCCCGGGGACAGGGGTGCAGCACTTGGCAAACTTGATCATGCAGGAGTCAATATCCTCCACGATGACGCCATTGACAGCGTGGCGGTTCTGAGAAACCGCCTCGGAGTCGGGTTTGACCCGCAGGGGACTGATAGGCAGCTTTTCCATGGCCTGGGCTTTCACGGCCCGGTTCACATCATCCCGGATCCGCCCTACAGCCTTGGTGGCGGTGAGACCGCCGTAGCCGATGGCGGCGTACATATCGTCCCAGGTGTCAAAAGAGAGTTTTCTCAGCAGGTGGGGTTCCAGCTCCGGGTCGGCCAGGGCGGACAGGGGAAGCCCTTCCCGCTTCATCTCGGACTCAAAGGAGGAACGGCCGTGGACAATGTTTTCCTCCCGCTTCTCCTTTTTGAACCACTGCTTGATCTTGGTCCGGGCCTGGTTGCTCTTGCAGATGGTCAGCCAGTCCCGGCTGGGACCTTTGGCGGCCTTGGAGGTGAGGATCTCCACAATGTCGCCGTTTTTCAGCTTTGTGTCGATGTTGGCGATCCGGTTGTTAACCTTGGCGCCGATCATGGCGTTGCCCACCCCGGAGTGGATGGCATAGGCAAAGTCGATGGGGGTGGAGCCGGCGGGCAGGGAAACAATCCGGCCTTTGGGGGTGTAGACGAAGACCTCGTCGTTGAACATATCGATTTTCAGGGACTGGACGAATTCCTCCGCGTCGGAGTCCTGCTGGCTTTCCAGCAGCCGGCGAACCCATTCAAAGTCCTTTTCCGAACCGGCGCCGGAGCCCTGCTTGTATTTCCAGTGGGCGGCAATGCCGTATTCCGCCGTCTCGTGCATCTCCCAGGTCCGGATCTGGACCTCGAAGGGGATGCCTTCGGTGCCGATGACCGTGGTGTGCAGAGACTGGTACATATTGGGCTTGGGGGTGGAGATATAATCCTTGAACCGGCCGGGCACCAGGTTGAACAGATCGTGGATATGTCCCAGCACGTTGTAGCAGTCGGGGATGGTGTCCACAATGACCCGGAAGGCGTAGATATCATACAGCTCATCCATGGTCTTCCCCTGGGCCTGCATTTTTCGGTAGATGGAGTAGACGTGCTTGATCCGGCCGTAGGTTTTGTTGCGGATGCCCACACTGGTGAGCCGCTGGGTGATCTTGTCCTGAATGTTGCGCATGAAGGTGTCGTCCTGCTCTTCATGGGCCTGAAGGTAGGAGGTAATCTCATCGTAAGCCGCCGGGGCCAGATACCGCAGGGACAGGTCTTCCAGCTCCCACTTGATCCGCTGCATACCAAGCCGGTGGGCCAGGGGGGCATAGATGTCCATGGTCTCCCGGCATTTTTTGATCTGCTTTTCCGGGGTCTGGTACTGCATGGTGCGCATGTTGTGGAGCCGGTCGGCAATCTTGATCAGCACCACCCGGATGTCCTTGCTCATGGCCATGAACATCTTGCGCAGATTTTCCATCTGGGCCTGTTCGGAGGTGGAGAAGTTGGCCCGGGTCAGTTTGGTGACGCCCTCCACCAGCTCCGCCACGGTGACGCCGAAGATTTTTTCAATATCCTCATGGGAAGCGTCGGTGTCCTCAATGCAGTCGTGGAGCAGGGCGCCCAGAATGGCGTCCATATCCAGTCCCATCTCCGCCACAATCTCCGCCACCGCCAGGGGGTGGATGATGTAGGGGGAGCCGTCTTTCCGCTTCTGAAATTTGTGTTTGACGTTGGCATACTCCACCGCCCGGTCAATCAGGTCCATATCTGCACCGGGCAGATGTTTGGTGATGGCAGCGCGCATGGACGCATAGTGGGCATCAAAAGTTTCCATGTATCTCAGCTCTCTTTCGCTTGCAGCAGCTGCTGCATGGTGGGGCTTGTATTCAAATCGGCCTTGCCGGGGCCGGGGGTCAGCCGAATGGTCAGGTCCTTGTGCTGCCGGGACAGCTCCAGCAGACCCACATCCCGGAAAATATCCAGGCAGGTCAGCAGCTGCTCCAGAGACAGGGGCTGGTTGGACCAGCGGACAATTTTCCGGCACAGACACAGGGGGGACTCCTGAACCGGCGGATTGCTGGCGGCCAGGTACCGCCACACGGTGGCCAGGGTACTCCGCCCGGGCATCAGCTGCCGGGCCAGCTCCGGACTCAGGCGGCCCTGCTGCAGTGCCCGGTAGCCGGCAACCTCCAGGGAGCAGCAGGCGGTGCAGGAGGGCCGGATGTCCAGCACGTTCATCTGCACGGTGCGTTCTCCCCGGTAATCGTTGATCTGGGGGGTAAAGGCCACGTCCACCACATCCCCGGGGGCAATGGAAGCGGTCTGGGCTGTGGCGGAGAAATAAATGGCGTTGACAATGTGGCGGCCGCTGCGCAGCCGCAGCCGCATATGCCGCCCGCCGCCTACGGGGAAAATCCGCTCCAGGGTCAGCTGGCGCATCATCAGCACCGGTTTGGGACAGCAGTTGCCGCAGGGTTCCAGCACCTGAAGGGAATCCACGTTGGACAAGGTCAGAAGCTCCGGCGGGATGGCGCAGTCCAGATTCAAAGAGGTTCTGGGGGCGTCGTCGGTATAATATCCCGCGGCCAGGGCACACATCTGCCGCCGGAACTCCGGGATGTTTTGTCTGGAAATGGTGAAGCCCGCCGCCAGCTCGTGGCCGCCGTAGCTTTCCAGCAGGGAAGACAGGGCGGTCAGGGAAGCAAACAGATTAAAGCCCCCGTGACTGCGGGAGCTGGCCTTGCCGTGCTCCCCGTCCAGACAGATCAGGAAGGTGGGGCAGGCGAACTCCTCGGCGATGCGGCTGGCCACAATGCCCACCACACCCTGGTGCCAATGCTCGTCGGCCAGGACAATGGCTTCCGGCGGCCGGCCTGAAGGCAGCATGGCCAGGGCCTGCTGGTAGATCTCCGACTCGATGTTCTGCCGCTGCCGGTTCAGATCGCACAGCTGCCGGGCCAGTTCCTGGGCCTGGACCGGGTCTTCTGTGAGAAACAGTTCCAGGGCCAGATCCACCTGACCCATCCGTCCCGCGGCGTTGATCCGGGGGGCCAGCATAAAGCCGATGGAGGTGGCGGTAATGGATTCCGGCGCGCAGCCGGTTTCTTTCATCAGTGCAGCGATGCCCGGCCGCTTGGTATGGGCCAGCATCTGAAGTCCCCGGGCGGTAAACACCCGGTTTTCTCCCTGCAAAGGCATCACATCCGCCACGGTGCCAAGACACACCATGTCGGCGTATTCCTCCAGTACCGCCTTCTGATCTCCGCTGAGCGCGGCGGCCAGCTTGAAGGCCACACCCACACCGGACAGGTTCTTGTGGGGATATCCGCCGTCCGGACGGTGAGGGTCCACCACCGCGGCGGCCTGGGGTAAGGTGTCCTTGCACTCGTGATGGTCGGTGATCACCAGATCCATCCCCAATTCCCGGCAGAGCAAAGCCTCGTCCACGGCGGTAATGCCGCAGTCCACGGTGACAATCAGGTTAACCCCAGCCTGATGGAGCTGGCGGATGGCGATGGGGTTCAGGCCATAGCCCTCTTCCAGCCGGCCGGGGATGTAGCTGACCACATCTGCGCCATGACGGCGAAGAAAGTCCGTCAGCAAAGAGGTGGCGGTGATGCCGTCCACGTCGTAGTCGCCGAACACAGCGATTTTTTCGCCCCGGGCCATGGCAAGTCCTACCCGCCCGGCGGCCAGATCCATGTCGGTCATCAGGAAGGGGTCAATCAGAGGGGCATTGCAGTCTAAGTATCGTTTCGCCTGTGCGCCGTCCCGGATTCCCCGGGAGGCCAGTACCATCGCTGCCAGGGGGGCGTAGCCTGCGCCCACCAGATCGTTGACAGCGTGTGCATCCGGTTCCTGCACATTCCAAATTCCGTATTTCACGTTCTGACACATCCAGTAAATACATTTTCCTATCATTATAGCAAAAATCTACGGGATGTACAATAGGGATGTGGAATTTTTGTTGGAAATGTGTGAGAATACGGGAGGCTAAGGGGCGTCCTCCCGGGGCCGGGCCGGGGAAAGCTGCATGGCGGTTACTGCCAGCAGGGGAGACAGAAGCATTCCGCCAATGCCCCAGAGCTTGTAGCCTGCGTACAGGGCAAAGAGGGTGATCAGCGGGTCCAGTCCCAGGTGGCGGCCCACCAGTTTGGGCTCCAGGGCGGAGCGGACCACCGAAGCGGTGACGTAAATTCCCAGCAGACCGGCAGCCCGGGGCGTGTCCCCCTGAAGAAGGCAGATCAGGCTCCAGGGAATCAGCACCGTCCCTGTGCCCAGCACAGGGAATGCGTCCACCAGCGCCACCACGGCGGCCCAAAGAATGGCATAGGGAATCCGCAGCAGCAAAAATCCTGCTGCCACCAGGGCAAAGGTGACCCCCATCAGCTTGCACTGGGCAGCGATCCACCCGCCCACGGCGGTTTTCATCCGCTGCCAGGCCTCCAGCGTGGGCTTCAGCCGCTCCCGGGGCAGCCGGCGGCTGAGCCACTGGCGGATCCGGGGCAGCTTGGCGGAGATCATATACCCGGACAAAATGGCGGTGCCCAGGCCCAGGGCACTGTCGGGCACATGGCTGAGCAGATTTCCCGCCAGTCCCAGAAGGTACCCCACCGCCCGGTTCACCAGAGCGGTGCCGTCGGAGAATACCGCGTCCACGTTGTCCTCCAGCAGGGGACGGATTCCTTCCGGCGCCTGGCTGGACAGGGATTGGAGCCAGCTTTGCAGCCGGGCTATGCCGGATCGGGCGGTCTGCTCCATATCCGGCAGGGCGCCGGCCAGAGAACCCAGCTCCCGGACCACAAAGGCGCACACCAGCAGCACCACAATGGCCAGCAGAAAGAAGGTCATGCTCACCCCGATGCCGGTGGAAACCGGACGGGGAATGCCCACGGATTTGTGCAGAAAGGATACCAGCGGCTCGGCGGCCAGGGCCAGCCCCGCACCCAGCAGAAACGGGGAAACCAGGGGCAGCAGATACCGCACACCCAGCCAGACACATACAAAAACCGCCCCGAAGGACAGGATGCTACGGGCTCCGGATTGCACAGGAAATTCCTCCTTCCAAAGAAAAGATAGGGGTTGCAATTTTTGGGATCTATGCTAAAATGCATAGTAGAAAAACAAATGTTGCCCAGTTGTACACAATTATCATACAATTCAGGAGGTTCGCCATGACGACTAAACCGAAATATTACATTGTGGAGGCATCCGCTCTTCCGGAGGTATTCCTGAAGGTGGCGGAGGCCAAACGGCTTCTCTCCACGGGGGAGGCGTCCACCGTCAACGAGGCGACCCGGATGACAGATATCAGCCGCAGCGCGTTCTACAAATACCGGGATTCGGTGCTCCCGTTCCAGAATATGATGACCGGCCGGATTATCACCTTCCAGCTGCTGCTGCACGATGAGCCGGGCCTTCTGTCGGAGCTGCTGCATGTGTTTGCCCAGGCCAAGGCCAATATCATCACCATCAACTCCATCGTCCCCACCAACGGCACGGCGGTGGTGACCATCTCCGCGGAAACCATGGACCTGACGGTGCCGCTGGAGGAGCTTCTGGCCCAGCTCCAGGCGTTCCCCGGGGTGGTAAAGGCGGATGTCCTGGCAGGCTGATTCAGAGAAAACCGCTTCCCGGCTGCTGCCCATCCGGCGGCAGCTGAGCTTGTCAAAAAAGTGCGGTATCTTTGGGAGTAAAGCAATTCGAAATCCATGTTCCGCCGGGGCGTGTACCTGGCGGAACATACTTTACAGGCTGCAAGTGTGGAATTTGTCCCTCATCGGGGGACAAATGATGCGCACAGCAGACTGCAGAAAACTTGTCGGAAAGCCCCGGAGGGGGTTTTCGACAGCCTGGGCTGCTGCCCATCCGGCAGCAGCTTTTTCTGGGACTTCGTCACCCTTCGTCCCGGGATGACATAGGATACCCTGGGAGGGATTTGAAATGCTGTTTGTGCAAAAGTACGGAGGAACGTCCCTGGCGGACGGAGATCGCATCCGCAAAGCCGCCCGGCGGGCGGTGGGGCTGGCCCGGCAGGGCCACCAGGTGGTGGTTGTGGTTTCCGCCCAGGGGGACACCACGGACCTTCTGATTGAGAAGGCGATCCAGGTGAACCGCCGGGGTTCCGCCCGGGAGATGGACGCATATCTTGCCGCCGGAGAACAGATGGCGGCGGGACTGGTGGCCATGGCCATCGGGGCCATGGGGCACCCGGCTGTGAGCCTTACCGGCTGGCAGGCGGGCATCGCCACCGACGGCGCCCACGGCAATGCCCGGATTACGAACATCGATACCGGCCGCATCCGCCAGGAGCTGGCAGGGGGCAAGATCGTGGTGGTGGCAGGCTTCCAGGGCCGGGACCCGGAGGGGGATATCACTACCTTGGGCCGGGGCGGCTCGGACACCACGGCGGTTGCCCTGGCGGGGTACCTCCGCGCGGATAAATGCCAGATTTTTACCGATGTGGACGGCGTGTACGACCGGGACCCCCGGCTGTACCCCGATGCCATCCGCTTCGGCAGAATCCCCTATGATGCCATGCTGGAACTGATTGAAAACGGCGCCCAGGTGCTCCACGACCGGAGTGTGGAACTGGCCCGGGAATATGGAATTGTGGTGGAGGTCCTCTCCGCCTTTACCGGGGAGCCGGGAACCCTGGTGGGGGATTTGGAATAATCCTACCCAGGTTTGGCATAGGTTATTCCCGGGAGGAAAAAATACCGGACGGCCCCTGAAAATCTGAAAAATCAGGCTTGACTTTTGGGAAAAGCCGTGATAGAATGTCCGGGTAATAAAGAAGGCTGAACATCCGCCTCACCGTTCGCTTGCGCAAAACGGTTCATATTCCACCTTCCCTTCGGGGGATTATTGGGAATTGTGCGGATGCTTTGGCGTCCGCTTTTTTGTTGTTTCATTGGAGGTGCTTACCATCGCAAAGTTAGATCATCAGCTCAATGAGGAGATCCGGGATAAGGAAATCCGGCTTATCGGTGCCGACGGCGCTCAGCTGGGCATTATGTCCGCTGCACAGGCCAATGCTCTGGCAGAAGAGCAGGGCATGGATCTGGTCAAGATTTCTCCCAATGCCACCCCTCCCGTCTGCAAGATCATGGACTATTCCAAGTTCTGCTTCGACCAGAAGAAGCGGGAGAAGGAAGCCAAGAAGAACCAGCGGGTGGTGGAGATCAAGGAAATCCGCATGAGTCCCAGCATCGATACCAACGACTTTGATACCAAGGTCCGGGCGGCTCAGAAGTTCCTGAGCGACGGCAACCGGGTGAAAGTCAGCGTCCGTTTCCGTGGGCGTGAGATGGCCCACACCAACCTGGGAGAAAAGCTGCTGATGGATTTTGCGCTCAAGTGCGCGGAGGTCGCCACCATGGAGAAGAACCCCAAGCTGGAAGGCCGGTTTATGGCCATGTTCCTGACCCCCAAAAATAACAAGTAAGTTTTACAAACGATAACGGAAGGAGAACCACTTATGCCCAAGCTGAAGACCCATAGCGGTGCTAAGAAGAGATTCAACCTGACCAAGACCGGTAAGGTTAAGAGAGCTCACGCTTACAAGAGCCACATCCTGACCAAGAAGACCACCAAGCGTACCCGCCATCTGCGTGCTACCGCTTATGCCGATATGACCAATATCGACGCCATCCGGAAGATGATTCCCTACAAGTAAGGCAGAAGGAGGATACGAATTATGGCAAGAGTTAAAGGCGCAATGATGACGCGCAAGAGAAGAAATGCTACCCTGAAGCTGGCAAAGGGCTATTGGGGTTCCAAGTCCAAGCACTTCAAGATGGCCAAGCAGCAGGTCATGAAGTCCGGCAATTACGCTTTCAAGGGCCGCAAGCTGAAGAAGCGTGACTACCGCCGTCTGTGGATCACCCGTATCAGCGCTTCCGTCGCTCCCTACGGCATGAACTACTCCACCTTCATGAACGGCATCAAGAAGGCCGGCATTGAGATGAACCGGAAGAGCCTGTCCGAGATGGCCATTCAGGATACCGCTGCGTTCGCCGCTGTGGTGGAGAAGGCCAAGGCTGCTCTGAACTAAGCAACACACAAAGAAACCCTGCTGTAGAATCAGCAGGGTTTTTCTGTTGGGAGGCGCCATGGAATTGAAATGGACTGCCCGGCGGGAGGGAAGGCTGTCCTCTTTCCTCCGGGGAGAGATGAAACTGTCCGCCGGGCTGATGAACAAGTACAAGTGGGGCGATGGCATCCGGGTCAACGGCATTCCCCAGCACACCGACTATCCGGTGCGGCCCGGGGACGTCATTACTGTGTCCTGGGAAGAGGAAACCCCGGACTATCCGGCGGAGGATGGCCTCCTGACGGTGCTGTATGAGGATGAAGCCCTTCTGGCGGTGGATAAACCCGCAGGAATGCTGATTCATCCCTCCCGGTCCCAGAATACCGGGACTCTGGCCAATCTGGTCTGGGGCTACTACCGGAAAACCGGCCACGCCGGGGCCTTTCACCCCATGACCCGGCTGGACCGGGATACCTTCGGTGTGGTGCTGCTGGCGAAAAACGCCCATGTACACAACCTGCTCCAGCAGGTGCCCATGCAGAAGATCTACCACGCCCTGACCTTCGGCGGGCCGGAAACAGAAACGGGAGTCATTGACGCCCCCATTGCCCGGCGGCCCCTGCCCAGTCTGCTGCGGGAAGTACGCTCTGACGGAAAGCCCTCGGTGACCCGGTTCCGGGTGCTGGAACGGGGGGAGAACATGTGCCGCCTTGCCTTGGAGCCGGTGACGGGACGAACCCATCAGCTCCGGGTACACTGCGCCTGGATGGGATTTCCCATTCTGGGGGACCCTCAGTACGGCAGCTCGGAATCTCAGCGGTATTCCAGGGAACTGGGGCTGGGGCATCAGATGCTCTGCGCCCAAAGTTTGACGCTGGAGCACCCGATTACCGGGGAAATGCTAACAATTGAATCCAATATGGACGTCAAATTCCCAAAATAAAATCCGGAGAACATTCGTTCTCCGGATTTTTTGCTTATTTGGCCTTC
>DVKV01000016.1 GCA_018715835.1 Candidatus Faecousia intestinavium | reverse complement strand
AAGGTGTCAACAGAATTCTGCGTTTGTTTTGTAAAATATTATCAAAATTATTTGTGAATTGTGACGTATTTTTTTAAGAAAAGCAGGCATACTTGTATTTATTTTCGTAATGTGGTACCATAATCACAGACTGATTATCCATTTTCGATTCTAACGCAGAAAGGAAGATATCAATGATTTATACAAAGCGTCAATACATCACCCGTTACCTGGGCCTGAGCAAAGCCCTGGATACCGCCATTAAGCACCTGCTTTCTCAGGACCTGTCCCAGCTCTCCAATGGCCGCAATCCCATTGACGCAGAAGAAGTTTTTGTCAATCGGTTTGGCTATGAGACCATGCCGGAAGAAAAGGCGGCCTGGGAGGGCCACAGCCAATACGCGGATATGCACGTCCTGCTCTCCGGACGGGAGCGGATCGGGGTCTCCAACGTGAACGAGCTGAAGCAGACCCAGAGCAAGCCGGAGGAGGACTTCGTTGGATATGAAGGGCCGGTGTCGGCGTTTTTCCCCATGACACCGGAGGATGTGCTGATTGTTTTCCCGGAGGACGCCCACATGGTCAAGGTGCAGGACGGAGCCCCCACCCGGGTGGAAAAAGCCTGCTACAAAATCAAGGTGTAAAATCCGGGAATCCTAAGCTTATAGAAACACCCGCCTGATTGTAAAAATCGGGCGGGCGTTTTGCGGCGCATTTTGGAAAAACCGTTGAAATTTGAACTGCCCCGGTTTGTGTGGACAGTACAAAAAGCACCCCTAGCATATCTGAAGGGCTTCTCTCTGGAGACCATTGTCACGGCGGTGATGTTCAGTATGGTGGGCTACTTCAACGGCCATGGGCAGACCCTGTGGGTGATGATTCAGGGACTGGTTCAGACCCTGCTGGTGCGGCTGCCTCTGGCCTATATCATGAGCATCCAGCCGGATGCAAGCCTGACGCAAATCGGCTTTGCCGCTCCGGCGGCTACCATCTGCGGCATTGTGCTGAACGTGCTGTTCTATGCCCGGCAGAGACGGCGGGAGAATTGCAGACTGGGATAATGAACCGGAAAACAAAACCGGAGAAACCCCATGGGTTTCTCCGGTTTTTGCTGTATTTTGAATGGGCTGAATGGTTATGCCTGGGGGAAGATCAGGGTGACCTTGAACAGGTCGCCGTCTACCAGCAGCTGCAGCTGTCCCTGCTGCAGTTCCATCAGGCTCTTGGCGATGTTCAATCCCAGACCGCTGCCCTCGGTGTTCCGGGAGCCGTCGCCCCGGACAAAGCGCTCCATCAGCTCGTCGGCGTCGATGTTCAGCTCCTCCCGGGAGATGTTCTTCAGGGAGACCATTACCTTTCCGTCGGCCTGCATCAGATCCACATACAGACGGGTGCCGGGCATGGCGTATTTTACCGCATTGGTCAGCAGGTTGCTCAGCACCCGCCAGACCAGCTTGCCGTCGGCTTTCATCATCATGGAGGACTGAGAGCACCGGAGCAGGGGGGTCAGCTGGGCTTTTTCCAGCTTGTCGGCGAATTCGCCCAGGGCCTGGTTCACCGACTCCACCGCATCTACCGTGGTGATTTCCACGGTCATGTTGCCGGTACTGGCCTTGCTCATGTCCATCAGATCCTCAATCAGTTTCTTCAGCCGCTGGGACTGCCGGTCCAGAACCTCCAGATAGGTCGCTCCCTCCTCCGGTGTGTGGGGCTTCTGCAGCAGATCCACATAATTGATAATGGAGGTCAGGGGGGTCTTGATGTCGTGGGAGACGTTGGTGATCAGCTCGGTTTTCATCCGCTCGGACTTCAGCTGCTGCCGGGCGGCTTCCATGGCGACCCCGGACAGCTGGTTCAGATCCTCGCCGAAGTCCCGGAAGCAGCCAACCATGCTGGAAGTATCCACCTTGGCGTCCAGATCACCCTGACTCATTCGGCGGACACTTTCCCGGAGTTTTCCGAAGTAGCCGGAACTGAACAGGATGATGACCACGCCCAGAGCCAGAATCAGCAGGGTGAACAGGAAGGAACGGACGGACAGGCCGATGACCAGCAGCAGGAAGAAGCCGGCCTCCGCCGCCAGCCATTGCCAAGACAGGGGCAGCATGGTCATCCAGCCGTGGATCAGCTGGGTAACCTTGTTCCATGCCTTCTTCACAAGACCGATTCCACCGGGAATCAGGGTGACAAACAGGCAGTTTTTCAGCCAGCCCAGAAGTCCCAGACCCAGCCGGGCAATCCGCCCGCACAGGCTGTTGCGCCACCAGTAACCCCCGGGGGTTTTTATCTGGGCCACGAAGGCAAAGCAGAAGCCTACAAAAATCAGGCAGGCCAGGTAACCCATTCCGGCGGCGCCGGCAGAGAACACCAGCAAATCCGATTGCCATCGCAGCAATCCGTTCCCGGTCTCTACCCCGATAACGGCCAGACCGCTGATGGACAGCACTGCAATCAGCAGATACAGATCCAGGGGAAGCCGGTTCAAACCGCCGGCTTTAACCTCCGCACACTTGGGCTTCCGGCCGGCGGCACAGCACAGGTACACCGCCAGAATGGCAAATACCAGCAAACTGGTGCCCAGAATCAGGAACAGGTCGCTGCGGAAGGGGCGGATCAGCCCCAACAGCTGGTACAGCCCGTCATCGGCCAGTCCGTTGGGGGCCACATACAGCTCCAAGGTCATCTCTTCCATGGGAAGGTAGATGCACTTGGCGACCATTTGCTGCTCGGTGTCATAGTCGAAATAGGACAGACGGGTAATGTCATATTCCCGAAGGGGTTTGCCGCTGATGACCTGGTTGAGGTCCAGCTCCTGGGAGGCAGCCGCCGTGGGGACGGTGACCTCCGTGGGCACTGTGGCTGCGGTGGTTTCCGGTACCGGTTCCGTGGAGGGTTCCGTGACCGGCTGGGTGGCAGATTCGGTGGGGGCCTGGGTCTCGGCGGTTTCTTCCACGACGGTTTCATCGGCTTCCGCTGCCTGCTCCTCACCGGAAGCTTCCGGATTTTCCCCTTCCTCCGGCACTGCGGAAGCGGCGGAGGCGGTTTCTTCCGGGACCGTTTCCGCCTGGGTTTCGGAGGTGGTTTCCTGGGCTTCTTCTCCCGTTGTTTCCTCCGCCTGGGTTTCCTGGGTTTCCACCGGGGCGGCGGTCTCCTGGGTGGACGGGACGGTGGGTTCCGTCAGGGGCACAGTCTCAGCGGTTTCACTGGGGACGGCCTCCAGTTCGGCAGGACGCTCAGGATGCACAAGACCGGTGTAGATCCACTTGCCGGAGGCGGAGACAGTCAGCTCTCCCAAGGCGGTGGTGGAATAACCGTTGTAGAGAATCTCCCCGTTTCCGTCCTGAAGGATGATCTGGTAGACGTACTCGAGAGGAACCTCCTGGCTTTCAAAGCTTCTGAGAATCACATTTCCCTGAGCGTTGCACAGCACCATGCCGATTCCCTCCGGGGCCTCCAGGGTGGCCAGGGTGTTGTCAAAGGCGTCCAGGAAGGTGGCGTAATACACGGTGGCGCCGGTATCGGGGATGGCGTTGTAGATGTAGATTTCGTCGTCGGAGTAAATCAGCGGCTCCTCCAGCAGTTCTGATTCTCCTGCCTCGGGGGCCTGCTCCATGGAAGTGGACAGCAGATACAGGTATTGTCCGGTGACCGGGAAGGTGTAGGTGGAAACATCTCCGCCGCTGTCTGCGGTGAGCGGGCCGTTGGAGTCCAGAACGTTGCCATCGGCGTCCTTCAGAACGTAGCCGTAGCCGTCGCTTTTGAAATTATGGCTGTAGCCGCCGCTCCCGTAGCGCTGATTTACCAGACTTTCCGGGCAGCCGCCCCAAATGGTGCTGGCATACTGCAGGGCCAGGGTGTGGGCCATGGCCTCGCCCGTGGAGTTGATCTGATCCTGGCGCACCTGATCCACCGTTCGGTCATAGAGTCCCGCGGCGGTGAGGGCGACGATGCCTCCGGCGCTGGCCACACTGCTCAGCAGGGCCAGGGCGGCAAGGGCAATGGCCAGAAACTTGAATACAATGTTGTTTCTCATTTTTTCTCTCCCTCCATTTTATATCCCTGGCCCCAGACCACCTTCAGATACCGGGGGTCTGAGGGGTTGATCTCAATTTTTTCCCGCAGGTGGCGGATGTGAACCGCCACGGCGCCTTCGCTGCCCAGGGCAGCCTCCTGCCACACGGATTCATACAGTACTTTGGTGGAGTAGACCTTGCCGGGATTGGCCATGAGCAGATGCAGTATGGCGTATTCCGTGGGCGTCAGGGCCACCGGCTCTCCTTCCACGGTGACGGATTTGGTCCGGTCGTCCAGGGTAATGCCGCCGATGGTGATCTGTCCGGAGGAGGGTTCCGGACGGCTGCCCAGCCGGGCATACCGGCGCAGCTGGGAGCGGACCCGGGCCAGCACTTCCACGGGAACAAAGGGCTTGGTGATATAGTCGTCGGCGCCTACATTCAGCCCCAGCACCTTGTCCTCGGTTTCGGATTTGGCGGTGAGCAGAATAATGGGCACGTTGGAAATCTCCCGGATCCGGGCGGTAGCGGTGATGCCGTCCATGACGGGCATCATTACATCCAGCAGAATCAGATGAATTTCGTTGTTTTTCACGATTTCCAGTGCTTCTTTCCCGGTATAGGCGGAGAACAGGTTGTAGCCTTCC
>DVKV01000185.1 GCA_018715835.1 Candidatus Faecousia intestinavium | reverse complement strand
ATGCTAGAATGGTTTCAATTGTCAGATAAGTGAGTTGATATGTTTGAGTTTTGACAGTACCCTGGTAAAAATTGACTTGGATGCCATTTCCGCCAATTTTGAAGCGGTGCGGAAAAAGGCCGGGGTTGCAGTGATGGCGGTGATCAAGGCGGATGCCTATGGCCATGGCGCCATTCAGGTGGCCCGGCTGCTGGAGGGGAAGTGCGCCTTTTTCGGAGTCAGCTCCATGCTGGAAGCCATGGAATTGCGTCAGGCCGGCTTGCATACCCCTATTCTGATTCTGGGGCATACCCCGACCAAGGCTTTCCCTACGGCAATCCGGGAGGAAATCCGCCCCACCATTTATACCTGGGAGGACGCGGCGGCTCTGTCTCAGGCAGCCCAGGATCTGGGGATGACCGCCAAATTTCATATCGCTGTGGACACCGGCATGAGCCGGATCGGATTTCAGGCGGAGCCGGAGGAAGCTCGGGTCTGTGCCCGGATTGCCCGCCTGCCCGGACTGGAAGCGGAGGGCCTGTTCAGTCACTTTGCCACGGCGGACTGCGCCGACCTGAGCCGGGCGGAGAACCAGCGAAAGCTTTTTGACGCATTCGACGCCATGCTCCGGGAACAGGGCGTGGAGATTCCGCTGCGGCACCTGAATAATTCCGCCGGACTGATGAACTTTGACCGGCACTATGAAATGGTGCGCTCCGGGATTGTCACCTATGGCATGTATCCCAGCGACGAGGTTTCACCGGCTCAGCTGCCTCTGAAACCCGCTCTGCAATGGTTCAGCCGGGTCACCCATGTGAAGGTGCTGCCTGCCGGACGGGAAATCAGCTACGGCGGCACCTATGTGACCCAGGCGGATACTGTGGTGGCCACCATCCCGGTGGGGTATGCCGATGGCTATCGCCGGAGCCTGTCCGGAAAGTTTTATGTGCTGATTCATGGGTGTAAAGCCCCCATTCTGGGCAGAATCTGTATGGACCAGATGATGGTGGATGTGACCGCTATTCCCGATGTCCGCCCGGGGGACAAGGTGACCCTGATCGGCCGGGACGGAAATGAAACCATCACCATGGAGCAGATCGCCGAGCGTGCGGACAGCTTTAACTACGAATTTGTCTGCGGCATCAGCCGCCGGGTGCCGAGAATCTACATCAGCGGCGGGAAGACCGTACATTCCGTCCACTATCTGCTGGACACCTGAGAAAATGAAAAAGGAGGAATCCCATGTCCCGAAACCCCAAGCGCGGCGGCGGAGCCACTGCCGTACTGCTGACCATTCTGATTCTGCTGATGATTGCGGCGACTGCCTTTGTCATCTGGCTTTGTATCGACATGACCAACCGCACGCCGGATACCACTTCCCAGCAGGAAAGTGTGGTCCAGCTGCCCACCAGCGCCGTCACCCAGCCGCCGGAGACGGAACCTCCCGTCACGGAGACCGAACCGGAGCCGGAACACGTGGTGGCAACGGCGACTATCGCTTCCATGGGCGACCTGCTGATGCACCTGCCGGTGATCAACACCTGCCAGCAGAGCGACGGAAGCTACGACTTTTCTTCCATCTTCCAGTATGTGAAGGATACCGTTTCGAGCTATGACTATGCCGCAGTGAATCTGGAAACCACGTTCGGCGGCTCGGATTACCCCATCCAGGGAAATCCCCATTTCAACTGCCCGGATTCCCTGGCCCAGGCGGCTCTGGACGCAGGATATGACATGTTCCTGACAGCCAACAACCACTGCGGTGACACCACCGCTGACGGCATCCTGCGCACCCTGGAGCAGTCCCGGGGGGTGGGACTGAAGACCCTGGGTACCCAGATGAATGATGAAGAGAAGAAGTTTGAAATCGTGGACGTGAACGGCATTAAGATCGGCATGATTGCCTACACCTATGCCACCAGCGTCACCTCTGACGGACGGCCCTCCCTGAATGGAAACGCAGCCCTGAGTCAGGTTGGAATTGTGAACTATTTCATGGAAAATAATCTGGAAGCGTTCTATACCGAGTTGGAGCAGCGGCTGGCCCAGATGAAGCAAGACGGAGCCGAGGCCACCATTGTGTACCTGCACTGGGGCGTGGAGTACCTGCTGGAGGAAAACAGCACCCAGCGGGCCATTGCCCAGAAGCTGTGCGATCTGGGCGTGGATGTGATCATCGGCGGACACCCCCATGTGGTGGAACCCATTGACCTGCTGGAAAGCACGGTAGATCCCAACCACAAGAGTGTGATTCTGTATTCCATGGGCAATGCCGTGTCCAATCAGCGCCAGGGCAACCTGTCCATGATCAGCACGGCCCATACCGAGGATGGCGTGCTGTTTGCTGTGACCTTTGAAAAGTATTCCGACGGAACGGTTTACCTGGCCGGAGCAGAAGTGGTTCCCACCTGGGTGAACATGCACAGCAACAACGGTTCCCGGGAATACAACATTCTTCCCCTGGACATTGACAAGAAGGAAGAGTGGACATCCCTGTTTAACCTGACCCAGGCCAATTACGATGCTGCAGTCAAGTCCTATGACCGCACTATGGAAATCGTGGGTGAGGGGCTGACCGAGTGCCAGACCTGGCTGGAGCAGGCCAAGACCGACCGGGAGAATTACTACCTGGAACTGGCCCGGAATCCGGGAATGACCCAGCAGACCCAGCCCACTGTGACGGAAACCATTGCGGAGGAGACAACCCTGCCTGCTGCGGCGTAACTCCAAAACTTATGAATCAAGCCGGACTCCATCACGGAGTCCGGCTTGATGTTTGTCATGGAAAGATTTACAGAGCATCCTGCATGAGATTCTGGTACATTTCGTCGGTCAGGTCGCAGTCATAGAAGAGCTTGTAGTACTCGGTTACCTCTTCCTGCAAATCATATTCGATGTAGTCCGGGTACAGCAGAGCGCCCAGCCACAGCATTCCCAGATACCGCTGTACCGAAGGAGGGCTGGAGAGCCAGCCGTAGGGGCCGTAGGGGGTCTTGTAATAGTTGCCGTTTGCAATGGCGTCAATACTCTGCCACTGGGGATCGCCAGCAATGTCATCATAGCAGCTGTCCGGGGCAAAGACGATCACCTCCGGATTCCAGGTCAGAATCTGCTCCAGATCCACCTCATTGCCCAGACCGTTGGAGACAACGTCTTCCAGCACGGCCAGATTGTCGCTCATCAAATTGACGGTTTCTGCATGGAAGGAACCCTTGGCAATTACATTCACACCCTTGTCACCCAGACAGTAGAGCATGGTCTTCCGGGCCCCGTCGGCGTCCACTTTTTTCATCATTTCCACCATACCATCGTAAGTGGATTCACACCAGACGGCCAGTTCCTCTGCTTTTTCCTCCCGGCCCAGAAGCACGCCAAGGGTCCGGTAGGCCTCAGGGGCGCTTTCTACCGTGGCATCAATGTGGACAAAAGGAATGCCGGTCTGCTCCGTCAGATCATCCATATCCTGCTTGACCGTATCCTTGGAATCTCCTACGTCGATGACCATATCGGGGGCAACCGCCAGCAGAGCCTCCAGATCCATCTCACCCTTGCCGCCGTAGAGCTGACCGACTTCCGGCAGGGAGGTGAGATAGTCCGGCAGATACAGAGCCTCGTTTTCAGCATAGGCGCTGGAGACACCCACCAACAGGTCACCAGCCAGGGGAATCATGTACACCTGACTCAGCGGACCAGAGATGGCGATTTTGGTGATTTCTGCCGGAACCGTAACGGTTCTGCCGGTGGAGTCGGTGAACTCCCGGGTACCGGCAGCGGCTTCCGCCGGAGCGGTGGTGACGGCGGGGGCTTGAGCCTGAGCCGGGCCGGTGGTTTCCGCTGGCGCCGCGGAGGAGCAGCCTGCCAGCACCAGGCACAGGACGAGCAGCAGACACAGAACAGAGCGTTTCATGGGGTTACCTCCTGATTTGTTATTTTTTTGGGAATACAAATTCGGGCTTGATCCTGATACAGGCTCACCACCGACACCTCCACGCCGTACAGTGCCCGTATGGTTTCCTCCGTCAGGACCTGCGCCGGGGAGCCTTGGGTGAGAACCCGGCCATTCTGGATGGCCAGAATCCGATGGGAGAACAGATAACTCTGTTCCGGATGATGGGTGGTCTGAATGACGGTGTAGCCCTCCTGGGCCAGGCTGCGGGCCTGTTCCAGAACCAGCAGCTGGTTTCCGAAATCCAGATTTGCGGTGGGCTCGTCCAGCATGAGAATGGGGGCATCCTGAGCCAGAGCCCGGGCGATGAGAACCAGTTGCTGCTCACCGCCGGAGAGACGATGGTAGCACCGCTGGGCCAGATGGGAGATGCCCACCTTGTCCAATGCCCAGGCGCAGCGGTCATTGTCTTTTTTGCTGGGGGCCTGAAAAGGGGACAGGCTGCTGGAGCGCCCCATCAGAACGATGTCAAAGACGCTGTAGTTGAATACCGGGCGGCTGGATTGGGGAATGTAAGCGATGTGTTTTGCCGCTTCCCGGACAGAGAAGGTGCGGGTGTCCACTCCGTCCACCAGCACTGTTCCGGTGTAGCCGGAGAGCAGCCCCAGCACACAGCGAAACAGGGTGCTTTTTCCCACCCCATTGGGGCCCAGGATGGACAGAAACTCTCCTTTTTCCACGCTGAAGCTGATGTCGAACAAGATCTGCCGGGAACCGTAGGAAAAATTCAGATTCCGTACTTCAATGCTCATAATGATCCCCCTTTCCGGTAATCAGCCACAGGAAGAAGGGCGCACCGATGAAGGCGGTGAGAATGCCGATGGGAATTCCCGCTGTGGTGGCGTTCCGGGATACGTTGTCCACAATCAGCAGGAAAATTCCGCCGCCCAGCATGGAGCCGGGCATAAGATAGCGGTAGTCGGAACCCACGATCCGGCGCATCATGTGGGGGATGACCAATCCCACCCAGCCGATCATACCGCTGACGGAGACGGCAGAAGCGGTCACCAGCGTGGAGCACAGGACAATCCACAGCCGGATTCTGGGGGCGTTTACACCCATGGCCTTGGCTTCGTCGTCGCCCATGGTAATCACATTCAGCTGCCAGCGCAGCAGAAGCAGGGGAATCAGACCGGCCAGCATGGGAAAGATGACGAAGCAGACCTCCTTCCACTTGGCGCCGGACAGGCTGCCCATCAGCCAGTAGGTGATCTGGGGCAGTTTGTTGGTGGGATCCGCTACCAGCTTGATAAAGGAGGTGCCGGACTGGAATAGGGAACTGATCATGATTCCGGCCAGCACGAGACCCAAAATCCGGTCTCCCTTGGCATGGCGGCTGACCCAGAATACCAGAGCCACCGTTCCCAGGCTGAACAAAAACGCGCCCAGCGTGATGCCGAAACTGGACAGCCCTACCAGAATTGCCAGGGCAGCGCCAAAGCCTGCTCCGGCGGAGGCCCCCAGAATATCCGGGGAGGCCATGGGGTTCTGGAAAATTCCCTGGTAACTGGCTCCGGCTCCGGAAAGACAGGCCCCTACCATGACGCTGAGCAGCACCCGGGGCAGCCGGATATTCCACACGGCGGTTTCCATCTGTTCGGTCCAGAAGGGCTCAATGGGCAGACCAAGCCGACTGCCCAGAATTCCCAGCAGTTCGTTCAGTGGAACGGGATAATGGCCCAGGGTGAAGGAGGCAAGAATGCAGACAATCAGCCCCAGACCCAGAAGCCAGATGGTTTTTCGGTGTACGGCGGTGATGTGGTTCATAGGCCCTCCTTTGTCAATAAGAACGGCTGCCCGAAGGGATAGGGCGGGCCGGGAAGATTTTCCCGGATTCGCTGGTTCATGGCCTCCCGATTGGTGACGACCAGGCCGGAGAGCCGGTCCATGCCGAATTCCAGCAGCGCGGGACACATGGGACAGGTGGGGCCGGTGAGAATGGTATAAGCGTTGACGCACAGCTCCAGAAGATGGGGCAGGGTTTTGTTCACCAGGGTGCTGGCGGTGAGAATGACCACATCGCACCGGGGCAGCAGGGCGTCACAGGCGGAGTCCGGATAGTCTCCCGGCTGGGGCTTTCGTTCCAGGATGAAAAATGCCCCGGCCTCCCGGCGGATGGATTCCGGCATATTCAGATGTCCTACTACCCCGATGATTTTTCCCCGCAGGTCCAGACCCCGGGTGCAGTAGTGCTCAAAGGGTTCTGCGGCATCCAAGGTTTCCATTCGGTTCTGGGTGTTGTAAAAGGCATTGATTGCAGCCATGGCTGCGGAGGCCTCTGCAAAATTCCAGCTTTTTACGGCAGAAGCCAGCTCTGCCAGGGTGGCGGTCTCTTCCCAACGGGGGAGCACCCGGGGGGCGGTATCTCCGGCGGTGGTCATGGCCAGTCCCAAAGCGTCCGCCGTCTCCACCCCAGTCCAGAAATCCCCGGAGGAAACGCAAAGAATGGGCTCTTGGGGAATCTCCGGCAGCAGCGCGTCATACAGAGCGAAAAAGTCCGTCATAGGCATACTCCTGAACCCACTGGCAGGCGAGTGCCAGGGCGTGTTTGTCAAATTGTCCACAGGAATAAAGCAGGGTGTCCGGGTCGCTGCTGAGAAATGCCTGGAGCCGTTCCCAGGAGTGGGCATAGGTGTCGTCCAGTCCCAGGGCCTTTATCAGGGCGCCGGAAGGACCGGTCCCCTTCATCACGCCGATGCAGGGAGTACCCCGGACAAAGACCGCTTCCAAAGCGTCAGCAAATTCCGGACAAAGCAGTTCCACACCGCCAATCTCGTCCAGAACCAGAAACGGGGCGTCCGGATCGGTAAGCAGATCCCGGCCCAGCTGGGAAAATACCGACAGATTCCACACCGGTTTCTCCTGAGTAAAATCCAGAAAGATCTCTCCCCGGGAACCATCCGGGGATTCCAGGGAAAAACCCGTCAGCTTTCCGGAACTGTCCAACTGCCGCCGGGTAAAGAATCCCCCACCCCGGCAGGCGGTGCTTCCCAGGGCCTGGGCGATGGCGGTGCTTTTTCCCCAGCCCATGGACCCGGTGAGAAACAAGCGTTTTTTCATAGTCCGCTGCGCTCCGCCCGCACCAGAATCATCTGGGCGGCAATGGAGATGGCAATTTCAGCGGGAGTTTCTCCTTTGATGTCCAGGCCGATGGGGGTAGTGACCCGGTCCAGTTCCGCCTCTGTCAGGCCGTATTCCTCCTTCAGAATCTTCCGGACGCCGGCGGCCTTGTGCCGGCTGCCGATGACTCCGCAGTAGCAAGGGCCGCATTTGAGAACCTGGGCCTGAACCAGGGTGTCGAAAGCGTGTCCCCGGGTCATGACGCAGACATAGTCTTCTTCCCCGATGGAGACAAAATCTCCAATCCGGCGGAAGTCCCCCAGAATCACCTGGCGGGCGCCGGGAAACAGCTCCGGCTTGGAAAATTCCTCCCGGTCATCCATGACCACGCAGGCAAAGCCAACATGAGAAAGAACCGGTACCAATTCCTGGGCCACATGGCCGCCACCGAAGATGTACACCTTTCCGGGGCTGTTCAGCTGTTCAATGTAAAGCTCCCGGCCATTGACCTGGACACGCTGGGGGTGGCGGGTGAGATATTCAGCCAGTTCCGGGGTGGATTTGTCCGCCAGACAGAGCCTGCCGCCTTCGGTTAGATCACATACCAGCCAGAAAGCCTGATCTTCGGCAAAGCGGGCTTCCGCATCTTCCGCCAGAGCCAGAATCTTCCGGTCTCCGGCTGGAAGATAATGAAAGTACACGGTGACATTCCCGCCGCAGATCATCCCCAGATTCTGAACGTCATCTTTGGTCAGGGAAAACTGGTGGTTCCGGGATTGGCCTTCCGCCAGTACCTCCCGGGCAATCTGCTCAGAACGGTATTCCACAGCGCCGCCGCCGATGGTACCGGTGATCCGGCCCTGGGGTCCCACCAGCATCCGTGCCCCGGCTCCCCGGGGCGTGGCGCCGGAGGAGGCCACAACCGTGACCAGAACCAGGTTTTCTCCCTGCAGCAGATGGGTTTTCATGGTGTTGAGCATGGCACGCATACAATCAATCCTCCTGTAGTTGAAAGGTTGACCCGTTCCAGGACAGAGGAATGATCTGTCCGTATCCGGGTTTGGGAAAGCCGGGACGAAGGGTGCTCAGAAACAGCCGCAGAATTCCTCCGTGGGATACCAGGGCAAAGTCTCCGGGAGATTCCCGGGCGCACTGTACAATGGCCCGCTGGAATCGATGCAGCCCTGCCTGGTCAGACTCGCCATTGGGTAAGGGCAGAGCAGGATTGATTCCTCGGGCGGCATACAATTCCGGAAACCGGATCTTGATTTCCGAGAAGGGCAGTCCATCCCAGTCTCCGGCGTACAGTTCCTGCAAGCCCTCCACCAGCTGGGGAGTTCCGATTGCCTGGGCAGTCTGCACCGCCCGGCGCAGGGGACTGGAATAAACCCGAGAAACGGGGGGAAGGATTCCGGCCACTTCCTCTGCCTGCGCCAGTCCTTCGGCCCCCAGGGGAAAATCGGTACGACCCAAACAATAGCGCTGACCGCCGGGAAAATCCGGCAGGCAATGACGGATGAGATAGCATCGCTTCATGGCAGAAGCCCTCCGAAATAGTCCGGGTACAATTCCTCTGCAATCTCCCGCAAACGCTGCTCATACCGGGCGAAGGCATCCAGGAGCTGCTTCCCTTGGGGGGTCAGAACGCTGGTGCCCCCACCGGCGCCGCCCTGGCTGCGCTCAATCAACGTGTAGCTGAGCTGACTTTCCAGGGTGTGAATCCGGTTCCAGCAGCTGGAGTAGCTCAGCTGCATCCGCTGCCCTGCCGCCCGAACGGAGTTGGTTTCGTCGATGAGCATCAGCAGCATGGCCATCTTATTGTCAAAAAACAATTTTTCTTTATGGAGGGCCACATGGACCACCGGCCGCAGCAGCTGGGAGTTGTGGTAGTCCAGCAAAGCGGAAAAATCCTGGGGGGTGTCGGCGTCGTGGAGGGTTCCAGCATCTTCCACGGCAATCTGGGTCATTGCCTGACCGCAGCGATCCAGGGCGCCCCGCAGTCCTCCTTCTCCGGAATCTGCCAGAATCAGGGGGATCAGTCCGGCACTGAGCAAAATGGGGTGCCCCTGCTGCCCCTGATACACCGGACAGGCCAGCGCTGCCCCGGATTCCAGCAAGGCCCGGACAGTCCGGGCGGTGAACAGGGGCACGTCCACGGGAGTAAAGACAATCTGGTCGCACTTTCCCTGGAGGTATTCCAGGCCGATTTTCACCGAGTCAAACATCTGGGTGGTTTCGTATGCTTCATTTCTCAGAAAGATAACGTCGTTTTCTGCAAGATGCCGTTCCAGGGCGGTGGCGTTGCAGCCGGTGACCATTACAACTTTGGATATGCCCGCCTGACGGAGGCTGGCCACCACCCGCTGGGCAATGGAAATGGAACCGATACTCAATAGGGGCTTGAATTGTCCCATCCGGGAAGACATCCCAGCGGCGACAATCAGTGCGGCTGTCTGCATAGGCTTCCTCCTCAAGTTGTATTAATAAGCGAATT
>DVKV01000184.1 GCA_018715835.1 Candidatus Faecousia intestinavium | reverse complement strand
TTCCCGGGGTAGAGCCCAGCGATGCCACCCGGCAGTCCATTCTGGCATATTGCCGCAAGCACATCGCCAAGTATGCCATGCCCTATGACATTGAGTTCCGGGATGATCTGCCCAAGACCCTGGTGGGAAAGGTTGCCTATCGGGTGCTGGAGGAAGAGGAATTGAAAAAATCCGGTTCTCAGGAGCCGGTTCAGCCTACACTTCCGGTATAACCAGGTGAAAACGCAAAAAAGCTGCTGTTTCCAATGGAAACGGCAGCTTTTTTGATGTGATGGACGGGAAATTCTTTTCCTGTTTCCCCACTGTGAAGCGGTCAGGCCGGGCATTCCCAGTCTGGCCGCTGTTTCATAGACTGCAATGATTCTGATCGTCCATCAGTTCAGTCTGGCATAGTCTTCTTCCGAAACCGGTTCCAGCCATTCGTTGGAGGTTTCCGTTCCGGGCACCTCCACAGCGATATGGGAAAACCAGCTGTCTTTTTTGGCTCCATGCCAGTGCTTGACCCCAGCGGGTATGGTGATCACCATACCGGGAGTCAGACTGACGGCATCCTTCCCCGCCTCCTGGTACCAGCCTTCGCCGGCAGTGCAGATAAGCAGCTGTCCGCCGCCCTCTTTCGCATGATGAATGTGCCAGTTATTTCGGCAGCCGGGCTCGAACGTCACATTGGCCAGATAAACCGGGCATTGGCCGGGGACGGTCAGCGGATTGAGGTAGGAATTGCCCACAAAAAACTTTGCGTAGGCAGTGTTCTCCTGCCCAAGGCCGAATACATTTTCCTGTGCGAATTCTTCCTGATTTTGGTATTTCATCGGTCTTCCTCCTTACAAAATGGAACGGAAGTCAGCCATGGTCTCCGATATCTTCAGCTGTTCCTCAAAAATTTTCTGAATGTTACCCAAATTGCCCAGGTCATAATCACAGGCGGGCAGGCGCATACAGCCCATGCCCAGATTGGAGAGTTTTAACCCTTGAAAATCCTTATAAATAAATCATCCAAACAACCCCCTGTTGTATTATTTTGCGGCCTCATCAATGCAACGCAAAGCGTTCAGGCTGCGGGGATAGCCCACATAGGGCAGGCACTGGGAAACCACGTCAATGAGAAATTCCCTGTGATTTCCAATGCGCAGATTGGCGGCGGCGTGGCTGATCAGCTGGGGTTCACATCCCCCCTGAGCCGCCAGGAAGCAGAAGGTAATCAGTTCCCGCTGCCGGTAATCCAGGCCCCCTCTGGTATAGTAATCCCCGAAGCAGTTGCCCGCCAGCCAGCGGTTGATGTGCAGGCTCTCCTGCGGTCCGCTGTTCTGGAAACCCCGCATCTGTTCGCCGAAAATATCCACTTGAGCCTGATTCCCTGACTCGATTCGATTATCCGGGGTGGTGGTTCCCTGCCCCGGCAGCGGGAGGGTCACGCCCTGCTCTTCCAACGCTCGATTGCTGGCCTCCAGAAACGGCAGCGTTCTGCCCAAGCCCAGATAGGCCGTCCCCTGGTAGACCAGTTCCTTCAGTTCCACCGGTGTCACCCCATTTGCCAAGGCATCCGGCACCAGACCTGAAAACGCCTCCGTGCCCTGGCAGCCCATCAAAGCGGCCAGAATTGCCAGGAAACGAGTCTTTCCGTCCAGGCTGCTCTGCTGAACCACCTCGCCAAAGGCAAAGTCATAGAACAGCCCGCAAAATTCCGGGTCCTTCTGCTCCAGACCAAAAGGGTCGCGAGACATTCCTTCCCCAAATTGCTTGACATCAACTGACGCATCCATAGGTTATCCCCCCTGTTTGTCCTTGTGTTTCCGAATCTTATGGCGCAGATCGTCCAGCCGCTGAATCTGTCGTTCCATGGTGTGAATCTGATTCAGGGCAGCACCCCGTTTTTCTTCCAGCATCCGCAGACGCTGGGATTCCGTATGATTCTGTTCCAGCTGAAGGCGCATATAGGCTTCCGCTTCCTGTATGGTAAATCCCACGTCCAGAAGGGTCATGATGGTACCCAGCCGTTCCAGATCGGTATCGTCGTAACGCCATTGGCCCTTCACCTTTTCTTCTAACCCGCACAGATTCCAACGCTCATACGCCCGCAGAACATCCATGGGAATCTGGTAGCGTTCGCTGGTCTCCTGTGTGGTCATAACAGAACCTCCAAATAAAAAATGCAGGTGTCCTTCTGGACACCTACATTGTAAATCCATTTCATATATATGTCTAATGCTTATACCGGATGATGAGAAATAGCTAGAAAGCATTTCTAATGTGTTCCAGCAACGCTGCCATGGCAGGGGGAAACGCCTCCGTCTTCTTCCAGGCCAGCACGGTGCTTGCCTCCAGAGGCGGAGACAAGGGCAAAAATCGCAGACCCTCATAACTGCACCGCAGCCGCACCGTCAGGAATGCACCCATGCCAGCCCGGGCAAGCTGGGTCATGTTGTAGGGCAGATTTCCGGTTGCAGCCAGGTGGATCTGGGGGCCATAAGGCCCGAACCACCGCTCCAATTCTTTCTGCACCAGGCCCCGCTGGGTAAAAATCAGCGGTACCGACGCCAAATCCCGGGCGGTAACCGCCTCCTTCCGGGCCAGCGGGGAATCTTCCCGGACATGAACCCCCCACTGCTCCTTCACAGGCAGGCGGATGAAGTCGTACTTGCTGATGTCCACCGGCTCCAGCAGCAGGCCAAAATCCAGCATCCCGCCCTCAATCTGTTCCTTGGTATTGTCGGCGTTTCCGCTAAAAATTCGGTAAGTCACTTGGGGATGCAGCTTCTGAAAGGACACCAGCAGTTCCGAAAGCAGGGACATTCCCTCCAGATCCCCGCTGCCGATGGAAATTTCTCCCCGCAGTTCCGGGGCTTTCCGGAATTCCTGCTCCGTTTTTTCCGCCAGATCCACCAGTTCCTGGGCCCGGCGGCGCAGCAGCATCCCTTCATCGGTCAAAAGGATGCGGTACCGGCTGCGCTGGAACAGCTGGACCCCCAATTCTTCCTCCAGCTGCATCAACTGCCGGGAAAGGGTGGGCTGGGTCACATGGAGCAGCGCCGCCGCCCGTGTAATATTTTCCTCCCGCGCGACAACCAGAAAGTATTTCAGCACCCGCAGTTCCATCCAACCGCCTCCTTCTGCTTACAGCATAGCATGCCGTGCCGGTGCGCGCAAGAAAGAATGTCGGAATCCGATGGTTATGGTGCGGCAAATGGGAAAAAATGATTACTTGTTCTCTTCCACCCGTATGGCCCGCAGTATCCGGGCGGGTACGCCGCCCACCACGGTATCGGGCGGCACATCCCGGGTGACCACTGCACCGGCGGCGACAATGGCGTTGTCCCCGATGGTGACCCCCGGTGTCACCGTGGCGTTGGCGCCGATCCATACATTTTTGCCAATGACAATCGGGGCGGGAATGGTTTCCTGGCGCCGCCTGGGATCTTCATAGTGATTGAGTGTGGCAAGAACCACATTATGGCCAATCAGAGATCCGTCCCCAATGGTGATACCGCCCTGATCTT
>DVKV01000183.1 GCA_018715835.1 Candidatus Faecousia intestinavium | reverse complement strand
TCCCATTTTTCCAGACAGAAAATATTTTATCTACCGCCCGGTCCGCTCCTTCAAAGTATCATATATCTCTTTCGTCTGGGGGCCGTCTTCCCCGCTGAGCACCAGAGTTTTCCCATCAGCGGACAAGATGACACAGGATTCGGGATTGTAATAGGTATAGCGGGTATAGGTTCCGAACTCCTCATTTTCGAAATAGCCCATCAGCAGCCGGAAGCTGCCGTAGCCCCAGGTGCGCACGCCATCCACGTTCCCTTCCCGGTATTCGATGCTGTCGATGGAATCATAACTGACGGTCAGATCGTCGTAGAAGCTTGCCACCACGGTGAAAGAGTCGTCTCCGTATTCCAGGTGGATATTCCCCACAAAGAGCAGGGAGAAAATGGCGATCAGGGTGACGGCTACGAATACCAGGACCACAATGGTGAAGGTCCTGCTGCCCTGCTTCATGGGCTTCAGGGTGGTGGTGATTTCGGCGCCGCTGCGGCGCTTGCGGGTATAAAACACCCAGGAGTAGACGATGGGAGCGATGCAGATCACCAGCATGGCAATCACGAAAAGGGGAATGCCGAACTTCGCCGGAAGGACTGCCCCCAGCAGCATCACCAGGCTGCCGATGACCCACATCCGGCCCCCCACCCGGTGGGTCACGTTCCAGGTTTCCTCGTCAGCAAAGGTCCAGGGTACCCGGATGCCGATGGTGTAATTCTGCCGGCATTTGGGAAGGTAGTTGCCGATGACCAGGAACATCACCGCCATGGCGGCTACCATCAGGTTGGACATGGAGAATTCCACCCCCAGGGCCAGGGCATATATACTGTAGCAGCACAGGTTGGAAAGTACGGGGAGAATCCACAGCACCATGCCGAAGGGCTTCTGGTTCCGCTCCCGTGCTTTGGAATCCAGGGAGGTGATCAGCACCAGGAACCACTGAACGGCCAGCATGGTCAGCGGGGTGCCGAACACGACAGAGGGCAGGCTGCTCCAGCCGTCCGGCTCACCGGTAATACCCCAGTGGTTGACAAGAGTTTCCGGCAGCCGGTCCCAGAGAATCAGACCCACCGCAATGGGCAGCAGGGTAACCAGGGAAGAAATCAGAAGAAGATAACGTTTTTGACGGATCATACACTTTCTCCTTTCTCACAGGCGGGCCAGGTATTCCGGAGCCGCCGGAGCAGATACAGGGAAAACAGGGCAACCAGTCCCATAAAACCGTAGAGAATCCAATAAGAAGCAGGCTGGGGAACCAGGTAAGTTACCATCACCATGGAGTCCAGCAGGGTGTGGATGACAAGACAGGCAGTCACACCAATCCCGGTGCGATGGCTCCACAGACCCCAGCACATCAGCACCGACATGGCGGTGTGGGCCACCATGGTCAGCAGCCGTTCCAGCCCTGCCAGCAGGAACAGTCCCGCCCCGGTCTGGAGGAAGGTCTCCTTGATGGCCAGCAGCTGGCTGGGGTCCACACCCATGGCCTCGGTTTGGGCCACCAGGGTGTCAAAGGCCCCTGTCTGGATCAGGACCAGATAGATGAGATTGTTGATGTAGGTGATGCCCACCAGCAAAATGGCTTCGATGCTGCCGTGCCCCAGACCGGCTGCCAGCGCCCGGCGGAAGGTGGGCTTTTTCTTCAGCAGCTTGCCGGCGGCGAACCGGCCTGCCAGCTCAAACAGCCCGGCGGTGAAGGCCAGCAGCAGACTGTACAGAATAAAATGTTCCTGGGCAAAGGCGACGAACCCGGTATTGGCGGAAAGCAGGCTTAAAATGGGCAGGCGAATGACCATCTGGGTGACGAAAAAGCCGGCGGCGCCGATGAACCAGGCCGGGGCAAAGCCATCCTTGCGCCAGCGGATGCCAAGCACCAGCAGAATCCCCAGGGGAATTACCAGACTGATGCACAGGGTCAAAACGCAGGCAAGGATTGTAGAACTAGGAATCATGTTCACGCTCTCCTTTCAGATCGGAAATCCACAGCAGGATTTCCTCCAGAACCGTGGCATTCAGTTCATAGAAAATGAATTTGCCTTCCCGGGTGTCGCTGATGAGGTCGGCGTCCTTCAGCACCGACAGATGCCGGGAAATGGCGGCGGGGGTGATGTCGAAATGCTCGGCGATTTCCCCGGCGGGAAGCTTTCCGTTTTTCAGAAGATTGAGAATCTCCCGCCGGGTGGGGTCTGCCAGGGCTTTCAGAGTTTGCTGCAGTCCCATAGTCCATCTCCTTTCTAATATTTAACAATTAACTTAATTGTTAAATATAGTGTAGCAAATAAACGTCCCCTTGTCAAGAGCAAAACCGGCTTCCGAAGAAGCCGGTTTTGAAAATCAAAGTTTGGTCACCAGTTCGGACAGCTCCTTGCGCTTTTTTGCCCGGAGCCGGTCGCCTTCCTTGGCATAGCCTAGGGTAATCACCAACCGGACCGGGTATTTGAGACTGCAGATCTCCCGAATTTTCCGGTCATCCAGCCAGCCGAGAATGCAGGTACCCAACCCCTGGGCGGTGGCCTCGGCGGTGAGGTAGGCGGCAGCAATACCAATGTCCATGGAGCGGTAGTCGTTTTGTTTCATCCGGGAACCTGCTGCGGCTGAGGCCACATAGGGCATCTCCGACAGCACCAGCAGAATCGGTGCCTGGACGGCGAATTTGTTCAGAGCCATTCCAGCGGTGGCGGCGGCAACGGCCTTGGCAGTTTCCCCCTGACAGACAGTGATGTGGTAGGGCTGGCCGTTGCAGGCAGAGGGGGCCAGCCGAACGGCTTCCAGCACGGCGTCCAGCTTCTCCGGCTCCACGGGACGGCTTTCGTCATAGGCCCGGCAGGACTGCCGGGTTTGGGCAATTTCCAGGAAATTCATAGGCGCACCTCCTTGCGTTTTTACCAGTTTAGCACAGGAAGGGCAGGAATGCAACCGCCGGAAAAATTGTCAAAACAGGACTTGACAACTGCGTATAAACTATATATAATCGGAATATACAGTTTATACAGAGGTGAGGGCATGCACATCTTTATCGACAACAAAAGCGGCGCCCCGATCTACGACCAGATTTATTCCCAAATTAAGTCTCAGATCATCAGCGGGGAACTGGAGCAGGATCAGATGCTTCCCTCCATCCGAGGGCTGGCCAAGGATCTGCGGATCAGCTTCATCACCACCAAGCGGGCCTATGACGAGCTGGAGCGGGAGGGCTTCCTCTACACCGTCCCCGGGAAGGGCTGCTATGTGGCGGCGAAGAACGTGGAGCTGCTCCGGGAGGAGAATCTGAAGAAAATCGAGGAACACATGGAGCAGATTGTCCGTCTGGCGGCTTCCTGCCATCTCAGCCGGGCGCAGCTTCTGGAAATGATGGAACTTTGTATGGAGGAACAGCTATGAATGCACTGGAAATTCGCAGTCTCACCAAAACCTATCCGGGCTTCTGCCTGGACAATCTGAATCTGACCCTGCCCAGCGGCTGTATCCTGGGGCTGATCGGGGAAAACGGAGCGGGAAAGACCACCACCATCAAGCTGATTCTGGATATGCTCCGCCGGGACAGCGGCACCGTCACCATTCTGGGCCGGGACAACCAGGACAACCTCCGGCTGACCAAGGAGGACATCGGCGTGGTGATGGACTCCATCGGCCTGCCGGAGTGGCTGAATGCCAGGCAGATTGGCAAAATCATGGCCCGGATTTTCGCCCGGTGGGACGGGGAATATTATGCCAATCTGGTGGAATCCCTTGGCCTGCCCTGGGACAAAAAATTCAAGGATTTTTCCCGGGGCATGAAGATGAAGCTGGGGATTGCGGTGGCAATGTCTCACCAGCCCAAGCTGCTCCTGCTGGACGAGCCCACCGGCGGCCTGGACCCGGTGGCCCGGGATCAGGTGGTGGAGCTGTTTCTGGACTTCACCCGGCAGGAGGATCATGCCATCCTGATTTCGTCCCACATTGTCAGCGATCTGGAAAAACTCTGCGACTACATCGCCTTCCTGCACAAGGGAAAACTCATGCTCATGGAAGAAAAGGACCGGCTGCTGGAGGAATACGGCCTGCTCCACTGCACGGCGGAGCAGCTGGAAGACCTGGACCCGGCGGCGGTGAAGAGCAAAAAGGTCACCCCTTATGGGGCGGAGGCCCTGGTGCTCCGGGACGGGGTGCCGGAAGGGTGGAACCTGAGCCCGGTGAGTATTGAGGAATTGTTTGTCTACATGGTAAAGGGGGCAAAGTAAGATGAAAGGCTTGATGCTGAAAGAATTTTATATGGCGTGGAAATACTGCTGGCTGTTTCTGGTGATAACCTTGGTGTTTTTAGGAATGGCCATGCTCCCTTCTTCGGAGAATCTGTTCCTGTTGGTCTACCCCAGCGCTCTGGCCTGTTTTATCCCGGTGACCTTGCTGTCTTACGATTCTCAGAGCAAATGGGACGTGTATTTTGAAACCCTGCCCACCTCCCGGGCACAGTATGTCTCGGCGAAGTATCTCATCGGTCTGATCTATGGTGAATTCGTTCTGGGCTTGACAGCTCTCACTCAGTTGCTGGCCATGAAACTGAACGCAGAGGGGGATCTGAACCAGCTGTGCTCCCTGCTGTGCGCCATCCAATTTTTGGCAATCTCGCCCCCGGCGCTGTGTCTGCCCCTGATTTTCAAATGGGGCGTAGAAAAAGGACGGATTGTGTTTCTGGTGATGATCGGCGTGGTTTGCGGCGGCAGTGCCGTTCTGGCGCTGAACGTGAATGACGGGGGAATCTTCTCCCTGCCGGGAAATTTGTCGGTCTGGCTGCTCTTGGGGGCGATTGTGCTGTATGCCCTGTCCTGGCGGCTCTCCATCCGGCTGTACCGGACTAGAGAACTGTAATTCCATAAAGATAGCGCCTGAGCGGTTTTCGCCGCTCAGGCGTTTGCGTTTTTATTTTGCCAGCAGGCTGTCGATGAACTGGGTGGCGGCCCGGGCGGACCGTCCGCCCCGGCCCAGAGCAAACCGCTCGGCCTGAGCTTCCAGTTCTTCCACGGGCATTTCCACACCCCGGTCTTTCGCCAGGTGGCGGACAATATCCAGGTAGGTTTTCTTGTCCGGCTTCTGGAAGGTGATCTGGATGCCGAACCGCTCGGACAGGGACAGCATTTCCTGCATGGTGTCGTTGCGGTGCACGTCGTCTCCATCCCGGTTGGAGAAGCTCTCCTTCACCAGATGGCGGCGGTTGGAGGTGGCGTAAATCACCACGTTCCGGCTCCGGGCGGACACGCTGCCCTCCAGAATGGCCTTCAGGGCGCTGAAATTGTCGTCGTCCTTCTGGAAGGAAAGATCATCGATGAACAGGATGAACTTCAGGGGGTTGCTGTTCAGCTCGTCCAGAATGGCGGGGATGCTGTGCAGCTGCTCCTTGCGCACCTCCAGAATCCGCAGGCCCAGGTGAGACAGTTCGTTGACCACCGCTTTCACGGTGGAGGATTTTCCGGTACCGGCGTCGCCGGTGAGCAGGATGTTGGCGGCGGGCTTCCCGGAGAGCAGGGCCATGGTGTTGTCCAGGATGATCTGCTGCTCCCGCTTGTAGTCAATGAGAGAGGACAGGCGAATCTTATCCGGGTTGTGCACCGGCACAATCTGATTTTCTCCGGAGATGTAGAACATGGGGTGGCGGGCATAGATGCCGTAGCCGTACTGACCGATGTTTTCACAGCGCTGCCGGTAGGAGGCAACCACATCCACCGGCTCCGTGGGAAACTCCGGCAGATACCCGTCCCAGTCCAGCCCTTGCCGCAGCTGGGAAGGTGTCAGACTGGCCACCGCCTGGAGGATTTCCAGCTCCCCGGCCACACACCGGGCCATCTCAGGGGAGGGAGTCTCCCCCCGTCCGATGAGCCGGATGCAGGGATTCTCATCATCTCCCACAATCCGCTCCACATACCGGGAGAAGGCGGGGGTTCCGGCGGCGTAAAAGGCGGACACAAACCCGGCATACCGGGACACGGACCGGGCGGTTTCTCCCGTCTCCAGGTCCTCCAGGTATTCCCGCAGGGCGGCAATCACCGGATCTTTCAGCAGATTCCGGAAGATGGCCAGACTTTGCAGCCCGATGTTCAGGCGAAACAGTTCTTTGGACTTCATACGTTCAGAATCGCACCCTTCGCGCCGCTGGACACCAGAGCGGCATAGCGCTTCAGGTAGCCGGAGAGTTCTTTCTTCTTGGGAACGAAGGCGGCCATCCGGCGGTCCAGTTCTTCCTGGCTGATTTTCAGTTCCAGCACGTTGTTGGGAATGTCAATGTGGATGATGTCACCCTCCTGGATCACGCCGATGGGGCCGCCGGAGGCGGCTTCCGGGGAGACGTGGCCGATGCAGGCACCCCGGGTGGCGCCGCTGAACCGACCGTCGGTGATCAGGGCCACGCTGTTGCCCAGACCCATGCCCATGATGGCGGAGGTGGGGTTCAGCATCTCCCGCATACCGGGGCCGCCCTTGGGGCCTTCGTAGCGGATGACCACCACGTCGCCGGGGCGAATCTGTCCGGCGTTGATGGCGGCCTGGGCGTCTTCCTCACAGTCAAACACCCGTGCCGGACCCTCGTGGACCAGCATTTCCGGCAGCACGGCGCTGCGCTTCACCACGCCGCCTTCCGGTGCCAGATTGCCCCGGAGCACCGCAATGCCGCCGGTGGAGGAGTAGGGATTCTCCACGGGACGGATGACGCTGGTGTCCCGGTTCACGGCGGCGGCGATGTTCTCGCCCAGGGTCTTGCCGGTGACGGTCATCACGGAGGTATCCAGCAGGTCCAGCTTGGTCAGCTCTTTCAGCACGGCATACACGCCGCCGGCTTCGTTCAGGTCCTCCATGTAGGTGGGACCGGCGGGAGCCAGGTGGCACAGGTTGGGGGTTTTGGCGCTGATCTCGTTGGCCATGTCCAGGTTGAATTCCACCTGGCATTCGTTGGCGATGGCGGGCAGGTGGAGCATGGAGTTGGTGGAGCAGCCCAGGGCCATGTCGGCAGTCAGGGCGTTGCGGATGGCGGCGGCGGTCATGATGTCCCGGGGCCGGATGTCCTTCTTCACCAGTTCCATCACCTGCATGCCGGCGTGCTTGGCCAGCTCAATCCGGGCGGAGTACACCGCAGGAATGGTGCCGTTGCCCCGCAGACCCATGCCCAGCACTTCCGTCAGGCAGTTCATGGAGTTGGCGGTGTACATACCGGAGCAGGAGCCGCAGGTGGGGCAGGTGTTTTCTTCGCACACCGTCAGCTGGGCCTCGTCAATCTTTCCGGCGGCGAAAGCGCCCACTGCTTCAAACATGCTGGAAAGACTGGTCTTCTTTCCGTCCACCCGGCCGGCCAGCATGGGGCCGCCGCTGACGAAAATGGTGGGGATGTTCACCCGGGCGGCTGCCATCAGCAGGCCGGGCACATTCTTGTCACAGTTGGGGACCATTACCAGGCCGTCAAAGCCGTGGGCCTTGACCATAGCCTCGGTGGAGTCGGCGATCAGATCCCGGGTGACCAGGGAGTATTTCATGCCCTCGTGGCCCATGGCGATGCCGTCGCACACGGCGATGGCGGGGAAGACAATGGGGGTGCCGCCGGCCATGGCTACGCCCAGCTTTACCGCTTCCACAATCTTGTCCAGATTCATGTGGCCGGGAACGATTTCATTGTAGGAGCTGACAATACCGATGAGGGGCCGCTGCTGCTCTTCCTTGGTCAGGCCCAGGGCATGGTACAGACTGCGGTGCGTGGCATTCTGGGGACCGTTGACGATGGTATCTTTGATCATGGCAGAAACCTACTTTCTGTGTTAGGGTAGAAAAATCGGGAGAGGGAGGGGCAACGCCCCTCCCTTTGGCGAAAATCAAGGAAGCGCTGATTCAATCGGCAAGAGCTGGCAGCGAGAGATTTTTCCCCAGACAAAAGAATGGAAAATAGGGGAATACTTTGTGTATTTCCTGTTTTTCATTCTGTATGGATGGCGAAAAAGATCCGCTGTCCAGCCACAGGCGATTGATTCAGAGTTTCCTCAGTTATTGATCAGCTTGTCCTCGTCGCTCCAGCTGTACAGCTTGCGGATCTCCTGACCCACGATCTCGGAGGGATGCTCGCTGGCCAGCTTGCGCATGGCGTTGAAGTGAACCTGAGCGCCGGCGCTGGACATATCCAGCAGGAAGTCCTTGGCGAAGGTGCCGTCCTGGATGTCGGAGAGGATCTTCTTCATGGTCTTCTTGGTCTCGGCGGTGATGATCTTGGGGCCGGTGATGTAGTCGCCGTACTCAGCGGTATTGGAGATGGAGTAGCGCATGCCGCTGAAGCCGGACTGGTAGATCAGGTCCACAATCAGCTTCATCTCGTGGATGCACTCGAAGTAGGCGTTCCGGGGGTCGTAACCGGCTTCCACCAGGGTCTCAAAGCCAGCCTGCATCAGGGCGCACACGCCGCCGCACAGCACCGCCTGCTCACCGAACAGGTCGGTCTCGGTCTCAGTACGGAAGGTGGTCTCCAGCACACCGGCACGGGCACCGCCGATGCCCAGAGCGTAGGCCAGACCGATGTCCAGAGCGTCGCCGGTGGCGTCCTGCTCCACGGCGATCAGGCAGGGTACACCCTTGCCGGCCTGGTACTCGCTGCGGACGGTGTGGCCGGGGCCCTTGGGGGCGATCATGATCACGTTGACATTCTTGGGGGGCTTGATGCAGCCGAAGTGGATGTTGAAGCCATGGGCAAAGGCCAGGGTCTTGCCCTCGGTCAGATTGGGCTCGATGCTCTCTTTGTACAGGGCGGCCTGCTTCTCGTCGTTGATCAGGATCATGATGATGTCGGCAACCTTGGCGGCTTCGGCGGAAGTCATGACCTTCAGTCCCTGGGCTTCTGCCTTGGCCCAGCTCTTGGAGCCGTTGTACAGACCGACGACAACATTCACGCCGCTGTCTTTCAAGTTCAGAGCGTGGGCGTGGCCCTGAGAGCCATAGCCGATGATGGCAACGGTCTTGCCGGCGAGCTTCTGCAGATCACAGTCCTGCTGGTAGAAAATGCGGTTCATAATGATTACCTCCCGATTTCGTATGTATGTTTATTGAAGAACTTATTTTTACAGATTGGTCACCCGGCGGATGGTGGTGGCGCCCCGCTGGAGGGTCACCAGGCCGGTGCGGCAAATTTCCATGATTTCAAAGTCCCGCATCAGGTCGATGAAATTGTCGATCTTCCGGCTGTCGCCAACCATCTGGATGATGATGGATTCCTTGGTGTAGTCCACCACCTTGCCTTCGTAGGCGGTGGAGGCGGAGCGGATGTCATTTCGGACAGCGGGGTCATTGCGCATCTTGATCAGCAGCAGCTCCCGGCCTACGGTGTCCACGTTGTCCAGCTCGGCGATGGAGCAGACGTCGGGCAGCTTGTAGAGCTGATTGATCAGCTGCTCTTTTTTTACCTCATCGCCCTCAGACTGGACGGTGATCCGGGAGAATGACTCGGACTCCGTCTCGCTGACGGTGAGGGAAGTGATGTTGAACTGACGGCGGCGGAACATACTGGTGACCCGGTTCAACACGCCGAACTGGTTGTTAACCAGAATAGCAACGGTAAATTTCTTCATAATCAGTCACCAATCCTTGTAATAATATCGTCCATGGAACCGCCGGGGGGCAGCATGGGCAGCACGAACTCATCTTTGTCAATGGCGCAGTCGATGAGGTAAGTGCCGTTGCAGGCAAAGGCCTGGTCCAGGGCCGTTTCCAGCTCCTCCAGAGTCAGTGCCCGGCTGGCCTGAGCGCCGAAGGCCTGGGCTACCTTGACGAAGTCGGTCTGGCGGGCATCCAGGGTAGTGTTGGAGTAATGCTTGTCAAAGAACAGGGTCTGCCACTGGCGTACCATGCCCAGAACGCCATTGTTCAGCAGCAGAATCACCAGGGGAACCTGGTTGGCAACGGCGGTGGCCAGCTCGTTCAGATTCATGCCGAAGCTGCCGTCGCCGGTAATCAGAACAGCATGTTCTCCGGTGCCCATGGCAGCACCCATGGCCGCGCCCATGCCGAAGCCCATGGTGCCCAGGCCGCCACTGGAGATAAAACGGCGGGTATTTTTCAGGTTCAGGTACTGGGCAGCCCACATCTGGTGCTGGCCCACATCGGTGGCCACCGGAGTGTTCTCACCCAGGTAGCGGTTCAGCAGGCCGATGACATTCCGGGGGGTCATGCCGTCCCGGCTGTCCAGACCCAGATGCTCCTCATCCAGCAAGCGGCTGACGGTTTTCTGCCACTGGGGATGTTCCTGCTTTTTCAGAAGAGGCAGCAGCTTTTCCAGGGTCTTCTTTACATCACCCCGGAGGGCACAGGCGGGGGAGACGGTTTTGCCCAGCTCCGCACCGTCGATATCAATGTGGACAATCTTGGCGCCCACGGCGAACTTGGCCCGGTCGCCGGTGACCCGGTCGTTGAACCGGCAGCCCAGTGCGATGATGCAGTCGGCCTGGTGCATGGCCATGGAGCAGGCGTAGTGTCCGTGCATGCCCTGCATTCCCAGGAACCGGGGATAGTCGGTGGGGACACCGGAAATGCCCATCATGGAGCAGCCAATGGGGGCGTCAATCTGCTCCGCCATCTGCAGCAGCTCATCCTGGGCACCGCTGGTGATCAGACCGCCGCCGAAATAGACGAAGGGCCGCTGGGCGGCGTTGATGCAGGCGGCAGCCTGCTCAATCCGGATCTGCTTTGCGGCGGCGGTCTCCTCCGCCTCCACCGGGGGCTGTGGCTCGTATTCGCCCATGGCGGTCTGCACATCCTTGGGCACGTCGATGAGCACCGGGCCGGGCCGACCGGATTTTGCCAGCTTGAACGCATCCCGGATAGTGGGGGCCAGCTTGTCGATGGTACCCACAAAATAGTTGTGTTTGGTAATGGGCAGGGTGATACCGGTAATGTCGATTTCCTGGAAGCCGTCGGTGCCGATGGTGCTGTTGGGCACGTTGCCGGTAATGGCCACCATGGGAACGGAATCCAGGTAGGCGGTGGCGATGCCGGTGACCAGATTGGTGGCACCGGGGCCGGAG
>DVKV01000182.1 GCA_018715835.1 Candidatus Faecousia intestinavium | reverse complement strand
AGCAGTTCCCGGGGGGCGCCAAGATCACACAGGGCCGGAATGGCCTGCTCCACCTGAGAGGAGCCGACTTCCCACTCTCCCCGGCTGCCGTCGGGCAGGGGAGTCTTGATGGTACACACGGCCCTGCTGTTTTCCAGACGGCAGCGGAGCATCCACTTTCGGGCGGCGAAATCCCCGGCGGACGTATCGTAATAGGTGGTTTCCATCACAATGGGAGAAAAGTTTCCAAACTTCTTCTGAATTTCTCCGATTTTCTGGGGATTGGCTGCATATTTCAGCTCATATTCTCTGCCCATGTCGGATTCCCCCTTTCCAAAAACGCCGGACAGACCGGCTGATACGGTCATTATACACTCCCGGCCTTTCCGGCGCAAGGCATCTGAAAGGAAATTTCTTCCCAATGCCGGGACGGCACCCAATCCGACGGAAATTTTTGGGCGTCCGTGATAGGATTTCTCTATCTCAAAGGGAAAGGCTGTGGTGTACGAATGACAATGGAAACGTACTTGCGCCGGGGGCAGAGAAATTTGCAGCGCTGGCTCCTGGATCCCCGGGTGCGAACGCCGGCATGGATTCTGGCCTATGGCGCCGGGGGTTTCCTGCTCAGCGCGGCCAGTCTGGGAAATTATCCCCAGCCCCTGGCCTTGGGTGCCATCTGCGGCGTGACCGGGTGGCGGGCGGTGCTGATCGCCCTGGGGGCCATGGCAGGCTACCCCACCTTCTGGGGGATGGCTGGCCGCCAGGGAATTGTGTGGGCAGCGGCGGGAGCGCTGCTGGTTCTGATGGTAGGCAAGCGGGAGGAAAGCCGGGATCAGCCTCTGATGATTCCCGCCATCGCCGCTTTCCTCACCGCGGCCACGGGGCTGAGCTTCCAGGTTTTTCTGAAGGATACCACCCCGGTGGTGATCTTCGGTCTGCGGGTGGGACTGGCCTTTTTCTCCGGGGTGCTGTTCACCCAGGCGGCACGATGCCGGGACGCCATCACCGACTGGCTGGTGCTGGGAGCGGCGGCGCTGGCCCTGGCCCAGGTGATGCCGGTGCGGTATTTCGGGCTGGGGTACTTCCTGGGGGGCATTCTGGCGGTGACCGGGGCTTTCCCGGCGGCGGCGCTGGCGGGACTGGGGCTGGATTTGGCCCAGGTCACGGCGGTGCCCATGACGGCGGTGCTGTGCATGGCCTACTTTGTGCGGATGATTCCCTTCGACAAGCGATGGCAGCGATACGCCGCCCCGGGATTCTGCTATGTGCTGGTGATGGCGGCCTGCGGCCGATGGGACTGGATTCCCCTTCCGGGGCTGGCCCTGGGGGGTATGGCGGGAGCCTTTCTTCCCCCCCGGCCGGAGGTTGTCCACCGCCGGGGGGAGACGGGGGTGGCGCAGGTCCGGCTGGAGCTGGGCGCCCAGGTGATGGGCACGGTGCAGCAGGTGCTGCTGGAAATGGAGCCTGCGGCCATCGACCAGGAGGCCTTGCTTTCCAAGGCGGCCCAGCGGGCCTGCGACAGCTGCTCCGCCCGGAACAGCTGCACCCAGCGGCAGGAGCTGTCTCCTCAGCTGCTGGAAAATCCCCTGGACGCGGACTGCCGGAAGCCGGGACGGCTGATCCCCGAACTGCGCCGGGCTCAGGACCAGCTGCGCTGGCTCAAGGCCCAGCAGGCCCGGCAGGGGGAGTATCGCTGGGCCCTGGTGCAGCAGTATCAGTTTTTTGGGGAGTACCTCCGGTCTCTGGCGGACAAGCTGCCCCGCCGGGGAGAGTCGGCCCAGCCGGATTTCCGGGTGGAAGTATCCGCCCGCTCCCAGGGAAAGGAGCGGGCCAACGGGGACCGGTGCCTGGCCTTTGCCGGGCCGGGATGCCGGTATTATGTATTGCTGTGCGACGGTATGGGCACCGGCTTGGGAGCGGCCCAGGAAAGCCAGTGGGCCGGGGACCTGCTGCGGCGGATGCTCACCGCCGGATTCCCTCCGGAACACAGCCTGTCCACGCTGAACAGCCTTCTGGCCCTGCGGGGCAGTGCCGGGGCGGTGACGGTGGATCTGGCGGAGGTGCGGCTGGACACGGGAACGGCCCGGCTGCACAAGTGGGGGGCGGCCCCCAGCTGGGTGCTGCGCCGGTCCGGGGCAGAAAAAATCGGGACAGCCACACCCCCGCCGGGGATCTCGGTCAGCAAGACCCGGGAGGCGGTGGAGAAGCTGTCCCTGTGTCGGGGGGAGGTGCTGATTTTACTCAGCGACGGCGTGGACGGAGAGGAGGTCCTGCGCCGGTTCTCTTTGACTCCGGATGCGCCGCCTGGGGAGTTGGCGGCAAAGATTCTGGAGGCAGGCTGCGGGAACATTCAGGACGATGCAACGGCTGCGGTCATCCGTCTGCGTCCCACAGGCTTGGCACCATCATAGCACGATGCCGAGGAGAAATGTGTCGAAACACAAGATGTTGGAGAAAAATCAGCGGAAAAATCACAATATCTAGGGGCCCGCCGGTTTCTCCGAAAAATTTTGGCGGGTTTGCCGGAGGTTCCGTTGGGGAGCGGAGCCTGCCGCAGACCCTAAAACAGATTCCACCAGGAAGGACTGTGGGCCTGGCCCATGGCCTCTACTTGCCGGGCAAGCTCTGCACATCCGGCGGCGAAGGAGACTTCGTCCTTTACCTGCCGGTAGACTTTCAGGGAGGCGATGCACGACTCAATTTCTTCCATAGGCCCATGGTCGGCAAAACAGGCCCGAAAATGGGCCTGCCGGTCCCAGTCTTCCAGAGCCAGCCGGGACTGAGCGTCGGCCTGTTCCCAGTGTCCCTCCAGGGCCAGGGCGGCGGCCTGCTCCAGATGGTCGGCAATGGGCTGGTGCATCCGGTCCATCAGCCGGGTGACCAGCCCACTGGCAAGCAGCAGGGCCAGCAGCAGCCCCAGCCCGATCCAACTGCGTTTCATGGGACCTCCTTTCCCAGCCAGAGGACCTGATCGCTGTCGTCCACGGTGAGCAGCAGGGTGTCGGTGAGGCTGGCGCTGTGCTGGCGCAGAATGGTGTCCACCCACTGTTCACTCTTGCCGGATTTTTTCAGATTTTCCCGAAACAGCACCCCGTCCTGAATGATGGAGAGGGGCAGGTGCTGCTTCTGGGGGGTGATGCCCGCATCCCGGGCGGAGGCGGGGACATACTTGGGGTAAGGAAATACGGACAGATTGCCGTCGGTTTCCAGGATGGCGTACTGTACGGTCTGGATATCCAGCACGTCCTTTTCCCGCAGATGTCCCATCAGCTCGTCCAGGGTGATCCGGGTCCGGCGCAGATTGTCCGAGAGAATTTTGCCGTTGTTGATGAGAATCACCGGCTTGCCGCACAGCAGGCGTCGCAGGAGCACACTGCGCAGAATCAGCCCCGACAGCACCAGCTCCATCCCCAGCACCGTGAGAATGGGCACCAGACCGGAGTAGAGAGGAATCGCCCCATCCTGCATGGGAATGGCGGCCAGGTTGGCTACCAGCATGGTCACCACAAATTCCGACGCCTCCATCTGCCCGATCTGCCGCTTGCCCATGAGCCGGACGGAGAGAATCAGCACCAGGTACAGCAGCAGGGTTCGCAAATAGGAAAGAATCAAAA
>DVKV01000181.1 GCA_018715835.1 Candidatus Faecousia intestinavium | reverse complement strand
AAAAAATCCCCCGGTGACCGGGGGATTTTTGCCGGGCATACACGGCGGACAGCTCAAGTCCACCCGATGTGTGCCAGAAGATTTTCTATAATGGCTTCTCCGTGTTCTGTCAAGCTTACTTGTGCAAAGTTGACGATGTTGGATATCTGATCTGCATAGGTGGGGAACCAGCTGTCTGCATTCTGGTTGATGATTGCATAATCACCCTGCTCCGCATGTGCCACTTGGTAAGACCAGATGGCCCCCTGGGTGTCCAGATAATCTGAGCCATGCACCGTGTGGGGATAGCTGATCTCCATGGTAGGCTCACGCCACTGGTCTGTGTAAATGTACCGATTGGTTTCCTGGGGATGATAACCCTCCGGCCAGAAGCTGAAATAAATCCATCCCTCCGATTCCGTTTCCGGGCGGCAGCGGACTCCATAGTTTTCCGCTTGTGGCGTATAGGGGACGAGTTCATACCTCCAGTTTTCCGGCAGTCCCAGCACCAGCGTCAGGTCTCCTTCATCATACTGGACCGGTTCCTGCCACTGGTACTCCCCGCCGATGCCATAGGTAATCAGGGGCGCATCCCCCATCAGGCTCTGCATATAGGCGGACAGGGCGCTGTCCTCCAGATTCCAATAGGTGACGGTTTCCAGAAGCGGCTCCATCGGGTTGTCTATCCGGGCCAAGTCATCGCACAGAGCAAAGCGCAGTCCTTGAGACGTGCTGCGAATCACGGCGCACAGGTTGTTTACCCCATCGAACAGCGCCAGGGTGGAGCCGGGCTCCGTCAGGGTCCGGCGCAGATCCGTGCCGCTCCAACTGCTCACATCCTCATCTGAAGGAGAAAAAGCGCTCTGGGGGATTTCATGGAGGATATCCAGCAGCTGCTCCAGCAGCTCCTGATTCAGGGCGCCAAAGGTCATGGACTGGGAGGACCCTCCTGCTGTGGCCGTATATTCCCAGACCACATTGGCTTCCGCGCTGGAAATGGCGTTTTCCGTCACCTGGCTCGTCCAATCCCAGGGGGAATCCTTGGTGGCGAAGGGCTCGCCGGAGGTGGGAAGGTTGCGGATTCCTTCCGTCCTGGTCCGGGCCATCTCAGTCAGCCAGGATCCCTGCTCCAGTGTATAAAAATACGTGGGTTCCTGGTCATATTCCCACAAAACCCCAAAATCCGGGGTGGTTTCATAGAAATCTCCGGTGCCATCGGCATACCAGATCTGAATTCCCGCCTGCATTCCCGGGTTGTCGGTGTACTCCCGGATATCCTCCGGCAGCGCAGCTTCTCCCAGAGACTCCGTTCCCAGGGCATTTTCTACCAGTTCCAGCACCCGCCGGGCGTCCTCTGTGGGCAAATTCACAGACCGTTTTTGATAGACCAGCTGCACCTGGGCAGTCTCTGCCGACTGGGGAGCCGTTTCCACAGTTTCTTCCACTGCGAAAACTGTTCCAAATTGGTCGAACAGCGCCGCCACCCGGGCTGGCTGCAGCACCGCATAGGTGTAGGTAGGCTTTACCCGGTTGTCAATCCACACCCGGGAATAGTCCCCGCTGAAATTCACATAAAAATGACCGTTCAGCACAATCTGGTTGGAGGCATCCCGGGTTTCGTCCCGGCTCCGGGACACCTCCCGGGTTTTCACCTGGATTTCTCTCATGGTGGCCAGCGCCCCGTCCAGGTCCTCCACCATCCGGGATTCCCCATCCTGAACCAAGGTCATTTCTGTCACATCGTCCAGCAGGTCGCCATAGTTTCTCCCGTCCTGGATGCCCGTCAGGGGCATTCCCTCCGGGTCCGTCAGAAAAGTCACTGCCACTGCGCCGGAGACAATCAGGGCAAGGAGCACCACCCAGAACCCCGGCTTTTTGTAAGACATGACCTGTTTGATCCGCTCCTTGACCCCTACCTCCCCAAAAGCCAAAGGGCAGGCGGCAATGGATTTGCGCCGGATACTGCAATGGAGCAGCGCCCGGGAATAGGCCTGCCGCTCCTCCCGGGACAAATCCCGGATGACCTTCTCATCGCAGGCGGCTTCAATGTCCCGGCACAGCAGGATGTAGGCCAGCCACAGCACCGGATTGAACCAATACACGCTCAGAAGCAGGAAACCCAGAGGCTTCCACCAGTGGTCCCGGCGGCGGATATGGGCCTTCTCATGAGCAATTACATAGTCCCGGTCTTCCGGCTCCATGTGCGCAGGCAGGTAGATCATAGGGCGCAGCAGCCCCAGCACGAAGGGAGAATTCACCCGTTCGCTGCATTTGATCCCCGGCTCCACGAGAAACGCCGTGGCCATCCGCCGCCGCAGGATAAGGTAGCTGAACAGGGCATACAACACCATCCCCGCCACACCCACAGCCCAGAGCCGGGACAACACAAACGACCAGATCTGGGTGGGATTGGCGCTGGCTCCCGGAGCGGGAGTCAGGGACTGCTCCAGCGCCGGATTCACCGCCTGGTCCACTGCCTCCACCCCGCTTTGAATCCGGGGCGCGGCCGTATAGATAATTTCCTGGGGCAATGGCTCGGCGCTGGGAATCAGGCTCAGGGCGCTCTCCAGGGTAAACGGGCATATCAGCCGCAGGGCAACCAACCCCCACAGCAGGCAAAGCACCCACTTGGGGGTCTTCCGGAATACCAGGCGCACCCCCACCGCCGCCAGCACCAGGTAGCTGGCGGTGATGCTCATATTCACCAGCTTCAGAAATAACGCTTCCATAGGGCACCTCTCTATCCTTCAATAATCCGTTGGATTTCCTGAATTTCCTCCTCCGACAAGGACTGCCGCCGTCCAAACGCAGCAATGAATGCAGGCAGAGAACCCTCGAATTTTTTCTCAACCAGCTCGTCCAGCTCGGAAAGCTGCACCTCCTCCTTGCTGACCAGGGATGTGACAACGGTGTTTTCGTTCTTCACCACCCCCCGGTCAGACAGGCGCTTGATGACCGTATAGGTGGTGGTTTTGGACCAGTCCAGCCTTTCCTTGCAGAGCCTGGCCAGGTCGCTGCTCTTGATAGGCTCGTTCTCCCACAGAATCAGGCAGAACCGATACTCGCTTTCAAAAATTTTCGGTGTCGGCATTTCCATCCTCCTATTCTAATTCATTAGTACAGCTTTATTCTAACAGATTAGAACAAAGCTGTCAATCCCTTTCCTCTGGTTCTGCGGTTGCTTTTTTCCCCGCCAAATGATATGATGAACCCAAAATTGAGGGGTTTCCCCTCCCCCACGCACAAGGAGCAACCGGCATGAAATTTTTCCACCTGTCCGACCTGCACATCGGGCTGAAACTTTATAACCGGGATCTGGCGGAAGATCAGGCCCACATTTTCCGCCAAATTATCCAGGCCGCCCGGCAGGAGCAGCCTGACGCCGTGGTCATTGCAGGAGACGTCTACGACCGGGCCGTCCCTTCGGCGGAGGCTGTGGCCCTGTTCGACCGCTTTTTGTCCCAGCTGCATCAGGCCATTCCTCAGGGGGAAATTCTGGTCATCAGCGGCAACCACGACAGCGCTCCCCGGATTAATCTGTTCCGCAGCGTGCTGCAGCATCAGCACATCCGCATGATCGGTCTGCCGCCCCAGTCCCCGGAGGAAACCATTGCAAGTGTCACCCTCACGGACACTTTTGGCCCGGTGACCTTTTACCTGCTGCCCTTCGTCCGGCCCTCCATGGTATCCAACCTGGTGGGATGCGAAGAAGATTCTTCCCTGAACTATGAAGAAACCCTTCGGCGGCTGATTCAGAGGGAGAATATCGACTTCACCCAACGGAATGTGTTGGTCAGCCATCAGTTCTATCTTCCCCTGGGGGCATCCGCCGGGGATATTCCCAGGATGGATTCGGAAACCGTCACCGTGGGCAATCTGGACGCAGTTTCCTCGGCCATTCTGGAACCTTTTGACTACGCCGCCCTGGGTCACATTCACAAGCCCATGACCGTGGGTGATTCCCGCTTTCGGTACTGCGGCACGCCCCTGGCCTGCTCCGTCAGCGAAGCCGGCCAGGAAAAAGCTATTTTGATGGTGGAGCTGGGAGAAAAAGGAAGCCTTCAGGTTACGCCCCTGCCCCTGAGCCCTCTGCGCCAGGTGCGGCAGATCACCGGACCTCTGGTTCAGCTGCTGGCCCAGGCCAGCGAGGATTTTGTCAGTGTCACTCTCACCGACCCGGTGGATCTGGATGTATTCGACACCCTGGACCGTCTGCGGGATGCCTTCCCCAACCTGCTGGAGGTCCGGCGGGAAACTCAGAGGGAAACTGCCTACCGTGATCTTTCCAGCCAGGCACCTCTGGACCCCTTCTCCCTGTGCCAATCCTTTCTGGGTGACTTGGAGCAAGAAGAGGCCGACCTGCTCCGGGAGGTTGTGCTGGAAGTGGAGGAGGATGTCCCATGAAACCCATCACCCTGACCATTCAGGCCTTCGGCTCCTACGCCCAGAAGACCACCATCGACTTTACAAAACCCAACCAGAATCTGTTTCTGGTCACCGGCGACACCGGAGCGGGAAAAACCACTCTGTTTGACGCCATCGTCTTTGCTCTCTACGGGGAAGCCAGCTCCTCCGGTAACAAAAAAGACGGTGCGGAGCTGCAAAGCCAATATACCGACTACAAAACCAAGCCCTTTGTGGAGCTGACCTTCCGGGAGTCCGCCGGGGAAGATGCCCCGATATACACCGTCCGACGCACCCCCCGGCATCTGCGTCCCCGGCTCCGGGGCAGCGGTATGAAAGAGGAAAAGGAAACCGTATCCCTGCTGCTCCCCGACGGCAGCGAGTATTCCCAGAACCAGAAGGAAACCGACGCCAAGCTGGAGCAGATTGTGGGACTGACCAAGAATCAGTTCATGCAGGTAGCCATGATCGCCCAGGGGGAGTTCATGGAGCTGCTCCGGGCGGACTCCAACAAGAAAAAAGAAATGTTCCGAAAACTGTTCCATACGGAGCAGTACCTGCAGATTGTGGATGCGCTGAAACGCCGCCGGGAAGAAAAGCGGGGCCAGATGGACCAGATCCGGATGATCTGCCGCTCCGAAGCCGGACGGATTGTGCTGCCGGACTTCTGCCCCGGCTGGGAGGAACTGGCCCAGCGCAGGCAGCGAATCTGTGAAAGCGACCAGCTCAGCGCCCCGGATCTGGAAGGGATGATGGCTGACCTGAATAAACTGTGCCGGCAATTGGAACTTCAGAAAGCTCAGGCGTCGGAAGCATATCACCAGGCTTCCCGCTGCCGGGACAGTGCCCGGGATCGCTTTCAGCAGGGAAAACTCCTGCTGGCCAGCTTTTCGCAGCTGGAAAAGGCCCAGGCCCAGCTGGAACAGTGCGCCCGGGAAGAAGAAACTATGACCGGGAATGCCCAGCTGGCGGGAGCCATTCAGAAGGCCTATGAAATTCAATCCCTGTATCAGCGGTATCAGGACGCCCAGCAAACCGCCGCAGATACGCTGGTACTGCTCCAAACCCAGGAAGTCTTGCTGCCGGGGCTGACGGAACAGGCCAGTCAGGCCGCCATCCAGGCCCGGGAAGCAAAAGCTGCCCTGGATGACCGGCTTGCGCACTATGCCGCCGTTTCCCAGCGGGTAACCCGAGCCCTGAAAACCCTGGATGCCATCCAGGCCGCTCAGGCAGGAAAGCAAGATGCCCAGAAGGCCCTGAAAGGTGCCGGACAGGCGGTGGAAGATGCCCAAAAGGCCCTGACGGATTGGGAAACTCAGGAGCAAACCTGGCGGGAACAGGCCGACGCCCTCTCCGATGCTCAGACCCGTCTGGCCCTTTGGGAAAAGGAAAACCGGGAGGCCCAACATGCCTTTGAGGCCCTCGCCCATGCAAAACTTTGCCTGGAAAACCAAACCCGACAGGAAACAGCTGCCCGGCAGACCCAGGAAGATTACCGTCTTGCCCGGGAGGCCTATTTGCTGGCTAATCAGGAATACATTTCGGCACAAAACGCCCTGCTGGATGCCCAGGCAGGATTTCTGGCCCGGGAAAAACTGAAACCAGGCCAGCCCTGCCCGGTGTGCGGATCGTTGGAGCATCCCGCTCCCTGCCCCATGCCGGAGCAGCACCGGAATCTGACCCGGGAGAGAGTGGACGCTCTGGCAGAGCGGGCCGCCCAGCTTCAGGAGAAGCAGACTCAGGCTTCCGCCCAGGCCGGAGCCGCCCGGGATGTGCTGGAAGAAAGAACACGGATGCTGGTCCAGGCTATGGACAAGCTCCGGCAAAGTCTGGCGGAACATCTGGAACATATTCCCCGGGAGCTGTCTTTGGAGCAGGCTCAAATCCTTCTGGATGATTGGAACGCCCGACTCCAGTCCCAGGGTGCCAAGCTCCGGGAGCAGGCCCAGACGCTGGCGGAAGTCCAACAGTTTCTGGAAACCGCCGGAGCAGAAAAATCCGCCCGGAAAAAGGCACTGGAGCAGGCCCGGCAGGCTTTTACAAACGCCAATGCCCGCTTATCCGCTGAAGAAGCCACTTTGGAAAGCCTTCTTGCTCAAAAAGACTACCCGGACCGGGACTCCGCCAATCAGGCACTGGCCCAAGCCGAAGCAGAAAAAGGACAAGCCGACCGGGCCTACACCACCGCCCGGGAAGAGGAAAAATCCGCCAATACCCTCCGGGACAAGGCCCAGGCCCTGTGCCTGAGGTATCGGGAGGCCCTCCCTCAGCAGGAGCAAGAAGCCGCCCGGCGAAAGGAAGAATACCAGGCTCTGCTTCAGCGTTCCGCCATGACCCCGGAACAGTGGCAGGCTCTGACCCGGGACCATTCCCGGCAGGAGGCCCAGAACTTGCTGGACGCCGTGAACGATCACCGTTCCCGGAAAGCCGGCGCAGAGGGCGCTCTTTCCTCCGCCCAATCCGCCATTGATGGCCAGCCCCGGCCCGACCTTGAAGCGCTGGAGGAAGCGGCCCAGGCGGAAGAATCCGCCCTGGAAGAGGCCCGCCGCCATCTGGCCGCCGTCACCGCCGCTTTGGACACCAATGCCGGAGTCCGGGATGCCCTGGCGCCCCAGATGGACCAACGGGCCCGGCTGGCCCGGGAATACGCCCGGGTGGACAGTTTGTACCAGCGGCTGTCCGGCAAGGTCACCGGGGCCAGAATGGATCTGGAAACCTACGTCCAGCGCTGCTATCTGGAGCGAATTCTCCAGGGTGCGAACCAGCGGTTCCGGAATCTGTCCGCCGGGCAGTTCGAACTGCGGCTGGTAGAACAGTCCCAGGCAGGAGAAGGCCGGAACCGGGGACTGGATCTGATGGTCTACTCCACGGTCACCGGAAAGGAGCGGGAGGTTCGCACTCTGTCCGGAGGCGAGTCCTTTCTGGCAGCCCTTTCCCTTGCCCTGGGCATGGCGGACCAGATTCAGGAAAAATCCGCCGCCATCTCCCTGGACATCCTGTTCATCGACGAGGGCTTCGGCTCCCTGGATGACCGGGCCCGGGCCCAGGCAGTGAAGGTGCTGCAGCAGATGGCCGGAGGCAGCAAGCTCATCGGCATCATCTCCCATGTAACGGAACTGAAGCAGCAGATTGACAATCAGCTGCTGGTAACCAAGGACCACACCGGCAGCCACGCCCGTTGGTCCATCCGATGAAAGGAGACGTCACGTGAAAAAATGCAGGATCACCGTCATGCGTCAGGCAAGCTATCCGGACCTAAGCGCCCAATACGAAAATCCCCAGGACCATCCCTGTGATCTGCAGGTGGGCCAGGTTTTCCTGGCCAACGGCTGGGAGAAGCCGGAGGGGCTGTGCCAGAGTGCCTGGGACAGCATGTCCCCCTTTGTCCTGGCCCTGAGTCACGGCGCCCAGGGTCTTTACAACGGATGGATGAAGAATCCCAGATCCGCCATGATTTCCTGCAACGACGGTTTCCGGCCCGTGAGTTTTCTCATTGAAGCTCTGGAAGAGGAAGCGGAATAAGAAGGAGGAAAGCCCATGTTTGACAATCGAATTGCCGTGGTAACCGGCGGAGCCTCGGGCATCGGCAAGGTCATTGCGGAGCAATTTCAGGCCGCCGGCGCCCGGGTATGCATCATCGACGTGCTGCCCAACGACTATTTTGTGGGAGATCTGGCCGATCAGGCCGTGCTGGAAGACTTCGCCCGGAAGGTGATCGATCAGTATGGCCGGGTGGACTATCTGATCCACAACGCCAAGCCTCTGACCCGGGGCATTCAGGATTGCAGCTACGACGAATTCAACTACGCTTTGCAGGTGGGGATCACCGTCCCGTTTTACCTGACCAAACTGTTCGCCCCCTACTTTTCCCCGGATGGTGCGGTGGTGAATATCTCCTCCTCCCGGGACCGGATGAGCCAGCCCCAGACGGAAAGCTACACCGCCGCCAAAGGGGGCATCCACGCCCTGACCCACGCTTTGGCCGTGAGTCTGGCGGGAAAGGTCCGGGTCAACTCCATCTCCCCCGGCTGGATCGACACCGAAGGTACCCATTACACCGGCCCGGACGCAGTTCAGCAGCCCGCCGGACGGGTGGGCACGCCCATGGACATCGCCAACATGGTACTCTACCTGTGTTCGGACAAGGCCGGATTCATCACTGGCGAAAACATCTGCATCGACGGGGGCATGACCCGCCAGATGATTTATCACAACGATTTCGGCTGGACTCTGGAAGGGTAATGGACCGAAAATCAAACTGTGGAAAGAAGAGAAAAACATGAAGTCACTGATTGAAACATTCCATCATCCGGAAAAGTATGGAAAAACCCTGCTCAAATGGGGCTCCCTGGGCATCCTCATCGGCATTGTGGGGGGATTTCTGGGGGCGGGTTTCCACCACGCCCTGTCCTTTGTCACCCAGACCCGGGGACAGTACCCCTGGGTGCTGTATCTGCTGCCTCTGGGCGGCCTTCTTACCCTGGGAATCTATCGATGGCTCGGCCTGAAAAACAACCGGGGTACCAATGAAGTCATTGACGCTGTGCTCAACGACGGCTATGTAAAACCCACCATTGCCCCGGCCATCTTCCTGTCCACCGCCATCACCCACTTCCTGGGCGGTTCCGCCGGACGGGAAGGGGCGGCCTTGCAGCTGGGCGGCGCCAGCGCTTCCCTGCTGGGACGGCTGTTTCACCTGAAGGAAAACGAACAGGCAGTGGTGACCATGGCCGGTATGGCGGCGGTATTCTCCGGGCTGTTCGGCACGCCCCTTACCGCCACCCTGTTTACCATGGAGTTTGCCTCCGTGGGAACCATTTTCTCCCCGGCGCTGCTGCCCTGCTATCTGTCCGCCCTGACCGCCAGCCAGCTGTCGGCAGTTCTGGGCACCCACCCGGAAACTTTTCCCCTTGCTGCCGCCTCCCTGACCCTGGTCAGCGGTATTCAGCTGGTGGCACTGGCGATTCTGGTGGGCATTGTGGGAATACTGATGTGCTTTACCCTCCACGAAGGGGAACACCTGGCCAAGCATCTGCTGCCCAACAGCGTGGTGCGAATTGTGGTGGGTGCCCTGGCGGTGATTGGCATGACCCTGCTGGCCGGAGATCAGCGCTACAACGGCTCGGGCATGGAAATGGCCATGCAGGCCGTGGGCGGCAGCGCCCAGTGGTATGATTTTCTGCTGAAGCTGCTGTTCACAGCGGTAACCCTGTCCGCCGGATTCAAAGGCGGCGAGATCGTGCCCACCTTCTGCATCGGCGCTACCTTCGGCTGTGCCGCCGGAGGACTGCTGGGGCTGGACCCCGGTCTGGCAGGAGCCATGGGTCTGGTGGGGCTATTCTGCTGTGTCACCAACAGCCCACTGGCCGCTATCGCCCTGAGCGTGGAGATGTTCGGCAGCAGTAATCTTCCCATGTTCGCTTTGGTGTGTGTGATCGGTTTTGTAGTCTCTGGCAACTGGGGGCTTTACAGCAGTCAGATCATCCAGTTCAGCAAATCCCGGATGGTGCGGCGGCGGTTCGACACCGGGGAGCCGGTTCCCCCCTCTCAAGAATAAAACTGTTTTCCGGGCAGAGGCAACGCTTCTGCCCGGTTTTGTAACATGGGGAAATTTCCCGATTTGCATTTTGAAAAAATCTGTGATACAATGGTTAAAATTTGTTACAAAAAGGAGAATCCCCATGGGAAAACGAATTCTCAGCATGAGTATATGTTTTTTACTGGTGCTTTCTCTGGTTTCCGGTGCCCTTCCCCGGGCCCAGGCCGCCCAGCTGGACGGGCACAACCTGGCCCTGTCCGTGGACGGCAGAGACCCGGTAACCGTGAAGGCCTATCAGAGTTCCTATGGCAACAATCTTCTGCTTTCCCTGCGGGATGTGGCTGCCGCTGTCACCGACACTGCCAAAAGCTTTGACATTGCCATCGAGCCGGACGAGGAGTCCGGCACCCGGATCGTGATTCGTCCCGGAAACGGCTATACCCCAGTAGGCGGCGAAAATGAGCCCATCACCGAATTGAAGGTAGAGGACAGCTTTTATGCCAGCACCAGCTACAACAAGCTGTTCATCGACGAGCAGGAAATGCGCCTGCCTACATACCTCCACGGCGATGGGGAAGAACGTCCCAAGGATATCTTCGTCCGGCTGGTGGATCTGGGCATGTACTGGAATCTGAATCTGGTCTACACTGGTGAGGACGAGATGTCCCTGGACACTTCCTCCGATTACCTGTATGATCTTCAACTCCAGGAAGAGGAGGGTTATTTCCACTACCTGCACAGCATTGTCCTGGCGGATGCCAACACCGGCTGCATTCTCTTTGAGCATAACGGAGACCAGCCCACCCAGATTGCCAGCACCACCAAACTGATGACCTATCTGCTGGTAAAAGAGGCACTGGACGCCGGGCAGATTTCCGAGGACACCACCTGCACCGTCTCTGAGGAGGTCTACCGTCTGGCCAATTCGGAAGACGGCATCTACCGGAAAAACGCCAAATACGGCACCCTGGAGCTAGGTGCTGAAGTGACGGTGGAGGACCTTCTGAAAGCCATGCTGATGATCTCCGCCAACGAGGCTGCGCTGGCATTGGCGGAACTGGTGTCCGGCTCAGAGGAAGCCTTTGTAGAGCAGATGAACCAGCGGGCTCAGGAACTGGGACTGACCACCGCCGTCTTCTATAACCCCCACGGCCTGCCCAGCTATACCCAGTCCTCTACAGTCTCCAAGCGTCAGAATGAAATGAGCGCTGAGGATATGTTCCGACTGACCCAGTATCTGCTGATGAATCACCGGGAGCATCTGACCGCCATCACCCAACAGGTTCTGGCAGATGTGCCCAGTTTCGGCCAGACCAAGGACGGAAAAACCGCCTATACGAAGAATACCAACTCCCTGCTGTACAATCTGGAAGGGTGCCTGGGCTTCAAAACTGGCACCACAAACCGCTCCGGTTCCAATTTGGTCAGCGGTTTGCCGGTCACCGACGTCAACGGAGATCCCCACGATCTGGTGGTGGTGATTTTCGGTGCCGAGGACGATGCGGAACGCTACGAAAAATCCGCCTGGCTGTTCCGCTATGCCCAGCAGTACTACGCTTCCAATCCTTTCCCGGAAGACCTCGTAATCAATACGGAAGTGTATACCGTTCCGGAAACCACTGCCGCCCCCCAGACTCTTCCGGAAACCGTGGCAACGGAGGTGACTGTACCGGTCACACAGCCGCCGGCGGAGCCGGCTGAACAGGTAACGCCTTTAACCCTGATTCTGGTGGTTATTGCCTTCCTGGGCGGCGCGGCGGTGACCTTGATCGTGGTTCTGATTGTCGTCAAATCCCGGAGCCGCAAAGGTCGTTATGGTCCCAAATACGTCCGCTGACAGGTAATCCTCCATCCGCTAATCCGAAAATTTACATATTTTTTAATTTTGTGTTGACATCATCCTCAAATAGTGGTATGATGCTGGCAAATTGGATCGCTTAGATAGAGGCGCGAGGTTCATCAGTACCCTCCGGCAAGGCCAGGCAGCCGCCGTGGGAGAAAGGGGACATCGCCGAAGTGTTTCGCAGCTGCCTGGCTGCGGTACGCTGGGTCGTCGGGAAATACCCGCCGGACTGTCACAAAACTTTGTGAAGCGCTATCAATGGCTGGTCGGGATATCACCATTATTCCGTCTTCCCCATGGACCGCTTGACAAAGCGGTCCATTTTTATTTCTCCCGTTTCCCGGCTCACCGGGAGAAATATAGAACATCGCCGGGAACATCACAAAGGAAAGGTGAAAAAAATGAAGAAGATTCTGTCTGTTCTGATGGTTCTGGCCATGATGCTGGCCATGACCGCCTGCGGCGGCACCGATACTGCCGAGACCACCGCTGCCCCCACCGAAGCCGCCAACGTTACGGAGGCTGCCGGTTCCGGGGAAACCACCGCTGCCCAGACCGCTGCGGCCATCCCCGGCCTGGAAGATGGTGTGCTCACCATTGCCATGGAGTGTGCCTATGCTCCCTACAACTGGACCCAGTCCGATGATTCCAACGGCGCTGTTCCCATCAAGGACTCCACCGAGTACGCCAACGGCTATGACGTAATGATCGCCAAGAAGATCTGCGAAGCCAACGGCTGGGAGCTGGAAGTGGTCCGCACCGACTGGGATTCCCTGGTTCCCGGCGTCCAGACCGGTATCTATGACGCCGTCATCGCCGGTCAGTCCATGACCCCCGATCGGATGGAGCAGGTTGATTTTGCCGGCCCCTACTACTACGCTTCCATCGTCTGCGTAACCAAGGCTGGCAGCGCTTACGCCGATGCCAAGGGCATCAGCGATCTGTCCGGCGGCACCTGCACCGCCCAGATTGCCACCGTGTGGTACGATTCCATGCTGCCCCAGATTGAGGGCGCTCAAATTCAGACCGCCGCAGAGACGGCTCCTGCCATGCTGATGGCCCTGGAGACCGGCACTGTGGACTTCATCTGCACCGATATGCCCACCGCCATGGGCGCTGTGGCCGCCTACCCGGATATGGTGATCCTGGACTTCACCGGCTCTGACGATAATTTTGTGGCAGATGAAGGCGATATCAACATCGGCGTGTCCGTGATGAAGGGCAACACCGCGCTGAAAGATGCCATTGACAGCGTCCTGTCCACCATGACTGTGGATGACTTCAACGCAATCATGGATGAGGCCATTTCCGTTCAGCCCCTGAGCGAATAAATCACAGCATTCACCTTTCAGGGCGGGGGATTTCACTCCCTCGCCCTGAGGCGCGTGGGAAACGGAACCGGCCTCCGGTTCCGCTTCCCATGTGCCTCCAAACTGACGCACATTCCGGATGAATCCGAATCTTAAAAAAGGAAGGGAGTTTCCCCCATGGAACGACTGATACAGTTGGGCGCCGATATCGTAAAGCTCTGGGATCGATGCGGCGGCGATTACCTCAACGGCATGAAGAACACGCTGATCCTGGCGCTTGTGGCCACCGCCATCGGCTGCCTGATCGGCCTGGTGTGCGGTATCCTGCAGACCATTCCCCACAGCAAGAACGATTCCGGCGTCAAGCGGTTTTTCCTGGCGCTTGTCCGGGCTGTAGTACGGATCTATGTCGAGGTCTTCCGGGGCACGCCCATGGTGCTCCAGGCAGTTTTCCTCTACTACGGTCTGCCCTATTTTTCCAATAACAGCCTGAAGTTTGACAACATCTGGCTGGCCGCCATTCTGGTGGTGTCCATCAACACCGGTGCCTATATGGCCGAATCCGTCCGGGGCGGCATCATCTCCATCGACCCGGGCCAGACCGAGGGCGCCAAGGCCATCGGCATGAACCATGTGCAGACCATGCTCAACGTGATTCTGCCCCAGGCTATCCGCAACATCATGCCCCAGATCGGCAACAACTTTATCATCAACGTGAAGGACTCCTCCGTCATGTTCATCATCTCCTTCACCGAGTTCTTTGCCGTCCACCGGGCAGCTGTGGGACAGACCTACCTCTACTTCCCTTCCGCTACCATTGAGATGGTGGGTTATCTGACCATGACCCTGATTGCCTCTTTCCTGCTGCGCTGGATGGAAAAGCGAATGGATGGCGACAGCAGCTACAAACTGGTACAGGCAGATTCCCTGACCATGACTGCAGGAACCTACAACCATCCGGACCGGGGCACCCCCTTCGACGAGCGAAGCAAGGAAAAACGGGAGAAAATCCGTCAGGACCTGAAATTCGGACGAAACAGAGGAGATCGCTGATATGGCTGACAAAATTTTGGAAATCCGCCACCTGTCCAAGGCCTTTGGAACCAATCAGGTGCTGCGGGACATCGATTTTACCGTGGATAAAGGAGATGTTATCTCCATCATCGGCGCCTCCGGCTCCGGCAAGTCCACCCTGCTGCGCTGTGTGAATCTGCTGGAGACGCCCAGCTCCGGAGAAATCCTCTATCACGGTCAGAACGTGGTGGGAAAAGGCGTGAACGCCGCCGCTTACCGCTCCCATGTAGGCATGGTATTTCAGTCCTTCAACCTGTTCAACAACATGACCGTGCTGGAAAACTGTATGGTGGGCCAGATCAAGGTGCTGAAAAAGAAAAAAGAAGAGGCCCGGGACCACGCCATGGAATACCTGGTAAAGGTGGGCATGGCTCCCTACATCAACGCCAAGCCCCGGCAGATCTCCGGCGGTCAGAAGCAACGGGTGGCCATCGCCCGTGCCCTGGCCATGGATCCGGAGGTACTGCTGTTCGACGAACCCACCTCCGCTCTGGACCCGGAAATGGTGGGCGAGGTGCTCACCGTCATGCAGGCCCTGGCCAATGAGGGCATGACCATGCTGGTGGTCACCCACGAAATGGCCTTCGCCCGGGATGTGTCCACCCATGTGGTGTACATGAATCAGGGTGTCATCTGTGAGGAAGGCCCCCCTTCTGAGGTGTTCGGCAACCCCCGGCGTCAGGAAACCAAGGACTTCCTGGCCCGGTTCCGTCAGAACTGAGTTCTTTTCCGCAAAAAAATATTCGGCACCGGGAAAGCAATTTCGCTTTCCCGGTGCCGTTTCTTTTACTGCTCCAGCATTTGATTCAAGTTGTAAACGTCACATTGACCGCTGTCATCGGTGCCCACCGCCACCAGGGTTCCATCCTCCTTGATTCCGATGATATGCTCCTTCCCTGTTCCGATGGCAATGACATTCGACCAGTGCATGGCGGCGTGCTGGTTGCAGTCATCGATTCCGTGGACCCATACCGTTCCCTTCTCCCGAAGGCCGGCGGTATAGCCCTCTCCCACGGCCACCATCCGGGTGTCCAGCCATTTGGCCAGATTGTCACACTGTCCGTGGGCATTGCCTCCCACCGCAGAGACAGTTCCATCGGAATGGACTCCCACCACATGATTGGTGCTGACACTCAAAGACACAATGTCCGACCAATTTTCCAGAGCGCTGTTCTGGAAGGTACCGCAGGTCAGCACCCTGCCGTCCTGAGTCAGGGCAAAGGTAGAAGTATTATTGGCTGCCACGGCCCGGACATCTTTCCACTGTCCCACGTCACATTGGCCGGACTGGTTTGCTCCCACGGCTACTACTGTTCCGTCCGACTTCACCCCTACAGTATGCCAGGAACCGGCGGCCACAGCCACAATATCCGTCCAGTCGGACACCTCACACTGACCGTATACATTGGATCCGGCAGCCACCACCGCTCCGTCAGCGCGCAGTCCCACAGTGTGGTCTGCGAATGTACTGATCTGGACAATGTCCCGCCAGCCAGAGGTACTCCGCTGGGCATAGGTATCGTCCCCGATGGTCACAACCGTTCCATCACTATACAAGATGGCCGTGTGCCGGTTGCCGCCATCCACGGCTATGGGTCTTCTAGGTCCCGGGTCCGCTGTGGACTGGACCGGAATTGTCTGCTCCGGTTGGGAAATGGTCTCCGGAAGGAATGTTTCCACCTCTTGAATTTCCTGTTGGGGCAGCGTGTCCGGCGTTATGACGGGAGCCATCGTTTCTGCCGTGGAGGGAGTCTTCCCACCCCGCAGTTCTGCGGCAATTTTCCATGCCAGCAGCAAAACAACCAGGGCTGCCGCTACCGCAGCAATCTGAGCGATTGCGCTCCTACTCTTCTTTCCAATCCGTTTTCCGCACTGGCGGCAGAAAGGGCCGTCCTGTCTGCTCTGTACCCCTCCACAGGACGGACATACCACCTCATCCTTCAGGTTATATCCGCAGTGACTGCAATAATTTCCGGACTGTACCTCTTTGTGGCAGCGAGGGCAAATCATCCGCCCCACTCCTTTCCTTTTTCTTTTACGGAGCGAAAAAGATATCACTCTGTTGTTAGGATAAAAGGAATCTGAAGGATTGTCAAGCTACTTTTTGTTTTTCCCTCACCTTGCCCTGGCCAAAGTCAGATGATTCAAATCCACCGCAACGTTGGTGCTGTAAGTATAGTCCCAAGTGCCCTCCCGGTTATACACGGAAGAGAGAACCACAGACAAATACACTAAGTTTCCCTCCGTCCCATATTCCGCTGCATGAACCAGGATGCTGCTGTATCGCAGTTCGGAAGCATTCAGGTCCTTTGGCTCCGTCACGGTAAAATAGTTTTCCCACTGGAATCTGCCATCTGCCCCGGTGGTGAGATAGACTTCCACATTCACCGGCAATTCCTCACAATACCCCTCGTCCTGAATGGTCACACGGTAATAGGATGTTCCCTCTGAATCCTCCATGGTGATTTCCTTTTCCCGGCCGTTCATCATCGGATTCTTGCTGTACGCCTCCAGGGCATCGGCGTATTCCTCCTGGGAAATTTCCTGTGCTGTCACCTGGGGATGTCCAGCATTGGACAGGGTAAGCAATTCCCGGAGGCGGCTCAGTTCCCGCTGGGAAACCGTCTCAAGCTCTCCATATGGAAAGCTCCCCAGTTCCACGAATCGCTCTTCCTGAAAAATCCGGTAGATCACCGTCTTGGTTTCCTCACCCTGATGGTCCATCAGCCAAATGTCATAAGTGTAGACATCATACATTGCCGTTGCCCGGCGATAGAATTTGTCATAGGCAAACTGGGCCGCGGAGTCTAACTGCCAGTCCGAAGTTTCAGGCTGGAACTGAAAGTCCACCTGGAACACACCGTCCTGGTAAAACACCCGGTGGTCAAGCAGGTCGCTCAGGCCGTAGGCCTGCTGCAGATAGGCGGTATAGTCCTCATCTGTCAGATCTTCCCACTCTTCGGGCAAGATGGACTCACCAAACAAAGTGTCCGTGGACAAGGAGGTTTCCCCGGGTCCCAATATTACGCCACAGCCGCACAACGCAATCATCAGCAGGAGCGTCAGTACCAAAGCCACGGCGGCATTCCGCCGCTGGTTGAGAATCCCCAGCAGCCGGTTTTTCAGCTGTTTTTTCCCCAGAGACATTCCGGTAGTCAGAGGCACCTCCCGGGCCATTTCCTGGCCGGCCAGGGCAATCAGGGTCTTTCCATACGTTTTCCGTTCTTCCTTGCCCAGTCCCTTCACCACCTGCTCGTCACAGCTACCCTCACAACGCATTGCCAATTCCCTGCCCATCCAGATTGTCAGGGGATTGAACCAGTGCAACGCAAAAACCACGGCGGCAAACCATTTGTATAGAATGTCCTGCCGGCGAAAATGGGTCAGCTCATGGCGAAAAATCCAGGCCAGTGTCTGGTCGTCTTCGGTCTGCGCAGGCAGCAGAAGCACCGGACGTATGATGCCCAGAAGCATTGGCGTATGGATGGCAGTGCAGCGGAGCAGGGCAGGCTTTCTTCCCCCGGACAGGGTGTCCAGAATCTTCCGCTCCATTTCGCCGGCAGGTATCGAACACTTTTCAACTTCCCGGCGAAAGTGGAAATAGGGGATGGCCTTTCTTCCCAGGGAAAGCAGAAATCCTGCCAGCCACACAGCCGCCGCTGCTTCCCAGAGCGATACTTTCGGGGATTGCCGGATCACTTCTTCTGCCCCGGCAGCCCCATTCTCCCGTGAGGGCACAGGCTGGGATGCCTGTTGATCGGTTACAGCGACCACTGCCACGGGTTGAGAAAGTTCCTGAGAAACCGGCAGCAGGCCCGGCAAGGGCAGAACCATCCGCAGCAGCACCAGCAGCCAAAGATAGTATAGAACAGTCTGGGGTATTACTTTTCTGCCCAGCCGCCCGGCAGCAAACAGCACCAGGGACATGGTACTGCCCGCCAGGGACATCCAAATCAACGTCTTCACAAGCTCTTCCATGATGCCACCCTCCTGTCAATATTGTTCCAGCAGCGCCTTCAGTTCCGCCAGATCCTCCTGGGTCAGATCCCTGCTGTCCACCAGTGCCGCTACGAAGGCGCTGGCCTTGCCGTGATAAAGCCTGTCAATCATCCGTCGGGAAGCCCAGTCAGCATAGTCCCTCCGGGTGATGACCGGGCTGTAGAAATAAAGATTCCGCTTCTCCTGCATCACCGCCCCCTTCTGGTGGAGCCTGTTTACCAGGGTTTTGATGGTAGTGGCCTCCCACGGCTGGCTCCGGCGCAAAGCCAGGCGAATCTGCGGGATGGACAGGGGCTCGCCTGCGTCCCACAGTACCTGCATGATTTCCAACTCCGCATCGGTTATCTTCTGTAAAATCTCGTTCATGCGCTTCCTCCTTTGCGTTACAATTGTAGTCTAATTAAATGATAACGCATCAGACTACAATTGTCAACCAGGAAATCGATAATTCTTCTTCCGGAAGATTGAAAAATCAGATTCGCCCTTGCTCACAGGAGAGAAACATGATAAAATTTCCCATAGAAACCAACTTCAAATGCGGAATGGAGCAAATTTCTATGAAAGACGGATTTGTAAAAGTTGCGGCGGCCACCCCCGCCATCCAGGTAGCAGACTGCACCGGCAACGCCGCCAGAATTCTGGAACTGATTCATCAGGCGGACAGCCAAGGGATCAAAATTGTTTGTTTTCCCGAACTTTGCCTGACCGGCTACACCTGTGCCGATCTCTTTCTTCAGCCCACCCTGCTCCGGGGGGCGGAAACCGCTCTGGAGACCATTCTGGAGAAAACCCGGAATTTAGAAATTCTCTGCGCTTTGGGCATTCCGGTGGTGAAAAACAGCAAACTCTACAACTGTGCCGCCTTGATTCAGGGGGGTAACATTCTGGGACTGATTCCCAAACAGCATCTGCCAAATTATTCCGAATTCTATGAAGCTCGCTGGTTCCAGCCTGCCGACCCGGCAGTTCTGGACACGGTTATCCTTTGCGGTCAGGAAGTTCCCTTCGGAATGCGCCAGATTTTCTGCTGCGATACGCTGCCCCAGCTCCGGCTGGGTGTGGAAATCTGCGAAGACCTGTGGGTCCCTGATCCTCCCTCTACCCGTCTGGCGGCTGCCGGAGCCACGGTAATTCTGAACCTGTCTGCCTCCGACGAAACGGTGTGCAAGGATCAGTACCGCCGGAGGCTGGTCACCGCCACCTCCGGACGGCTGGTCTGCGGCTATGTGTACGCGGACATCGGCGAGGGGGAATCCTCCACTGACTTGGTCTTCGGCGCTCACAACCTGATTGCCGAAAACGGCGCTCTCCTGGCCCAGAGCCGGTTTTCCCAGGGACTGCTGGTCAGTGAACTGGACGTCCATCGGCTGAGTCAGGAACGGCAGCGGATGACCACCTTCCCGGACTCCCCCCAGGACTTCCGGCGGATTCCCTTCTCCCTGGCTCTGACTGAAACCACGCTGACCCGAAGCGTGCCCGCAAACCCCTTCGTCCCTGCCGACCAGGGTGACCGGGCCGCCCGGTGCGAGGAGATTCTGCTGCTTGCCTCCCTGGGCCTGAAAAAGCGGCTGGAACACACCCACGCCCGAACTGCAGTGGTGGGATTGTCCGGCGGACTGGACTCCGCGCTGGCCATTCTCATCACCAAAAAGGCCCTGGATATGCTGGGCCGTCCCAGCACCGACATACTGGCAGTGACCATGCCCTGCTTCGGCACCACAGACCGCACCCGGGACAACGCCTGCAAGCTGGCAGACTGCCTGGGTGCCACGCTGATGCGCATCGACATCGGCCCGGCAGTTTCCCAACACTTCCGGGACATCGGCCAGGACATGGAAGATCATTCCGTCACCTTTGAAAATGGTCAGGCCCGGGAACGAACTCAAGTACTGATGGACATTGCCAACAAAACCGGCGGAATGGTCATCGGCACCGGGGACCTGTCAGAGCTGGCCCTGGGCTGGGCCACCTACAACGGAGACCATATGTCCATGTACGGTGTCAACGCCTCCATCCCCAAAACCCTGGTGCGGCATCTGGTGGCCTTCGTGGCAGAGACACAGGACGGCGACCTGGCCCGGGTGCTGGGAGACATTCTGGACACCCCGGTCTCCCCGGAGCTGCTGCCTGCTGTGGACGGCACCATCTCCCAGCGGACGGAGGATCTGGTGGGTCCCTATGAGCTCCACGACTTTTTCCTATACAACAGCATCCGGCTGGCTTTTCCCCCAGCCAAGGTTTTCCGGCTGGCGAAGTATGCCCTGGGAGATGTTTACGGCCCGGACACCATCCGCAAATGGCTGAAAACCTTCTACCGCCGGTTTTTCCAGCAGCAATTCAAGCGATCCTGCCTGCCCGACGGCCCGAAGGTTGGTTCTCTGACCCTTTCCCCCCGGGGAGACTGGAGAATGCCTTCCGACGCCGTGGCCCGGCTCTGGCTGGAGGAAGCAGATAACCTATAAAAAAGCATCCCCGGAGGAAATCCTCCGGGGATGTTTGTGTCAGATCAGTACTTTTCGTCTGCGAATCCGCAGCAGCTCCCACACGCCAATGGCGGCGCCCAAGGCCCACCGAATCAGCCAGGGACCCGGCAGCAGATAAAAAACAGCCACAATCACCAGGTAGGCCGCAGCATAAGGGACAATCATGCAGAAACGGAAGGGGTGATCCCCTTTTCCAAGGAAACGGCGGGTGTAGATCTCATGAATCGTCAGCTGCAGGCAATGGGAAATCATGGTAGCCAAGGCTGCCCCGGTCATGCCAAACTTCTGAATCAAGATGTAGTTCAGTCCCAGATTCAGGGTCGACGAAGCAATGGTCACCCCGGCAACCACCTTGGTCTGCTTGCGGTAGTACTCATAGTTGATGGGAAAGGTACACAGGAAATTCAGGAAATAACTGGTAACGAACACCGGAATCAGGTCCGTACCCACCCGGAAATCCGCATCAACAAAAATCCGGTACACCTCCCGGCTGAGCAGCAGGAACCCCATCGCCAGCACGGTGAACAGTTCCAGGAAGTTTTTCGCCTTTTTCTCCACGGCCTTCCGGTTTCCCAGCCGCATATCCTCAAAGAAGAAGGGACACCAGGAATTGTTCAGCGCAGAAAAAATGGTAAACATAATGCCGCCGAAGTTCATTGCGGCGCCGTAAATACCTGCCGGGTCAATGCCCAGCATCTGCTGGACCATAACTTTGTCGCTCTGGCCCAGCACCAGATCCGACAAGTTGTAGAACACCATGGGAATCGCCAGGTAAAAGCAGAACTTCCAGTACTCCCGGTGAAACAAGGTCTTCCCCTGCCAGAGAATCCAGATACAAGCCGGAATCCCCAGCAGCCCATAGGTAGCCGCAATGCCCACCACCCGTCCAAAATACCGGTCCTGCTCCGGCAGCTGAAAAATCAGCAGCAGAGACAGTCCCAGGCTCATCAGGGTCACTATCAAGGACATGAGCATATTCCGCCCGGCCTTGAATTCGTAAACAAATTTGCTGTTCAGGAAGTTGATGCAGAAGGTGCCGAACGCCTGAATCAGCATCAGCACCACCAACCACCGGCTGAGTTTCAACAGCCCCGCAATGGGGCCCAGGAAGCACAGCACCACTGCACTGCACCCCAGAAACACCAGGAGGGACATCCCCATGGCGGCGGACTGATACCGGCGCTGCTCCTGCTCCGGGTACTCCATCCGGGCATTGACCAGGGTGCCCTGAGTCTGCATGGTGAACACAATGGCCAGCACTCCCGTCCAGGTGTTATATACCTGGGTGACACCATAGCCGCCGGTATCCAGCAGCCGGGTGAACAGAGGCATTGTAAAAATGGAAATGCCTCTCAGGAGTAAGGTACTGAGAATATTGAAAAACGCTACTCGATTTTGTCGTTTCATGGGTCATTCCTTGTGTTTTTGTTGGGTTATCCGGTCATAGATCCCCACTGCCAGAAGCAGGTTCCGCACCCGCTCCTTAGTCGAAAACCAACCGTAGGTCAGAAAGAATCCCGTATGAGTTCTCAATTCCCGCCGGGTTTCCCGGATCTGACTTGCATACCGGCGCCGGGTTTCCGGCCCGCTCTGAATCAACATCAGAAGCAGGTGGGAAAGGGCACGCACCAGCAGGTAATGGGCCTGGGGCTCGATATCCGGGTGATGCTCCCGGATGTCCTGGTAAATCTGCCGGGCATGTTGTGAGAAATGGAAGGTCTTCTCTGACACTGCCCGGTTTGTGATGCTCCCGGGCCGGTGGAAGTAGCAATAGTAGGGATGATTCCACATCAGAACCTTCTCCGCCAGCAAGCCCACCCGGTAGATCACTGGAACATCCTCGCAAATCACGCCCTCTGGAAAGCGCAGAGTTTCAAACAAATGTCGCCGGTAAATCTTGTCGCAGGCGCTGGAATCACAATGATCCCACAAAAAAATCTTCCCTGCCAGTTCCTTTCCGGAAATACACTTGGTTTCCGTCGGGCACAGGCCCAGCTTTTTTTCTCCCGTATCGGCGTTCACGTCATAGCGTCCACCGCAGAGCATTTGGGCTCCGGACTCCTCCAGCAATTCCAACGCCTGGGCATAGCACCCCGGCTCCACCCAGTCATCGCTGTCCACGAAGGTGATATAATCCCCAACGGCCTGCTCCAGTCCCATATTCCGGGCGCTGCTCAGGCCTCCGTTTTTCTTATGAATCACTCTTACCCGTCTGTCTCCGGCGGCAATCTGATCGCACAGCATTCCGGAGCCATCTGTAGAACCGTCGTCCACCAGAATAACCTCCAGATTCGTCCCTGGCTGATCCAGCAGCGATGCCACACACCGCTCCAGATACCGCTCCACATTATACACCGGCACAATCACGCTCAGGCGGATTTCTTGCTCCATAACCTACCCTCCTCAACTCAGCTGCCGGTAGATTTGCAGCAACGTTTCCTTATTGATTTTGGGATCGTGAGTTCGACCGGCGTGCTCTCGGGCCGTCCGGCCCAAAATCCCCGCCGTTTCCTCCATGGCAAACAGCTCCCGGATGTGATAGGCCATCAGGTAGGGAGCATTCCCCGGGTACACCCGGCCCTCTGTCCCCGGCGTCATCAGATCCGTCACGCCGCCTACATCCGCCGACACACAGGGTACCCCCAGCAGCATGGCTTCACCCAGGGAATTGGGGGAATTCTCCACCGTGGAGGGCAAGACGAACACATTGGCCTTCAGGTATTCCGCCTTCATTTGTTCAGCAGACAAAGAGCCCAGAAAATCAATCCGGTCCTCCAAATGGTACTTCCGGGCAAGCTCCGCCAGATACACCTCATACCGGTTGGCCCGCAGCTTTTCCCCGGCTGTTTTGGCCAGGAAGCTCCGGCCTGGTACCCCAATGGTGGCGTCTGGATAGGTTTTCACCACTTCTCCCATGGCTTCCAGCAGATAGTGGAAGCCCTTGATGGGGTATACGCAGCTGGAGGCGAAAACCCGGTGCTTCCGGCAGGCGGAATAATCCCAGGCACCCTGATAAAAAGGCTCCCGAAGGGTCTCGTTGCAGAAATGGTACTGAGCCTGGGGCGCAATGGCCTGGGTGCAGGCCCGGTCCCAGCTGGTGCGGCCGATCACATGGGGCACCTGGCGCAAGGCAGCAATTTCCAGTTCCCCCCGGAGCCGGAACTTTTCCTGCTGGCGCAGCAGGGTGTCCCGCCGGAGCAGGTCCCGGAGTGTCGCTCCCCGCTGCACCTGCCGGGGCAGTCCCTCCAGGTAGTGCCGGGTATACACACTGCAAAGGCCCTGAATGCTCACCGCCACGCTTTCCAGCCTGCCCTCCTGCTTCGCCGCATTGACCATGGCCAGGGTATGGCCGTACTCGCTGCCCCAGATATGGAGTACATCCGGCTGGAAGTCTCGGATTTCCCGGCGGAACCAGGCCTCCAATTCCTTCTCATAGCGGTAAGCGCAGGGCTCCTGGAAGGTAGCATAATCCACCTGATCGTTCAGTCTCCCCTGCCCGGGCTTTCCCGGGCAGAGAATCCGCAGTTCCAGATCTTCCTCCATGAGGTCGCTGAGAACATGGTCAATCCACAGCCCACCAATGGATGCTCCGCCGTAGAGTTTTTCCTTCACTGCTCCCGGTGCGATGTTGCACAGCCACAGCAGGCGCATGAGATCACGTCCTTTTCACCGATTCCAGCATGGAAAGAATTTTTCCTGCCTGAATCACATTGTTTTTTTCCTTTAGAATAAAGTTCCGAGCCGCCATACCCTTGTCGAACAGGGCTTGGTCAGACTGGGAAAGCGTTTCCTTCAGTGCCCGGGCAATACCCTGGGGTGTCTCTTCCCGAATCAGGTATACATAGGGCCGGTATTCCTCCGCCATCCCCGGCAGGCAGGTGGTCAGCACCGGAGTGCCGGTGGACATATACTCCATGGTCTTGGAGGGGAAGGAATAGCGGACAAATTCTTCATGGGTGGGCCGGGGATTGACCAGCAGCGTGGCCTGCATCTCCTTTTCCACCACCTGGGAACTGAGCAGCATTCCGCCATAGACGATTCGTTCATCCCGGGCGGCAATCTCCTTCAGCTCCGGAACATAGTTGCCCGGGCCGTAGATGTGCAGCCGGGTGTCCGGCAAATCGGCCAACTGAAAACCTTCCACCAGATCCGCCAGGCCATATTCCCGGCTGACCCCTCCGGCGTAGAGACACACCCGGGGCTTTTCTTTCCCGGAAAGATCCGGTTTTTTCTGCTCCATGGTGATGTCCGCGTGTCCTTCCAGAATCACATAGGGTTTTCCCTTCGGATTCAAGGCGTCGTTCATGGCCTGGGTCAGCAGCACATAGGAAGTACAGTGGGCTATGACAAAATTGGATATCTTCTTGGAAAGGCGGCTTCCCGACAGCAGATCAGGCATGTCGGTAACGATACCCACGCAAGGCCTGCCCCGGAGTCGGGCCGCCAGCAGGGCCGACAGGGCTGTCATCCGGTTCAGCACGTCCACCACCACGGCGGTGTCCCTGCCCCCCAGAGCCAGCGCCTGGAAAAAAGTGCCCAGTCCAACCACAATGGCCTTGGCCAGGGGATTTCGGATGGCCGGCAGATTCCGGTAGACCGCACCGCCTTCCTCCTCCCGAGGCAGACGGACCACTCCCCGGCTCAGGACATTCCGATTTACCGGGGGATTGGCAATCACGTCCACCTTTGCCCGAGCCGCCAGGCCCTCAATCAGCAGGCGATGATACTTCTGGGACTGAAAGGCAGGCTTCACCGGCACATGCTCAAACAGCCGCCGGTATGTTTTGTCCGAGCAGGTGGTCACCGCATATAGTATCCGCATGGTCATTTCCCGCCTTCCCAAATATCCAGATGCGCCCGGACCATGTTCTCCATGGTATAGGGCCGGATTTTTTCCAGAGCAGCCGCCCCCATCTGCCGAAAGTCCCCGGCAAATACCGTCTCAATGGCCCGAGTCAAAGCCGGAATATCCTCCACCGGCACCAGATATCCGTTGACCCCATCTTCCACCAGTTCCAGACCCGCCACGCACCGGTCGGTGGTAATCACCGGCAGGCCGCAGGCCATGGCTTCGTTAATTACCAGGCCCCACACGTCGCTGTGGGTAGGCAGTACAAACAGATCCGCCGCCTGATAATAGGCAGCCAGATCCTCTTTCTTCTTGAATTCCACAAAGTGGACATGATTCAGCCCATGAGCGTTCACAAAATCTCGGTGACGCTCCTCCGGTTCTCCGCCCACAAAGTAAACGCCGGTATTCTCATCCAACTCTGCCGCTGCCTGCAGCAAGGCATCCATTCCCTTCTCCCGGGTAAACCGTCCAACATACAGAACAATCTTTTCCTCCGTCATTCCCAGTTCCCGGCGGAGGGCTTTCTTCTCTTCCAGGCTGGGAATCCGGGAGGGAATTTCCCGCTGCCACAATGACGTGAAGGGATAGTCGAATACCCGCTCCCGCCGGGCGCCGTAATGGCACAGGTAGTCGGTGGTGTGGCTGCCGCTGCTGATCCACCAGGAAGCGGCGCTGACCAGACTGCGCTTGAAGCGATACTTTGCCGGAGAGTCCGGGCGAATCAAGCCCCCGTCCACCTCCATGTAGAAAGGAATGCCCCGGATTTTCAGATAGCCGATGGCCAGCATCACCGTGGGGCCGGAATATCCGCAGATCACAATGGCGTCCCAGGGTTTGGAAAGCCATTGGCACACGTCCAGGCACAAGTCCTTCCCCCCCAGGGACAGCACCCGGGTCTTCAGCTGGATGGATTGGAAATTTCCTTCCTGCTCCACATACCACCGGGCATCCCGATGGGTCTTGTTCTCAATCCGGTCGGAAAACAGCACTGTCACGTCCAGATGCTTTCCCAATTCGTCGAAGAAATTCACCCGATAGGGAGAAGGGTAATTGGTAACAAACAAAATACGTTTCATGGTGTTCCCCCGCTGACGTCTCAGGCGTCAAACTCCACCCGGAAGATCTGATGCCGGTTTTCCCGCTCATTCTCCGGTGGGGGCTGCATGTAGTCCCCGTACTGTGCGGTGAGAATGGCGTCATAGGCCTTGGGAATGACGAATCGGTCATCTTCAAAAGGAGCCTCTATAAATTCAGAGAACCACTCTGCATTGTAAAACTCCCGATTGGAAATGCCATCCTGCCGGGTGAGCACCTCGGTCTTTCCGGGCGCCTTTGCCAGTGCGTCAAACCGCCGGGTCAGTTCCCCGGAGTCAGCAAACATCGCCTTTCCCTGGTAAAACAGATAGCCAATCCGCTTTTTCCAATTGATCTTGTCACACTCCATCCAGGGCCGGTAACCGCATTTCATCAGCTTGGTACGAAACAGCTGCATCAGGCGATTGGTGTGGGCCATCCGGGCATTCATGTCATCGGGAATATAGTCAAAGGGGAAAATGTCG
>DVKV01000180.1 GCA_018715835.1 Candidatus Faecousia intestinavium | reverse complement strand
AACATAAAAAGGAAATTATTTCCTTTTTATGAAAGCCTTTCCAGGCAAATTATCTTGTGGAAATTCTGTTCTCATTCGCCAAGCAAAGTCTGCTCCAGCATCTGCTGAACTGCCTGAGTATCGGGAACCAGGACGGCCATTCCGTCGATCATCTGACCGGAGTACATTCCCTCAGCGGGGATATACTGGCTGCGGATTTCTGCACCGGACAGTGCCGGAAATACCTCAGCTGCCAGCATCAGAATCTCCAGATTTCCCATATCCGTGGTGACCATGGGCAGAAGAGATTTGGTCAGGGAGAGCATGGTAGTCAGTCCGGAACTGCGGTAAGCGCTGAGAATGGCGGACATTACCTTTCGCTGCCGGGCGGTACGGCTGAAGTCGCCGTTGGCGTCCAGCTTCCGGATCCGGGAGTAGCACAGCGCCTGATCTCCGGTGAGCAGCTGAACGCCTGCACTCAGATTGCTTCCGGTTTCTTCATTAATCAGATTGGCTTCGTCCTGACGCAGTTCAATTTCGACGCCGCCCAGCAGATCGATAATCTGGGGGAATTGTTCAAAATCTACTTCCACAGTGCCGTTGATATACAGGTGGAAGTTTTCCTCCAGAGTCTGTTTCAGCAGCTCACCGCCGCCCCAGGCATAGGCAGCATTGATCCGGTTGGAACCGTAACCAGGAATGGAAACATACAGATCCCGGAGGATAGAGGTCATGGTCAGCTGCTTGGTTTTCTTGTTGAACGTACATAGAATCATGGAGTCGGAGCGAGCACGTTCTTCGTTCTCCCGAGCATCCTGACCAATCAGGAGAATGTTGACAATGCTGCTGCCGCTTCCTCCGATCAGTCCCTCTTCGTGGCCTCCGGCAAGACCGTCCACCCAGTCAGGCATGGACAGGCTCAGCAGCCCTTTCAGGCTGTCCCCGGAGAACAGTTCGGTGATTCCCAGCCCGTCCTCCGGCAGGATTCCCAGCTGGTACTGGAAAAACAAGGTGGTGCCCAGCATGATCACCAGAATCAGGCCCAGCAAAAAACAGAGCAGTTTCATCGCCTTCCGGGCCGGGGAAGATCGTCGCTTTTTTTTCAACATGGGTATGCCTCCTGTTTACAGGGAAAGAATTCAATCAGATAAGATTCTCTGACGACAGGTTATGTAATTTCTGGCAGAATTATTCTTTCCTGCCCAATCTGCCGAAAGGACGGCGCACCGCGCAGTTGCGGTGCGCCGTGGGGAACAGATGATCCCGAAAGTCAAGAACCGAAATACCAGCTGAACCAATCAGAGAAGGGGTCCGAGCTGTAGCCGCCGTCGTCAGGCGCCGGCTGGGTTTCTTCGGGTAGTTCCTGGGGCTTTTCATCCAGGGTGATATCCAGGGTAATCTCCTTGCCGCTTCGGATCACCGTGACGGTGGTGGTGTCTCCGGCCTGGAATTTTCGCAGAGCCCGGGTCAGTTCCGTGACGTTGGAAACGGTGTTGCCGCCCAGGTCGATGATAATGTCCTTGACCTGAATGCCGGCCCGGTCCGCACTGCCGCCTTCCACCACTTCCAGGACGTAGGCGCCGGTGGGCAGGCCGAACATGGCGGCGGAATCCGCATCGGTGTTCTGAACCGTCACACCGATGTAGGCGCCGGTGACGTAGCCATAGGAGATCAGATCGTTGATGATGGGCATCACATCGTCAATGGGAATGGCAAAGCCGATGCCTTCAATGGAAGCGCCGGAGTTAGTCATTCCGGAATATTTGGCGGTGGTGATGCCGATGACCTGGCCGTACATATTAAACAGGGGACCGCCGGAGTTGCCGGGGTTGATGGCAGCGTCAGTCTGGATCATGCTCAGAATGGTACTGTCTGTGGCGACCTCCCGGTTGATGCCGCTGACATAGCCAACGGTCTGGGTGGCGGCCAGCTGGCCCAGAGGATTGCCGATGGCGACTACCATGTCACCGATGGACAAAGAACCGCTCTGGCCGATGGAGGCGGCGGGAAGGTTTTCCCCGTCAATTTTCAGAACGGCAATGTCGTTGGTGGCGTCATAGCCAACCACCTGTGCGGGGTACTCGCTTCCGTCGTACATGGCCACATCCACAGTGCTGGCACCTTCCACCACATGATAGTTGGTCACCACATATCCATCCTGGGAGAACAGGAAGCCGGAACCGGTGGAGGTGGCTTCTCCGGAGCCATAATAGTAGTCTGAGGTTTCTACCGTGCTGGAAATGGCCACAACGGAGTCCACGTTGGCAGCGTACAGTTGGCTGGGGGTCAGGGAAGAACCGTCCTCCGGCAGAGGCTGGGAGGAAATCCCGGGCTGAACGGCAACGGTTTGATTGTCAAGCTGCTCCTGCAGATCCTGAATCTGCTGGGTCAGGGAATCCTCCAGGGCGGCGGTCCTGGCTTCCCAGCGCCGGTTCACGGAGGAGGCGGTAATCCAGCATCCCGCAGCCACCAGGGCCACGGTCAGAACAATTGCCAGAAATCTGCGGCCCCGCCCGGAAGCATTTTTCCTGGGAGGCCTTTCCGGGGGCTGAGATTGGGGCTGATAAGTATTTTCCTCCCGGACCTTGCTGCCCCAGTTTTCATAGGGGGAGTTTTCGTAGGGAGAGGCTTTCTTGCGGTGTTCCGGCGGAACCTTCGTGGCCGGGGAATCGTGGGAAACATCCGGGTCAGGGACCGGGGGAATCTGGGAATCGTTCCGGAAATTGGAGTCGTAGGC
>DVKV01000179.1 GCA_018715835.1 Candidatus Faecousia intestinavium | reverse complement strand
AATGGAAGTGTAATGATTTCGGAGGATGTCATTGCTACCATTGCGGAGCATGCGCTGACGGAAGTAGAGGGCGTTGCAAAGGGTGGCGCTGAGATTATCGGAAAGAAAAGCTGGGGCAAGGGTATGCGCATTGCCATCGCGGAGGACAATACATTGACCATTGGCTGCAATGTGCTGATTAAGTACGGCGAGAGCGTTGTGAAGGTGGCCTCTGACGTACAGAATGCCATTTCCAATGCGGTGGAAGCCATTACCGGTGTGACGGTAGCGGATGTCAGCGTAACCGTTTGCGGAATTGTCCGCAAGTAAGGTTGGTGTTATGACAAGAGGCAACGCCAGAGAACTGGCAGTACATTTAATTTATGGCCGGGAGTTTACCGGCGAAGAACCGGATCAGGTGGTTTCTACACGCCTGGACAAAGCCTATTATAAGAATCTGGGCGCGGAGAATGACGTATATGCCGAGCGCCCCACCCGCGGACAGATCCTCTATCTGGATACCGTGGTGTCCGGGGTTGCCAATCGGGAAGAGGAACTGAACGACCAGATCCGCAAGTTCGCCATCGGCTGGGATATCAGCCGGATTTCCCGGTTGACCCGGTGCATTTTGCAGCTGGCCATTTTTGAGATTCTGTACGTGGAGGATGTTCCCACTGGAGTCGCTGTTTCAGAAGCCGTCCGCTTGGCCAAGAAGTATGACGGGGATGATACCGGCTCTTTCGTGAACGGTATCTTGGGCAGCTTTGTTCGCAGTCTGCCTGCGCAGGACAAAAAGGATGAAGTATGAGTGTTATTGGAATTGATACCAGTAATTACACCACGTCCATTGCCTTCTGGGATGGCACAACCGGAGAGAACTGCTCCAAACTTCTGCCGGTAAAGCCCGGTGAGCTTGGCTTGCGTCAGTCGGATGCTGTTTTTGCCCATATCAAAAGCCTGCCGGAGCTTTCCGGCAGGCTGTTTTCCCGTATAATGGGAGCAGATCCCATCACAGCGGTTGGCGTCAGCACCAGACCCAGGGCGGTGGAGGGAAGTTATATGCCCTGCTTTATGGTGGGGTATTCCCATGGCAAACTGCTGGCAGACAGTCTGCATGTTCCGTTGATTGAAGTGTCCCATCAGCAAGGCCATGTGGCTGCGGCGCTCTGGGGGGCGGAGAGAATGGATCTGATGGATCAGCCGCACCTGGCGTGGCATTTGTCCGGGGGAACCACGGAACTGCTGCTGGTGGAACCAATGGGGAAAAACGTCAGCTGTACCAAAATCGGTGGAACCACTGATATTTCTGCCGGTCAGCTGATTGACCGCACCGGACATCTGCTGAAGCTGCCCTTTCCATCCGGAAAGTATCTGGATGAACTGAGCCGCGAAGGGGAGAACGGAGATTTCTTCCGGGTCAAATGCCAGAACATGACTTTTTCCCTGTCCGGCGTTCAGAATAAAGTTCAGCAGTATGATCAGCAGGCTCATGCTCCGGCGGAGACGGCGTCCTACGCACTCAAGAGCATTTGCTATGCGGTGACCCAGGCAACCCGGCAGGCCCTAAACGCCTATCCCGGACTGGAAGTGGTCTTTTCCGGAGGCGTGGCGTCCAACACCATGCTCCGCAGAGAAGTGGCCCCGCTGAATCCGGTTTTTTCACCGACCCAATACGCAACGGACAATGCAATGGGCGTGGCAGTTTTGACAAAACGCATGGCGGAGGAATAATATGGGCCAGACAGTTCTGTCCATTACCCAACTGAATGAATACATCCGTGGAAAGATGGACACAGATCCCTTGCTGAACCAGGTGGCTGTCCGGGGGGAAATCAGCAATTACAAGCTTTATCCCTCCGGACATCATTATTTTACCCTGAAGGATGAAGCCAGTGCCCTTCGGTGCGTCCTTTTCAAAGGAAATGCCGCCCGGCTTCGGTTCCGTCCGGAAAACGGGATGAAGATTTTGGCCATGGGCCGGGTATCTGTTTTCCCCCGGGATGGTGCTTATCAGCTCTACTGCACAGCGCTGGCAATGGATGGGGTGGGGGACCTCTACGCTGCCTTTGAGCAGATGAAAAAGAAACTGGAAGCACAGGGACTTTTCGACCCGTCGCATAAAAAGCCGATTCCCAGATATCCGGGAACCATTGGCATCGTAACCAGTTCCGCCGGCGCAGCGATTCATGATATGCTCCGAATTCTGGGAAAGCGGTATCCCCTGACCCGGGTTCGGTTGTTCCCTGTACGGGTGCAGGGCGCGGGGGCATCCCAGGAAATTGCCGCGGCCATCCGTTATGCCAATTACTACCATTTGGCAGATGTTTTGATTGTTGGCCGGGGCGGCGGCTCCATGGAGGATCTGTGGGCGTTCAATGAAGAGCCGGTGGCGTATGCGATCTATGAGTCTGAGATTCCTGTAATCTCCGCTGTGGGTCATGAGCCCGATGTGACAATTTCCGATTTCGTAGCGGATCTGCGCGCGGCAACCCCATCCAATGCGGCAGAACTGGCGGTTCCGGACCAGGATGGCCTGCGGCAGAGCTTGGACCAGATGACTTCGGCAATGGCCGGCAATCTTTCCCGACAGCTGAAAGCAGCCCGCCAGCATCTGAATGCGCTTGCTTGTGCTTCGGTGCTGCAGGATCCTGGAGCGTATATTGCCCAGCAGAGAAAAAACATGGAGTTCCTGAAAAATCGTCTGGCAGCTGCCCAGAACCAAAGTGTTGCCCAGAAACAGCAGCGTTACATTGCGGCGGTTTCCAAATTGGATGCCATGAGCCCGCTGAAAGTTCTGACCCGGGGCTACTCGGTTACACAGACGGAGTCGGGAGAAATTGTGCGTTCTGCAGGTCAGGTAAAAGCAGGGGACCGGGTACGCATTCGGGTCAGTGATGGAAGCATGACCGCTGAGATTTTGGATCAACAGGAGGAAACAACATGAATCCGGCCAATTCGACA
>DVKV01000178.1 GCA_018715835.1 Candidatus Faecousia intestinavium | reverse complement strand
AGGGGAAGTGGTTGCAAATCGGTGGAAAAAATGTTACAATGACCCTATTCATAGATGACAAAAAGAGGAAAGAACGATATGGAAGCAACATTTGAAAGTCTTGGCTTGTCCCCCGCCATGCTGAAGGCACTGGAGAAAAAGGGATACGGATACCCTACCACCATTCAGGCAGAGGCAATCCCGTATTTCCTGCAATGGCGGGATGTGATTGCCAAAGCACCGACGGGAACGGGCAAGACCTTTGCCTTTGGCATTCCTATGATTGAGCATATTGATCCGGAGCAGGAGACGGTCCAGGGCCTGATTCTGGCACCCACCCGGGAGCTTGCCCTGCAAATCGGCGATGAGCTGAGGGGCCTTCTGACCTATTTTCAGGGAATTCGGGTGGCGGTGCTGTACGGCGGCGCGGGAATCGGCGGACAGATCAAGCAGCTGGAGCGCAAACCTCAGATCGTGGTGGCCACTCCGGGACGGCTGATGGACCATTATAACCGGAAAACCATCCGCTTGGACAGCATCCAGACCGTTGTCCTGGACGAGGCGGACCGGATGCTGGATATGGGCTTTTTCAAGGATGTGACCAGGATCATTGAAAAAATCAAGAACCGCCGGAATCTGGGACTGTTTTCCGCCACCATTTCCCAGGAGGTGATGACGGTTTCCTGGATGTACCAGCGGGATGAAGTGGAAATTACCGTGGAGCCCAAGCAGGAGGACCGGCCGGACATCGACCAGTTCAGTCTGACCTGCACACCCCTGGAAAAGGCGGAGACTACGCTGCGGCTGATCCGCACCCAGGGATATGAACGGGTTATGATTTTCTGTAACACCAAGCATATGTGCCAGCGTCTGACGGAGGAACTGCAGCGCTCCGGCCTGGACTGCGACTGCCTTCATGGAGACATCCGCCAGAGCCAGCGGGAGAAGACCATGCAGCGGTATCGGGAAGGAAAGCTTCCGATCCTGATTGCCACGGATATTGCCTCCCGGGGAATCGATGTGGACGATGTGGACTGTGTCATCAACTACGACATTCCCGAGGAAAATGAATACTACGTTCACAGAATCGGACGGACCGGTCGAGCCCGGCGCAAGGGCGTGGCCTGGAGCCTGGTGAGCAATTTTCCTGAGAAAGCCAAGCTGGACGAAATCTGCAAATTCTGCGGATTCACCGTTGCCCCCATGTGCCTGGGGCAGGACGGAACACTGACGCCGGAAGTGGTGAAGACACCGGCGCCCCCCAAGCGGAGGTTCCGTTGACTTCCGGGGAAGAGGGATTCCTCCTCCTGTCCTGCCATTTTGGAAATCCGGATCGAAAAATTCTGACCACGGCCCAGCTGCGTACCCTGGCAGCCCGGGTGACCGGGCGGGATTGGACAGTCCGTCCTGGAGATTTGACCTGCCAGGATATTGCGGCCCTGGGATATGACACCGGATTTTCTCAGAGGATTGCTGGACTGCTGGGGGAAACAGATTTGCTGCGGCGATACCTGATTCGGGGTGAGAAGGCCGGGTGCGTTCCTATTACCCGGGTGAGTCCGGACTATCCGCTGATTCTGCGGCAGCGCCTGGGACTGGACAGCCCTGGATGCCTCTGGGCAAAGGGAAATCTGGACATTCTCCATACCCCGGGGATTGCATTGGTGGGGAGCCGGGATCTGAAGGACAGAAATCGGGAATTTGCCGCCGCCGTGGGCCGGTACGCAGCGGAAAAGGGATTTGCGCTGGTTTCCGGGAATGCCCGTGGGGCGGACCGGACGGCACAGGAGGCTTGCCTGGCAGCCGGGGGGCAGGTTATTTCCTTCGTGGCTGATGAACTTTCCAGTCATCCGAAGCGGGAAAGCATTCTTTACCTCAGTGAGAGCGGCTTTGAGGAGCCTTTTACCAGCCAGCGGGCGCTGAGCCGTAATCGCTGCATCCACGCTCTGGGTCAGATGGTTTTTGTGGCCCAGGCGGAACTGGAACGGGGGGGCACCTGGGATGGCACGGTGAAGAATCTCCGATTCGGATGGAGTCCGGTGCTGTGTTTCCGGGATGGCTCTTTGGCTTCCCGGGAATTGGAGCAGATGGGAGCCTATCTGATTGGCCGGAAGGATCTGGAGGATTTTTCCGGTGTGACGGACAGCCAGCTCACCTTTTTCGGGGCCTGAAAGACAAAAATCCCCCCAGAGCCGTTTGACTCTGGGGGTGAGATTTACAACATCTGCTTTCTGGCCCAGTCCACGATTGACTGGGCGCTGTCCTTGACCTGATGGCCACGGACGGAAAGTCCGGGCACGAGCTGTGCTCCGGGGCAGCTCTTGGCGATGTCCAGTTCCGAGTTTGCCAGGCCGCTGCCTTCGTTGGTGCAAACGGGAACAATCTTCTTGCCTTTCAGGTCATAGTGCTCCAGGAAGGTGAACACGCACATGGGTGCTGTGCCGCACCAGTTGGGATAGCACACAAAAATGGTGTCATAGGAACTCAGATCTGCCGGGTATTCCGCCAATTCCGGCCGGGAATGGGTCCGGGCCTCGGCGGCGGCTTCTTTGCAGCAATCCTGATATCCGGCAGGGTAGGCCTTCACCGGCTGAATTTCAAACAGGTCGGCATCCAGGGCATCCCGGATAAATTCCGCCGCATAGGCGGTGTTTCCTTTTTCCAGAACCTGTACGCCTCCGGGCATATAATTTTCCCCCTTCCGGGAGTAATAAACGACCAATACATTTACCATTTTGAATTTCCTCCTTTTTAGAGATGACAGTATTGTAGCTGAAATTTGGAAATCCGTCAACCTTAAAAGAAAAGGTTGGTTAATTTTCAAAATATTACCGAAATATTAACATTTTTACCAATACCAGAATGAGGTTATACTATGCTTTCTTCCCTTCGGCGATGGCTTTGCCTTTTGTCCCTTTGCATTATACTGCTGCCTGCTGTTCCTGCGGCGGAGGGTTATGAGGCCGGTGACGGATTCCAGAAGGATCTGAGCATCTGGATCCGGGACCCGGAGCGGCGGGAGTATGTCGAGATGATGGTGGATTACTACATCCGCACGGACTCCATGATCCAAAACGCCCTCCAGGGTGGTTTCGCAGCAGTGTTCCTGTTTGATGGCTGCTCCGACAACATGAACGACGATGTGCTGGCGGACCTGACGTATTATCGGGTCAGCGGTGTGTGCCTGGTCATCAAGCTGGATGAAAACGGAAATCCCCGAATGATCTACTTCAATGATAATTGCAGTACACTTCCTGATAAACCCCTGGCTTACGGCTCCTGGTCATTGCCGGAGGTGGGGGAGGTGGGACCCGCCACAGTATGTGACGGAACGTACCAGCTGTATTCCGTTTACCACCGGGGACAGTATGAGGCATTACATGTCCGGACAGAGTATACCGATCCGAAGGTCAATGCTGTTTACATGATTCCCGGGGGTTTTGTCCCCTCCAGGGCCACGGAGATCAATGTGCATACCCGTACCAGCAACCATGTAGCAGGGAAAGGTGTCTGGTCTGCCGGCTGCCTTTTGGTAGGCGGGGGAGAGAACTGGGAGTTCCGCAGGCTGATTTATACAGTTTATGACACGGCTTTTGATACGTTTGAAACGGAGAACTTTGTAGGGACGCTGACCATTGACCGGCAGAAACTGCGGCAGTGGATGTACACCCTTTATGAAAATCCCGATGCTGTGGATTATGCCCTGGCCAATTCCCGAAAGGTACAGCCGGAAACGTACTTGCGAAGCTGTACCGAGGAGGATTCCTTCCTACTGGGGAAATCCATGCGGGTACTGCGGGAAACCCAGTGGATGAGTCTGCCTTGCAGCAATCAGACCGACGCCCGCTCCCTGAACTGGGCTACCTTGGAGCCGGGGGAGGAATTGACGGTAACCGGAAGCTTCCGAAACACCCAGGGCAGCTTGTGGTATGCTGTGAAGATGGATGGGAAAACCGGATATGTCTATGCTTCGGATCTGGAGGAGTGGAGCTGGCTTTCCCGGCTGCGCCAATGGCTGATGTAAGAACGTTTTTGTCCCCTTTTGTCCCCTTCTGTGCAGAAGGGGACAAATTGTTTAGGAAAATTCCGTAAAACTAATGACAAAGCGGAATAAATACGATATAATAACACAAGAACAGACAGCCAGGAGGAAAACAATGCGGATTATGGGAGTAGACTTCGGAGATGCCAGAACCGGTGTGGCGGTATCGGATCTTCTATGCACGCTGGCGGGCTCTGCCACGGTGGTGCCCAGCCGGAACCGGGAAAAGGCGATCGCGGATATTGTCCGCATGGTAAAGGAACAGGAAGTGGGGGAGATCGTGGTGGGACTTCCCCGGAATATGGATGGCAGCGAAGGCAGCCGGGCGCAGCTGTGCCGGGAGTTTGCCCAGGAACTGGAGCAGGCTGCTGGCGTCCCTGTGGTGATGTGGGATGAACGTCGTACCACGGTGGAGGCTCACAGCATACTCTCCCAGCACAATTACCACGGGAAAAAAAGAAAAGACACTGTGGACGCTGTGGCGGCGACTTTGATTTTGGAGGGGTATTTGGCGTTTCGCCGCCGGTGACGGATTTCAGCTCCTTTTCCTGGGCTTGTAGAGCAATTCCCGCAGGCCTGTCAGAATCAAAAGGCCGCCGAACAGTTTGCGGATAACTGCCAGATCCAACTGCATTCCGATTCGGGACAGAATAGCTGCGGTCAGGCATCCGCCCACAATTGCGGGGAGAAGGGGACGAAAGTGAATGGATTTGGACCGCCATTGCAGCCAGCAGGCGATGGAAGCGGTGGGCAGAAAAAACAGCAGATTGATTCCACGGGCGGTGTTGTGATCCATGCCCAGGACCATGGTGAGCCAGAGGATCAGAAGGCTGCCTCCTCCAATGCCCAATCCGGACAGGAAACCCAGTGTGATGCCCACAATCAGCGCCGGAATAAAACCTTCTAACATAGGTATCGATATCCTCCCCACAGGATCAGAATCCCGAGCCCCCGGTGCAGCCAGGTGACGGGCACTTTGCGGCCCCATTTTCCGGCCATTACCCCGCCTGCGGCGCTGCCGATCAGATAGGGGAGGGCTTGCTGCCAGTCCACCGTCCGAATTGCTGATGTGACCAGAATGGAGACAATGCAGATTGGCAAAATGATGGCTATGGAAGAGGGAAAGATTTTCTGATCGTCCACGGAAGTCAGCATGGTCAACAGGGGAACCAAAACCATTCCGCCGCCTGCTCCAAACAGTCCGGTAACCGCTCCGGCGCCAATTCCGGCCATGGCCATTTTTAAAATGGCGCGTTTTTCCATCGGTATCACCTCTGTGGGTAGTTTCTCCATACGCCTGGATCCTATCCCTGACAGAAAACTTGAAAAGGGGGAAGTGTTATGCGCTCAAAGGAAGCATTGCGCCTTCGAATTCTGGAGCTTTGTGACACGCACGGTCTGACGGTAAGCGGCTTGTGCGCATTGTGTGGAATCACCCAGTCCACGCTGAACAACCTGATGTGTGGAAGGAACAACTCCTTGACGGTGTCAACCATCCAGAAAATCTGTGATGGATTGGAAATAGATCTCCCACAGTTTTTTGATTCGGATTTTTTCCGGAATCTGGAACAAGAAATTGTATAGAAAAGGCGCCCCGATTCTTGAGAATCGGGGCGCTTGCCTGTTATGGATCAGTGTTCTTTTTTCTGGAACAGGTAGGCCAAGGCAGCCAAGGCGGCACAGCTGGCCAAAGCAATAATCAGAATGGGAGTAGAGGAGGAAGGCTCCGCCTCCACGGGAGTCTGTACGACGGTTTCCTGAACAGTTGCACCGGTGGTATCCGGAGTTTGCGTTGCAGGAGCAGTCTCTTCTGTATCCCTGGAAGCGGCTTCCATTACAATTCGACCGGAGCCGTCAACCGTGCTGTAATCCAGCAGAAGTCCTTCGTATTTCTCAGCCAGAGGAGAGTTGGAAGCTTCCACCACACCGCCTTCAAAGGCCTGCACATAGTTGGCCAGTACCATGTAGTCTTCCATCACATAGTCCAGCACATTGATCGCACCGTCAAACATATTGAATCCGTCACCCAGATCCCGCAGAGTATAGTTGTAACCTGCCAGATTGTAATGGGCTTCCAGATCCAGTGCGTCCCAGGCATTGGTCTCTTTGTTGTAGACCTTGACATCATGGACCCGGTAGCCGCCGGTGGGGCCGCCGATCCACACGCCTTTTTCATCCTTTTGGGTGGAGTCCGGCCACTGCGTGTCAATTTTGTAGGTGATTCCGGAGACCTGGAGGAAGCCGCCGCATTCTTCCCCGGTACCGGCGGTTCTGGCACCCCACTCCAGTGCGTCCAGCAGCTGCTGACCGGTGATGGTCTGCAGGCAGGCCACGTTGCCGAAGGTGTGGATGGTCTTGCAGGTCTGGTAGGAGATCTCGCCGGTGACAGCCTCATTGCGGATGCCGCCGCCGTTCATAATTGCCACATCCACGTCCATATCCATATTGTCAAACAGGTAATACAGAGCGTCTGCTGCAAAGTCACCGGTGTTGGTTTCCTGGCTGCGCACTAGCCGGGTTCCATCGGCGGAGTAGTTGTCCAGAGTCAGGGAGGTAGAGCCGATGACGGTTCCCAGCTGCTCGCCAATCTTGGCGATCCACTGGTCCTTGATGGCGGCAACGGTTTCATCGCTGCACCATTCGGCACCGGTGTACAGGTCGGAAACCAGCCGGTAACCCACGACTTCAGTTTGGTCGTTTCCTTCTTCATTCTTGACAGGATTTCCGCTTTCATCCACTACGGGTTCCAGAATTTCCTCACTGCCAATGAATCCGGTGGTAATCTCGCCGGTTTCCGCAGAAATCACCATCATGCCAATCTGCCCAAAGTACTGACCGGTCTGGGTCAGTACGACAGAATTGCCGTCCTTGTCTGTGACATTCTGCCCCTCCACGGTGCTGTGGGAATGGCCGTCAATGAAAGCGCTGAGACCGGAGACGTTGGCAATCACCTCTGCGCTGGTCCAGGGCTGGGAGGACAGGTCATCGCCCAGATGACCCAGCGCAATGACCTTGGTGGCACCCTCCGCCACGGCGCTGTCAATGGCAGCCTGAACATCTGCATACAGAGCAGAACCGTCTTCTCCGCCGGAAATGCCATAAATGTAGTTACCGGACTCATCCTGGAAGTAGGAAGGGGTGGACTTGGTGAAGGACTCCGGGGTCGTAATGCCTACAATGGCCAGCTTTTCCGTGCCGCAGTCGAAAATCTGGTAGGAGGGCAGGACATTCTCTTCCCGAACGCCGTTGACCTCTTCGTAGAAGTTGCAGGAGACATAGGGATATTGTGCCCACTGTACAATCTGCATACAGCCGTCCATGCCATAGTCAAACTCGTGATTGCCCAGCGTTGCCAGGTCATACCCGGCGGCGTTCATCAGCTGAATAATGGTTTCACCCTTGTCCATGGAGCCATAAGCGGTACCCTGAACATGGTCACCGGCATCCACCAGCAAAACGTGGGCGTATTGTGTTTCCAGTTCCTTCTTAATGCCGGAGATCACGTCATAGCTCAGAGGACCATCGATATAGGTGTGTACATCGTTGGTATAGAGAATGACAATGTCTTCCGATGTGCCGGTCTGGGCAGCGGCAGCGGGCGCTGCCAGGGCACATACCAGCATCAGGCACAGCAATAGGGCGAGGGATCTGCGTTTCATGTGATTTCCTCCTGTTTCTTTTTGGTGTTCGCTGCCAGTGTACAACAATTCCGGGAAAAAGAAAATACCCATTTTCGAAAAATTCATGTTAAGAAATTATTTGGTAGACAGCAGACGGAAATTGTGGTACTCTGTAGTTCAGGAAAACCCATTGAAAACAGATAGAAAAGGTGGGAAACCATGAGATATACCAAATTTTTCTATAAATTCCTGTGTGTTGGCCTGATGCTCGCACTGCTGCTCAATCTGGCAGGCTGCGGCAGCAAACGCGTGAGCAAGGAAACAGAGGAAACCACTTATGGCGTGGACGTGTCCCGATACCAGGGAACCATTGACTGGCAGGAGGTTGCCGCTTCCGGAATCGATTTTGCCATTGTCCGGGTGGGATACCGTGATATGACTGAGGGAGAAATCCACGAGGAGAGGAACGGCCGATATAATCTTCAGGAGGCCAACAAAGCCGGGGTGAAACTGGGTGCCTATTTTTTCTCCACTGCCATCACGGAGGAGGAAGCGATTGAGGAAGCCCGGTGGGCAGCGGATTTGCTGGACGGATACCCCATTACCTACCCTGTAGCCTATGACTGCGAGGGATTCAGCGACCCGGAGAGCCGTCAGTATTCGCTGACCAAAGAGGAACGGACGGACATAGCTCTGGCATTTCTGAAAACCATTGAGAAGCTGGGCTACGAGGGAATGTTCTACGGTTCTAAGAACGAGCTGGAGAACGACGCACAGTGGGAAACCTCCCGCATTGCTAAAAAGTACAAAATTTGGGTGGCCCAGTACCCCGGAACGGATTTCAACTCCGAGGGATTTCAGTCCAGCTACAGCGATGGCCACCATATCTGGCAGTACACCCAAGAGGGAACAGTGCCGGGGATTTCCCAGCCGGTGGACTTGAACATCGCCTATTTCGGCTATGACGGCGTGGAGCCGGCCAAGAGCGAGGTACCGCCTCAGGAAGTGGAGCCGGATGTGGAAGTGCTGATGAGCTTCACCCAGGTGAATGAACAGGTAACGGCCAAGGAGTCCACCAACCTGCGCAGCGCACCCAGCCAGGGGGAAGACAGCCAGGTGCTGTATACCCTGCAGAATGGAGAAGTTGCCCAGCGGATTGGGATCAGCTCCAGCGGGTGGTCCAAGCTGATTTACCAGGGAGAGACCTATTATGCGGTATCCAGCTACCTGACCACGGATCTGGATGGCACTGGGGAAGGGGAGACGACCGAATTCTCAGATCCGGACGGTGACGGTATTCAAACTGAGTTTACGGAGGTGAACGAGGAGGTTACCGCCAAGGACGTGGTCAACCTGCGCAAGCTTCCCAGCGTGGAGCATGAGGATGCGGAAATCGTGGGACAGCTGAACAGCGGGGACGTGGCGACCAGGGTGGGAATCAGTGACAACGGCTGGTCCAAACTGGAGTATAACGGTATGACCTGCTATGCGGTTTCCAGTTACTTGGAGCGGACGGATGAAGTAGAGCAGACCCAGGCTACCGGAGAGGATTATGTGATTCAGACCCAGTTCGTGGAAGTCAATGAGCAGGTCACTCCCAAGGAAGAGGTGAACCTGCGGACGCTGCCCAGCGTGGAACACCCGGATTCCCAGGTGGTGGCCACCATCTACGGCGGTGATATTGTCACTCGTACGGGCATCAACGAGGACGTGGGCTGGTCCCGGGTGGAGTATAACGGACAGACGCTTTACTGCGTCAGCAGTTATATTCAGCTGGCTCAGTAGGAGGAGCAGATGACACTGGAGATCCGAAAAGCGATTCCAGAGGATACGGAACCATTTCTGGCTCTGCTCCGGCAGGTCCGGGAAGCCATGCCCCGGAAGGAGTGGTTTTACTTGGATGCGCCGGAGGACGTGCGGGAAATGCTCCGTAACGGTGTCATGAAGCTGTGGCTGGCCATGGATGGCAGCCGCATTGCCGGGGCTTTTGACTACCTACTGCCAGGGCTGGAGCCTTATAATTATGGCTACGAACTGAATCTGCCGGAGGAGAACCTCCGGCAGGTGGTCAATATGGATACCGTG
>DVKV01000177.1 GCA_018715835.1 Candidatus Faecousia intestinavium | reverse complement strand
GCTCCGAAAAGTAGCCGGGAAAATAGGGCGGCCCGGAAAATAAAACAGAAAACCCGAAAAGAAGACGTCTCCCGATTTGCCGGGAGGCGTCTTCTTTCTTGGAAAAGGACGCAGATGGGGAAAGAAATCCTTGCAATTGCCGGGAAATTGGAATATAATAAACTGAATTATTATGATTTCGCAAGAGGTTATGCTGTGTACTTAAAATCTTTGGAACTGCAGGGCTTCAAGTCCTTTCCGGACAAGACCCTGATTCGCTTCGGTGCGGACATTACGGCCATCGTCGGCCCCAACGGCTCCGGAAAGTCCAACATTTCCGACGCTATTTTGTGGGTCATGGGTGAGCAGAGTACCAAGACCCTCCGGGGAGCCAAAATGGAGGATGTGATCTTCGGCGGTACCCAGAAGCGCGCGGCGGTGGGCTTTGCGGAGGCAACCCTGACGCTGGACAACGCCGACCGTGCTCTGGCCTATGATGCGGATGAAGTGATGGTGACCCGGCGGTTTTACCGCTCCGGGGACAGCGAATTCTATATCAACAAACAGTCCGCCCGTCTGAAGGATATCCATGAGCTGTTCATGGACACCGGTCTGGGCCGGGAGGGCTACTCCAACATCGGCCAGGGCAGAATTGATGAGATCCTCTCCCTGAAAAGCGGAGACCGCCGGGAAATCTTTGAGGAAGCGGCGGGCATCTCCAAGTATCGTCACCGGAAAGAGGAAACCGAACGGAAGTTGGAGAATACCCAGGACAATCTGCTGCGCATCGGGGACAAGGTATCTGAGCTGGAATTGCAGCTGGAACCGCTGAAGGTGCAGTCGGAGAAGGCAAAACAGTACCTGGAACTGAAAGAGGAACTGAAAGGGGTAGAAGTGGCCGTCTGGCTGGATACTCTGGAGAAGCTCTCTGCCGCGGCAAAAAAGGCGGAAGAGGACTATGCCTCGGCATCCTTTGTGCTGCAGCAGGCCCATGACGACCTGGATTCTCTTTACCGCCAGGCGGAGGAACTGGCGCAGACGCTGCGCACCCGGGATGGGGATCTGGAAACCGTCCGGCTGAAGGTAAATATGCTCAGCGCTACCCATCAGCAGCTGGAGGGGCAGATGGCGGTTCTCCAGGGAAATGTGGAGAACAATCTGTCCAACCTCTCCCGGATTGAGGAGGAACTGAAGGGCCAGGAGGATCGCAGCGGGGGCATTGTAGCTCAGATTGATCAGACCAACGCCCGGATTGCCGAAATTGAAACCGCTCTTGCTCAGAAGCGGAAGGAATTGGATCAGCTTCAGCAGGAGCTGACAGCCATGACCACCAATGCCCAGGGCATGACCCGGCAGTTTCTGGAACTGCGGGGGAAAGAGTCTTCTCTGGCTGCGGACATTGCAGGCCGGCAGGCGGATGTCCGGGGCCTGGAAGAGAGCATGGTTCAGACCCGGGAACGACTGGAACAGCTGGACGGAGATCTGGCTTCCGGTGCGGTCCGGCATCACGAAGCCCAGACCAATCTGGAAAACACCCGCCGCCAGCTGAATGCTGCACAGGAAGCTGTGACAGCGGCGAATAATACCATTGCCGGTTATACCCTCCGGCAGCAAACCCGGCAGAAACGCCGGGAAGAATTGGAACAGAATCTGCGCCAGCTGAATCAGGCTCTGGATACGGTGTCTGCCAAAGCCCGGGTGTTCCGTGCCATGGAGCGGGACTTTGAGAGCTACAACAAAGCGGTGCGCATGGTTATGCAGGAATCTCAGCGGGGGGCTCTGCGCAACATTCATGGGCCCCTGTCCAGACTCATCCGCACAGAGGACAGCTACACGGTTGCCATTGAAATCGCCCTGGGCGCTGCCATGCAGCAGATTGTGGTGGACAGCGAACAAGATGGCAAGGCAGCCATTTCCTACCTGAAACGGACTGGCGGCGGACGGGCCACCTTCCTGCCTTTGAGCAGCATCCAGGGAAAGTCTCTTCAGGAGACGGGACTGGAACAGTGCCGGGGATTTGTGGGCGTTGCCTCCCGGCTGGTGACCACCGATGCCCGGTATCGGGGAGTTGTGGATAACCTGCTGGCCCGAACGGTAATCGTCCAGGATATGGACGCCGCCATTCAGATGGCCCAGCGCTACCGGAACCGGTTTAAGATTGTGACCTTGGACGGTCAGGTGATGAACCCGGGCGGTTCCATGACCGGCGGTTCTGTAAATAAAGATGCGGGCATTCTGTCCCGGGCCAATGAGCTGGAAAAACTGACTGCCCAGGAAAAGAAATATCAGCAGGATAAGCTGGTACTGGAAGCAGATCTTCAGGAAGCCCAGCGCCAATGTGACCAGGTGGACTTCCAGATGCGCGCTGCCAACGACCAGCTCCGGGAGGCGGAGGACCAGGTGCTGCGCCTGCAGGGACAGGAAAAGCAGTACGAAATCCTGCTGGATGCCATCGTTGAGGCGGAGACTTCTGCCCAGAAGGAACGGGATGCTCTGAACCAGCGCAGCGACAGTGATCGGGAACGCTATACTGCCCAGCAGGCGAAAATTCAGGTGTACACCCAGCAGCTGGCTGAGACCCGGCAGGCACTGGCCCAGCTGGAAGGCAGTCAGACGGAAGCAGACGCGGCATCCAACGCCATCACCGAAACCATGACCCAGCGGAAAACCGAGGAAGCCGCCCTGGATGCGGAGCGCTCCACCGCCCTGGCCCACATTGCAGACCTGCAGGGCCTTCGTACCGCTATGGAGGGCGACCGGGAGAAGAAAGAAGCCCTGATGGCTTCCATCCGGGAGGATAATCTCCGGCTGGAACAGGAGATTGAACAGCTCCGGCAGCGGCAGGAGGAAAACCGTCTGGAAAGCACGGAAATGAACGTGCAGATGCAAAAGACGATGGAAAGCCGCGCGGAAGCCGAGGCTTCCAAAACCCGGGCGGAGCGGGAGGCTCAGGAAAAGAACAAGGACATCCTGAACATGGAGCGGGCCTGCGCCCTGCTGGAGCAGAAGAAAGTGACCTCCTCCATGGAAGAACGGCAGATCATTGACCGACTGTGGGATTCTTACGGCCTGACGCCCGGAACCGCTCCGGAGCATCGGGGTACCATCGAAAATGTGGCCGCAGGAAATCGTCGGGCGGCGGAACTGAAGCGAAAGATTTCCGCTTTGGGCACCCCCAACCTGGGCGCCATTGAGGAATATGCCCGGATCAACGAACGCTATACCTACCTGGCGGAGCAGCGGGACGATGTGCTGAATTCCAAGCGGGAACTGGAAAGCGTGATCCGGGATATCACGGCGGAGATGACCACGATTTTTGTCTCGGAATTTTCCAAAATTGACCACTATTTCGGACAGACCTTTGAGGAGATGTTCGGCGGCGGCAAGGGTCAGCTGATTCTGGAGGACCCGGAGGACCCGCTGTCCTGCGGCATTGAGATCCGGGTTCAGCCTCCCGGAAAGCAGGTCAAGACCATCACCCTGCTCTCCGGCGGCGAAAAGGCCTTCGTGGCCACAGCCCTGTACTTTGCCATTTTGAAAGTCCGGCCCACGCCGTTCTGCATTCTTGACGAGATTGACGCGGCTCTGGACGACCGGAACGTGGAGCGGTTTGCCCACTACCTGCACAACCTCAGCCAGAAGACCCAGTTTATTGTCATCACCCACCGCCGGGGTACCATGGAGGCTTCCGATGTTCTCTACGGTGTAACCATGCAGGAGCAGGGTGTCAGCAAACTGCTGCGGCTGGATCTGAATCAAATGGAAGAATACCTGGGAATTGTGGAATAATCCCAGGGAAAGGAATGATTGAATATGGGATTTTTTGACAAAATCAAAGCCGGGCTGAGCAAGACCCGGGATGCTCTGAACAGTACCCTGGGCAGCGTTTTCTCCGGCTTTTCGGAAATTGACGACGACTTTTACGACGAATTGGAAGAGAGCCTGATTCTGGCGGATCTGGGCGTAGAGACGGCAGGAAAGGCCACTGAACGGCTGCGTAAGGCAGTTCGGGAGCAGCATCTGAAAACCACGGAGGAAGCCAAGACTGCGCTGAAGGAGATTCTGGTTTCCATGCTGGAGGTGGGAGACACGACCTTGAACCTGTCCACAACTCCCAGTGTGGTGCTGGTAATCGGCGTGAACGGTGTGGGCAAGACCACCACCATTGGCAAGATTGCCAAGCAGCTGACCGACCAGGGGAAGAAGGTGCTGTTGGTGGCAGGAGATACCTTCCGGGCCGCGGCGGCGGACCAGTTGGAAATCTGGGCGGAGCGGTCCGGAGCGGCCATTGTGCGCCAGCATGAGGGAGCGGACCCGGCTTCCGTGGTGTTTGACGGCATCCAATCTGCAAAAGCCAAAGCGGTGGATGTGATGATCATCGATACCGCTGGCCGACTGCATAACAAGACCAACCTGATGAACGAGCTGAACAAAATCAGCCGGATTGTGAACCGGGAACTGCCGGAGGCAGCCAAGGAAGTGCTGCTGGTGCTGGACGGCACCACCGGACAGAATGGACTGATTCAGGCCAAGCAGTTCAAGGAAATCGCCGGGGTGACCGCCATTGCCTTGACCAAGCTGGACGGAACCGCCAAGGGCGGCATTGTGATTGCAGTTGCTGATGCCTTGCAGATTCCGGTGAAGTTTGTGGGTGTGGGCGAGAAGGCGGACGATCTGATGCCCTTTGTGGCCAGAGATTTTGTGGAAGCCCTGATTTGACGGAAAGGTGAAGTTATGAAAGTTGTTCTGGCAAGTAAAAACAAGCATAAACTGATTGAAATCAGCAAGATCACGGAAAAATTTGATATTGAACTGGTGATGGAATCGGATCTGGGCGTGGATATCGATGTAGAGGAGACCGGAACCACCTTTGAGGAAAATTCCTTCCTGAAGGCCAATGCGGTGATGCAGGCTACCGGCCTTCCCGCCCTGGCGGATGATTCCGGCATTGCGGTAGATGCCCTGAACGGAGAACCGGGTGTGTATTCCGCCCGCTACGGCTTTGATGAATCACTGGATGACTGGGGTCGGCTCCAGCTGCTGCTGAAAAATACGGAACAGGTCCCGGACGGCCAGCGCCAGGCTCAGTTCGTTTGTGTCATTACTCTGGTCATGCCGGACGGGCAGACCATCCAGGCCAGAGGCGAAGTTCACGGTGAATTGCTTCGGGCGCCGGCAGGAGAGGGCGGCTTCGGATATGATCCGATCTTCTATTATCCGCCCTATGGAAAAACCCTGGCGGAAGTGACCCCGGAAGAAAAGAATCAGGTTTCTCACCGGGCAAAGGCGCTGCAGGCATTTTATCAGAAGCTGAAGGAGGCGAATCTATGCTGACCAGCAAACAAAGAGCGGAGTTCCGCGCCCAGGCAAACATCTTGGAAACCACTTTGATGGTGGGTAAGGACGGCGTAACCCAGGCCGTGGTAGAGGAAGCGGACCGGCTTCTGACAGCCCGGGAACTGGTGAAGGGAAAGGTGCTGGAGACAGCCCTGATGAGCGCCCGGGAGGTCAGCGACGCCATCTGCCAGGCCACTGGAGCGGACGGAATATCCTGCGTGGGCTCCAAGTTCGTAATTTATCGCTACAGCGAGAAATGTCAGGAGGAACGCAATCAGACCGGCCGGGCCAAGCGCAAGGAGGTCCCCAAGAGTAAGGCGGACCCGGTGGGCAAGGCAGCCCGTGCCCGCCGTCAGGCCGCCAGACAGGCCAGGGAACAGCGCAATCAATATTTCCGGGAGCAGGCCATTGAAAAGGCCATCGAACGGGATCGGGAGCGGCAGCTTCGCAAACGGGAGAAGTAACCAGGCATCATAAAAGAACAGGGGAGAGAAGGATATGGAACGAATCGGCATTTATGGCGGCACGTTTAACCCCCCGCATATCGGGCATATTTTGGCGGCATCCCAGGCAATCGAGACTCTGAAATTGGACAAGCTTTTGCTGATCCCGGATCGGATTGCCCCCCACAAGGATCTTCCCGACAATTCGGCAACCCCGGAGCAGCGGCTGGAAATGCTGCGCATTGCCGCTGCGGGCATACCGAAAATGGAAGTCTCGTCTCTGGAACTGGACCGGGAAGGCCCAAGCTATACCTTTGAGACGGTGAGCCAGCTGCGACTGCGACATCCCCAGGCGGAACTGTTTTTGCTGATGGGCGCAGATATGTTTTTATCCTTCGAAAACTGGCACCGCGCGGAGCAGATTGCCCGAGAGGTGACCATTGCCGTTGCCTACCGGGGAGACAAGGGCGAACGGGAGGCCATTGAGGCACAGAAAAATCTCTTGGAGGAAAAGGGTTACCGGATCCTTGTGCTGGAAAACCCGGTCCATTCCATTTCGTCCACCCAACTGCGGCGGTTGCTGGCGTTTCACTGCGCCGGGGAGTTCCTGCCAAAAGGAGTGGAGGACTATATTCTCAGCAACGGTCTGTATGACACGGCAGCAGACTGGAAAAACCTTCCCATGGAGCAGCTGGAACGGGTGGTGGTGAGCCTGCTCAAGCCCAGCCGGGTTGCACATGTGCTGGGATGCCGGGATACGGCAGTGGAGCTTGCCAAGCGCTGGGGCGCTGACCCAACAGACGCGGCCCGGGCCGGTATCCTGCACGACATTACCAAGGCGCTGGACGGCCCCCTGCAATTGACATTGTGTGCGGCCTATGGTAAAATACTGGATGATTTTTCCCGGAAATATCCCAAGACCCTCCATGCCTTTACCGGGGCGCTGGTGGCGGAACGGATCTTCGGAGAAAATCCACGGGTGGTTTCTGCCATTGCCCACCATACCACCGGCAAGGCGGAAATGAATGTTTTGGAAACCATTATTTATGTGGCGGACTATATGGAACCGAACCGGGATTTTCCCGGGGTGGAGCAGCTGCGGCAGCTGGCGTTTCAGGACCTGTACGGGGCACTGCGGCTGGGTCTGGAAATGACGCTGGAGCACCTGAAGCAGCAGGGCAGCGAGGTGTCCAGCCAGTCCCGGGAAGCGCTGGAATGGCTTACCGGTCAGGATGCCCGACAACCATTGTAATAGAAAAGACATCCCAGAAAGGAACGAATACTATGCGAACTCCAAAAGAAATTGCCATCGCAGTTACCAAGGCCCTGGATGCCAAGAAGGGGCAGGACATCAAACTGCTGAAAATTGACCATGTCAGCAGCCTGGCAGACTATTTCCTGATCTGCACCGGTACTTCCAACACCCATGTAAAAACCCTCTGCGATTTTGCTGAGTACACCCTGGAGCAGCTGGGCGAAACCATGCTGAGCCGGGAGGGACATCGGGGCAATTCCTGGGAGCTGCTGGACTACGGCACCATTGTGGTCCATGTGTTTACCGAAGAAGCCCGGAAATTCTATGACCTGGAGCGGCTGTGGGCCGATGCTGAGGTTGTGGATCTGAAAGATATTATCATCGAGGAGTAACTCGATTTAGGAAGGTGTATTGGCCATGAATTACGATTTTGCAAATATCGAAGCCAAGTGGCAGAAAATCTGGGAAGAGAAAAAGCTGTATGCCGCGGAAGATGGCGGCAAGAAGGAGAAGTTTTACGCGCTGGTGGAATTCCCTTACCCCAGTGCGGCGGGACTGCACGTTGGTCATCCCCGTCCCTACACGGCAATGGATATCATTGCCCGGAAGAAGCGGATGGATGGCAAGAATGTGCTGTTCCCCATGGGCTATGATGCGTTTGGTCTGCCAACTGAGAACTATGCCATCAAGAACCACATTCATCCCCGGATTGTGACGGAAAACAACATCAAGAATTTCCGCCGCCAGCTGAAGGCCCTGGGCTACAGCTTTGACTGGGATCGGGAAATCAACACCACAGACCCAAAGTATTTCAAGTGGACTCAGTGGATTTTCCTCCAGCTGTACAAGAACGGACTGGCTTATAAGGCCAAGATGCCGGTGAACTGGTGTACCAGCTGCAAGTGTGTTCTGGCCAATGAAGAAGTGGTGGAGGGCGTGTGTGAGCGCTGCGGCGCCCCGGTCATCCGGAAGGAAAAAAGCCAGTGGATGCTGCGCATTACCAAGTACGCCGACCGGCTGATCGATGATCTGGAAGATCTGGACTTCATTGACCGGGTCAAGGCCCAGCAGACCAACTGGATTGGCCGCAGCCACGGTGCCGAAGTGAAGTTCCGGTCCACCCTGGGCGACGAGATCCGGGTTTATACCACCCGGCCGGACACCCTGTTCGGCGCTACCTACATGGTGCTGTCCCCGGAGCATGCTCTGATTGCCAAGTGGATGGACAAGCTGAACAATGCGGACGCTGTAAAGGCATATCAGGCCGCTGCTGCCGCCAAGTCTGACCTGGAGCGTACCGAGCTGAACAAGGAGAAGACCGGTGTCAAGCTGGATGGTGTCATGGGCATCAACCCGGTGAACGGCAAGCAGATTCCCATTTTCATTTCCGACTATGTACTGGCAACCTACGGCACCGGCGCCATCATGGCGGTGCCTGCCCACGACGACCGGGACTGGGAGTTTGCCAAGGCTTTCGGCTGCGAAATCATCGAGGTGGTTGCCGGCGGCAATGTGGAGGAAGCAGCCTTCACGCTGAAGGATGACACCGGAATCATGGTCAACTCCGGATTCCTCAATGGCATGACGGTCAAGCAGGCCATCCCCGCTATCATCAAGTGGCTGGAAGAGCAGGGCATCGGCGAACCCAAGACCAACTTCAAGCTCCGGGACTGGGTGTTCTCCCGCCAGCGTTACTGGGGCGAGCCAATCCCCATTATCCACTGCCCCAAGTGCGGCACGGTACCCATGAAGGAAGAGGAGCTGCCCTTGCTGCTGCCGGATGTGGAGAGCTATGAGCCCACCGACGACGGTGAAAGCCCCCTGTCCGCGATCACGGACTGGGTGAACGTGAAGTGCCCCTGCTGCGGCGGTGATGCCAAGCGGGAGACGGATACCATGCCCCAGTGGGCCGGCTCTTCCTGGTACTACCTGCGGTATATGGACCCCCACAACGATCAGGCTCTGGCCTCCAAGGAAATGCTGGAGTACTGGAGTCCGGTGGACTGGTATAACGGCGGCATGGAGCATACCACGCTGCACCTGCTGTATTCCCGGTTCTGGCACAAGTTCCTGTACGACATCGGTGTGGTGCCCACCAAGGAACCCTATGCCAAGCGGACTTCTCATGGCATGATTCTGGGTGAGAACCCCCATTATGTGGGCAATTTTGAAAAGCAGGAAGATAAGGATGCCATGATCGCTAAGTATGGCTCCGATGCTCTGCGTCCTGCGGTGAAGATGAGCAAGTCCCTGGGCAACGTGGTGAATCCCGACGATGTGATCCGGGAGTACGGTGCGGATACTATGCGGCTGTACGTCATGTTCATCGGCGACTTTGAGAAGGCGGCCACCTGGTCTCCCAAGGCGGTCAAGGGCTGCAAGCGGTTCCTGGATCGGGTGTGGGCCATGGCGGAACAGGTAACGGATCAGGAAACCGAGTACTCCAAGGAGAACACCACAATTCTTCACAAGACCATCAAGAAGGTGGGCGAGGACATCGACAATCTGAAGCCCAACACCGCCATTGCGGCGCTGATGACCCTGATTAACCAGATCGACAAGACCTGCAATCGGGCAGAACTGAAGACGGTGCTGCAGCTGCTGTCTCCCTTTGCGCCTCACATCTGTGATGAAATCTGGGAGCAGAAGGGCTTTGAAGGCATTTGCTCCGTTTCTCCCTGGCCGGAATACTCCGAAGAGAAGTGCAAGGACAGCCAGATCAATGTGGCGGTTCAGGTCAACGGCAAGATGCGCGGCACGGTGCTGATGGATGCCGACCTTCCCGATGAGGAAGTGGTGGCCAATGTAACCGCCGACGAGAAGATTGCCCGGTTCCTGGCCAAGCAAGGCGGCAGCATTGTCAAAACCATTGTGGTCAAGAACAAGCTGGTCAACCTGATTGTCAAATAAACGGATACAAACGGTAAGCCCCGTACCGAAGTAATATTCGGTACGGGGCAAATTGTATTCTAATCAGAATCCAGGGGAAAATGAAGAACCGCTCTGCATTCGCAGAGCGGTTTGGAGCATAATCAAGAGGGATTAGTAGAATTTTCTCTTGTTCTTACGAGCAGCTTCAGACTTCTGCTTACGCTTCAGGCTGGGGCTGACGTAGTGCTCGCGCTTTTTCACTTCGGCAATCACGCCCTCCTTGGCACAGCTGCGCTTAAACCGACGCAGAGCGCTCTCCAGAGTTTCGTTTTCCTTGACGCGAATCTCAGACATTGTTTTCCCTCCCTCCGATGGCATCCGGCTAAATCCTGGATGCTTTCAGGGCCTAAACCAGGCTTGAATATTATATACGGATTTTCACCAATTGTCAAGGAAGATTTCGAAAAACCTACAAAAAACTTTTCCCAGCTCAGGGAATCTCCCCAAACTGGGGGTGGGAGCCAAAAGGTTCTTTTCCCGGACACCGGAGAATACCCTGACATGAGGTGATGCTATGGGGTACCGGGTGGAGTATGACAGTGTGAAAAAGGTACGGGGCGTACAGAAGCGGACCGCCGGGCGGCTGGCGATGACGGGAGTCTTTTTCCTGGTGTTTCTGGTACTGGTTGCCTGCTTTTGGCCGGAGGGAGCGTCAATTTTGCGGGATGCCCTGCTGCCGGGAGACCGTGCGGTCACAGCGGCGGCACTGGAAGAGTTGGCCCGTCAGGTGAGTCAAGGAACGGACCTTTCCCAGGCGGTGACTGAATTTTGCCGGGACCTTTTGGCGGGGGCGGGCATTGGTGTGGATTAGTCCGTTTTTCTTTGTGTATGCCGCTTTTCTTATTCTGGCGCTGCCTTTGGATTGGCTGCTGGCAGCGGTGACAGCAGCCATTGTCCATGAGTTGTTTCACCTTCTGGCAGTTGTGCTGTGCGGAGGCAGGGTGATTGGCATCCGGATTGGGGGTGCTGGAGCCCAGATTCAGGCCCTGCTGCCCAGCCGGCAGCGGGATATTCTGGCGATCTTGGCCGGTCCCGCTGGGAGCCTACTGATTGCCCTGCTGTGCTGGGATGTTCCACGGCTGGCAGTCTGCGCCGGTATTCAGGGAATATTCAATCTTCTCCCCATCCGTCCGCTGGATGGGGGAAATGCACTGTATTTTCTTCTGGAGGCGGTGATGCCGCGGTGGGCAGATTTGTGGTCAAAGCTGATCGGAGCCGCTGCTTTGGTATGGATTCTGGGGAGCGCGGTGGTTTTCATCTGGGGGTGGAAATGGGAAATTTTGACCGCTTTGGTCGGGATCGGGTGGATTTGTTGGGGGCTTTGGCGAAATAGACCTTGCAATGCAAGCCAAATCAGGGTACAATAGGGCTACCCTGAATGAAGAGGTAAACAGAATATGACGCAGCAATTACAGAGAATTCTCCTGTCGGTTCAGAAGCCGGCCCGGTATACCGGCGGAGAATGGGGCGAGGTGAAGAAGAACCTGGAGGATGTCCGGGTGCGGATTGCCTTTTGCTTCCCGGATACCTATGAGATCGGCATGTCCAATGTGGGAATGCGGATTCTCTATGGTGTGATGAACGAGATGGAAGGCGTCTGGTGCGAACGGGTGTTTGCACCTTGGACGGATATGGAGGAAATAATGCGGCAGAAGAATCTGCCGCTGTGGGCGCTGGAAAGTCAGAACCCGGTGAAGGATTTTGACATGATTGCCTTTACCATCGGCTATGAAATGGCCTATTCCAATGTGCTGAATATGCTGAATCTGGCGGGGGTTCCTCTCCGGGCAAAAGACCGGAAGGATCTGAAAAACATGGTCTTTGCGGGGGGCGTCTGCACCTTTAATCCGGAGCCGCTGGCAGAGTTTGTAGACTTTTTCTCTCTGGGAGAAGGAGAGGAAATCACGATGGAGATCGTCTCTTTGTACGATCAGGCCAAGGCGGAGGGCTGGGACAAGGACCGGTTCCTTCACGCAGTGGCGAAAATTCCCGGTGTCTATGTCCCCAGCTTCTACCGGCATGAATACAATGCCGATGGCACACTTTCTGCGATCGTCCCCTTGGAGGGAGCTCCGCAGACCATTACCAAACGGATTGTGGAAGACCTGGACAAGGCTTATTTCCCAACAAAGATGATTGTACCCTCCACGGAGATTGTCCACGACCGAGCCAATCTGGAGGCGTTCCGGGGATGTATCCGGGGATGCCGGTTCTGTCAGGCGGGATTCAGCTGCCGCCCGGTGCGCAAGAAAAGCCCCCAGGTGCTCTACCGGCAGGCGGTGGAGACGCTGGAATTTTCCGGAAATCAGGAAATTACCGTTTCCAGTCTTTCTACCTCGGACTACCGGGGCCTGAAAGAACTGATGGATCAGATGCTTCCTTACTGCCAGGAAAACCACGTGAATCTGTCGGTTCCGTCTCTGCGGGCTGATAATTTCTCCCGGGAACTGATGGAAAAACTTCAAACCGTCCGCAAAAGCGGCCTGACCTTTGCGCCGGAGGCGGGAACCCAGCGTCTGCGGGATGTGATCAACAAGAATCTGACCGAGGATGAAATCCTGACTACCTGTGCCCGGGCTTTTTCCGGTGGATGGAACAGCGTGAAGCTGTATTTCATGCTGGGGCTGCCTACGGAAACCGATGAAGACGTGCTGGGCATTGCGGAGCTGGTGTATAAGGTCATTCAGCAGTGGAAGGAAAATGCCGTCAATAAGAAGCGGGGACTCCGGGTTCATGTGGCTACCGCCTACTTTGTGCCAAAACCCCACACCCCGTTCCAGTGGGAAAAGCAGATCACACCCCAGGAATATCTGCGTCGGTGTAAGCTTCTGAAATCCCATTTTTATTCCAAATCCATTGTCTATGACTACCACAGCCCGGATTTGAGCCGCTTGGAAGCGGTGTTTGCCCGGGGAGATCGTCGCTTGGGTGCGGTTCTGGAAACGGCGGTTGCCGACGGTGCCCGATTGGATGGCTGGGATGAGTGCTTTAACTATGGAAAGTGGCTGGAGGCCTTCCGGACCTGCGGTGTGGACCCGGATTTTTATACCGTCCGGGGATATGATGAGGAAGAAATTCTTCCCTGGGACCCCATTGATGTGGGAGTCAGCAAGCGTTTTCTCCGCCTGGAACGGAAACGGGCATACGAGAGTAAGGTGACGCCGGACTGCCGCCACGGCTGTGCCGGGTGCGGCGCCAATGCACTACTCAAGGAGGTGGCCTGCGATGCTTAGAGCGCTGTTTGAGAAAACGGGGACTGCCGTCTACATTTCTCATTTGGATCTGATGCGGCTGTTTCAGCGGGCCTTCAAGCGGGCAGGGCTATCCTTGACCCACAGCCACGGTTTCAATCCCAGACCCTCCGTCTCCATCGCCATGCCCATGAGCCTGGGGATGGGGAGCCAGTGCGAACTGCTGGACTTTGACCTGGAGGAACGGCCGGAAAGCCTGGATCTGATTTGTCAAAAGCTGAATAATGCGCTGATCCCGGGGGTTCGGGTGCGGAAGGTATACGAGGGCGGACAGAAACTGAAGAATCTGGCCTACCTGGATTGCTGCTTGACCCTGGAGTATGACCTGGGTGTACCGGAAAACGGGCTGGAAGAGCTGAAAGTCCTGTTTTCCCGGGAGTCCCTCCCGGTGCAGAAGAAGGGGAAAAACGGCATGACGGAGCAGGATATTGTGCCACTGATCCGCCGTTTGGAGATCGCGGCGATTTCCTCCGGAGAACTGGAAATCCGGGCACGAATCTGCTGCCAGAATCCCAGCCTGAATCCCATGCAGCTAGTGGCCGCGGTGAATTGCTATCTGCCAGAGCTTGCGCCGGATTTTGTACGGTGCTGCCGGACAGAAATATACGATACCGAGGAGTCGGTATTCCGATAAGGAGAAAGAAAACATGGAAGATAAACTTTTTTTGGAAGAATGCCCCATCTGCCGCGGGCCCGGCATGCTGCTGCATGAGGGCGGCTGGTGCGTACAGGTAGAGTGCACTGATTGCAGCGCCCACACGGTTTATATGGAGTACAATACGGAAGGAGAGAAGAAAGAGGCCGAAAAGTCCGTGGCTTATCTTTGGAATATGGGGAAGGTTGTCAGCAGTGAACGTGGGGAGTGAGATGGAGCAGCGGCTCCATGACCGGATTGCCCAGATTTCCCGGGAAGTACCGGGCTCCATCGGGGATATTTTGAAATTTTCCTTGGTAAACTGCCAGACAGAGACGGGAGACTTTGAACTGTCCTGCTGGACAGAACCTTGGATGCGAAACTTTGCCGGAACCCTGCATGGCGGCCTGTGCGCCACCATTCTGGATCAGGCAATGGGATTTGTCTCCTACTGCCTGAAGGATGGAAAGGGAGCGGCTCCCACGGTTCAGCTGGAGGTGGACTTCCTGCGTCCTCTGATCCCGGGGGAGGAGGTCCTGGTCAAGGTTCATGTGGTTTCGGAGACGAAGACGCTGATGAATCTGACGGCGGAGGCGGTGCTGGCGTCCCACCCGGACAAGATTTGCTTGTCTGGTTCAGGGATCTACTATTTCAAGTCTGCTGCCAAGGTGGAAGAATAAGGCTTTGCTCCCCGAGAGAGAGTCGAAACGGCTTTTTCCCG
>DVKV01000176.1 GCA_018715835.1 Candidatus Faecousia intestinavium | reverse complement strand
GGAGTGGGCGGATGGCGTCTTTTTCTGCTGCAGGCAGAAAAAGACGCCGGAGCAAAGCGGACTTTGCCCCGGCGATGGTACGCCGGAAGGGACTCGAACCCCCAACCCTCGGAACCGGAATCCGATGCTCTATCCATTGAGCCACCGGCGCATGCCTTAACAGCTAAGCTATTATAGCAGGATTTTTTTCATTTGTAAAGAGGGTTCACAAAATATTTTCCGCAAATCCTCGGGGGGAGTCCTTTTCCCCTTGACATACGGCCTTTGGGCGAGTACAATAATTTTGGTATTGTGTACACTGCCCTCTGTGCCTTTTCGGGCAGTGTTTCATGGATAACCGGCTTTGGAAGCCGGAGGACGCGTTTTACGCCTCATGGCGTTTTGCTTTTATCAACTGCCGGGTGAAGCCCGGCGGCTTGTGTTGCGCAATTTTATCATGGGGATATCTGCGCCCGCCCCTTCCGATGCCATTTTATATTGTGAAGGAGGTGCGCGGCAAATTTATGGAACCATTGGAACTGATTCTGATCGTTGTTGGCGCCCTGGTCTGTGTACTGGGCGGTTTCGGCGGCGGTGTGGTCTACCGCAGAAAGGTTGCGGAACGGGAAATTGGCTCGGCAGAGGCAGAAGCCACCCGACTGATCAACGAGGCCATCCGCAGCGGAGAGAGCCGGAAAAAGGAAATGCTCCTGGAAGCCAAGGACGAAATCCATAAATCTCGCACAGAGTACGAACGGGAAGTCAAAGAGCGCCGTGCGGAGCTGAGCAAACAGGAGCGCCGCTTGGAGCAGAAGGAAGCCACCCTGGACAAGAAGACCGAAGCCTTTGAGCGCAAGGAAGAGGAACTGTCCAAGAAGCTGCAGAAGGCCAACGAAACCGTGGCCCAGGCCGAAGAGCTGAAAAAGCAGCAGCAGGAAACCCTGGAGCGGATTTCGGAGCTGACCCAGGAAGAGGCCAAGCAGTACCTGCTCAAGTCCGTGGAGGATGAGGTGCGCCACGAATCTGCCATGAAGATCAAGGAGATCGAGCAGCAGATGAAGGACGAGGCCGAGGAGAAGGGCCGGGAGATCATCGCCACCGCCATTCAGCGCTGCGCCGCTGACCACGCGGCGGAGACCACCGTTTCCGTGGTTGCCCTGCCCAGCGACGAAATGAAGGGCCGCATCATCGGCCGGGAAGGCCGGAACATCCGCACCCTGGAGACCATCACCGGTGTGGATCTGATCATCGACGACACCCCCGAGGCCATCACCGTGTCCAGCTTTGACCCGGTGCGCCGGGAGATTGCCCGTCTGGCTCTGGAGAAGCTGATTGCCGACGGCCGGATTCATCCCACCCGGATTGAAGACATGGTGGAGAAGGCCCGGAAGGAAGTGGACCGCACCATCCGGGAGGAAGGCGAGCGGGCCTGCTACGAAACCGGCGTCCACAATCTGAACCCGGAGTTGGTGAAGATTCTGGGCCGCCAGAAATACCGTACCTCTTACGGTCAGAACGTGCTGAACCACTCCATCGAGGTGGCCCACATCGCCGGTCTGATGGCGGCGGAGCTGGGCGTGGACATCACCCTGGCAAAGCGGGCCGGACTGCTCCACGACCTGGGCAAGTCCATCGACCACGAGGTGGAGGGCAGCCATGTGCAGCTGGGCGCGGATCTGGCCCGGAAGTACAAGGAAAATCCGGTGGTGGTCAACGCCATCGAAGCCCACCATGGAGATGTGGAACCCAAGACCGTCATCGCCGTGCTGGTTCAGGCTGCCGACGCCGTGTCTGCCGCCCGTCCCGGTGCCCGTCGGGAGAATGTGGAGAACTATGTCCGCCGGCTGCAGAAGCTGGAGGAGCTCACCGGTTCCTACCCTGGTGTGGACAAGGCTTACGCCATCCAGGCCGGCCGGGAGGTCCGGATCATGGTCAAGCCCGAGGTTGTGTCCGAGGACAACATGATTCTCCTGGCCCGGGATGTGGCCAAGAAGATCGAGGCCGAGCTGGAATACCCCGGCCAGATCAAGGTCAACGTGATCCGGGAAACCAAGGCTGTGGAATACGCCAAATAAACATCTTGCCCGCAGACAACCGTCTGCGGGCAGTTTTTATTTCAGAAGTTGGAGCAGATCTTCCGGCTTCTCCAGAATCCGGTCCGCCTGCTCCGGAATCCCATCCAGACTGCTGCCCCACTGGGCAAAGCCGAAGTCCATTCCCGCCCGTTTTGCCGCCAGACAGTCCGAGGGGGCATCGCCGATGTAAATGGCATCCTCTGCCGCTACCCCCAGCCGCTCCAGGCAAAGCAGCAGCGGCGCCGGGTCCGGCTTGTGAAGGGCCGTGTCCTCCTCCAGCACTGCGGTGGTGAAATAGGGGAGAATCCCTTTGCCCGCCATGTCAATGTGGTACTGGGGACGCATTTTGGAGGAGACAATGGCCTGCAGGATCCCGGCCCGGGCGATGGCGGGCAGCACCTGGGAAAAGCCCGGGTAGAGCACGGCGGGCTTGTCATATTCGTTGACATAACGCGCCCACCGGGCGTAGGTTTTCTCCTTGTCCGGGAAGCCCAGCTCTTCCATAACCTGCATCCCGGAGTAGGCGGTATATTTCAGTACCCGCTCCAGGGGCCACCGCTGGCCCAGTTCTTCCTCAATGATCCGCAGCAGGGGGTAAAGGTTCCGGTCCCGGGTATCCAGCAGGGTTCCGTCAATGTCGTAGACAATGGCGCGGTAGGATTTCATAGGGGGCCTCCTTGGGAGAATTTTATGTTATTTTAGCACATCCGGCGGAGGATGCGCAACCGGTTGAGCAAAAAAAGACGGCGGAGTTTTCTCCGCCGCCTTTTGCCGTTTACTTCTTCACTGCTTCCACAATGCCGCTGGCCATGCCCACCAGTCCCTGCATCTCGCTGGGGATGATGATCTTGGTGGCCTGCCCGTCGGCAACCTTCTGCATGGCTTCGATGGACTTGAGCTTGATGACCTGGTCGTTGGGGGCCTTCTCGTTCAGCAGCTCCAGGGAGTCTGCCAGGGCCTTCTGCACCGCCAGGATGGCCTGGGCTTCACCGTCTGCCCGCAGGATGGCGGCCTGCTTCTCGGCTTCCGCCTTCAGAATGGCAGCCTGCTTTTCGGCATCGGCCCGCAGGATGGCGGATTCCCGTTCGCCTTCGGCGATGAGGATGGCGGACTTCTTCTGGCCTTCTGCCTGGAGGATGGCCTGCCGGCGGTCACGCTCGGCCTTCATCTGCTTTTCCATGGAGGACTGGATGTCGGAGGGGGGCAGAATGTTCTTCAGCTCCACCCGGTTGACCTTGATACCCCAGGGGTCGGTGGCTTCATCCAGGATGGCCCGCATTTTGGTGTTCACCACGTCCCGGCTGGTCAGGGTCTGATCCAGTTCCAGGTCGCCGATGATGTTACGCAGGGTGGTGGCCGTCAGGGTTTCCATGGCCGCCATGGGCTGCTCCACGCCGTAGGCGTACAGCTTGGGGTCGGTGATCTGGAAGTACACAACGGTGTCGATCTGCATGGTGACGTTGTCCTTGGTGATCACAGGCTGGGGGGGATAGTCCAGAACCTGCTCTTTCAGGCTGACCTTCCGGGCAATCCGATCAATGAAGGGAACCTTGAAGTGCAGACCCACGCCCCACACACAGTGGAAGGCACCCAGGCGCTCCACCACATAGGCACGGGACTGCTGGACCACGGCGATGTTGGCTACCGCAATAATGAAGAGAATGACGATAACCGCGATTACAAAGTAAATCATAGATTAGCCTCCTTACTGTAAGATGGTTAGACCGGGGATGAGACGGGAGCGGATACGGTGACCGGGGTGACGTAGACCTTCACACCAGAGATCCGGTCTACCCGAACCTGGGTATCCAGGGGGATGGGGGCGCCGGTGGTGCTTCTGGCGGTCCAGTACAGACCTCCCAGCTTTACCTGACCGGTGCCGGCGGTGTTATCGATGGCAACAGTGACCAGTCCCACAGTGCCGATCACGGAATCTGCGTTGGTGGCTGTGAGTTTGGGTGTGACGTACCTGCGGACCAGGGGCCGCAGCAGCAGAAGCAGCACCGTGGACACCAGGGCAAATATCCCAAACTGGACCCAGGCGGAAGCTCCCAGCAGCGCAGCGGCCATGGCAGCCACAGCGCCCACGGCGAACCACAGGGAAACCAGGGTTACGGTGGCTGCTTCCGCAATCACGAACAGCACCAGCAGCACCAACCAAATCATTGCAGCCCAATACATTGTTGTTACCTCCTCTCTGATTGGATGGCTATATCATAGCAGAAAAGGGGAACAGGGTCAATTGACGAAATGGTAAAATTGCGAGAATTTTTGGGGATAAATCACAAAATACTTCTCCTATTTTTGGAGAAACAGGATAATCTGCCAAGAACTGAGT
>DVKV01000175.1 GCA_018715835.1 Candidatus Faecousia intestinavium | reverse complement strand
GGATTCTGGTGCACACAATGGGCATCTGGCTGCACATGGCTTCCATCAGCGCCACCGAGAGCCCCTCCCGATAGGGCATAAAGGCAAACAGATCACAGCAGTGGTACAGCTGCTGCACATCCCTGCGATAGCCCAGGAAGTTCACATGTCCGTCCAACCCCAGCTGCTCCACACTGTCCTCCAGCTTCTCCAGCATATCTCCCCTGCCGCAGATTAAATAATGGGTGTTCCGGAACATGGGATCATCCTTCAGCAGGGCCAGGGCTTTCAGGATGGTGATGTGATTCTTATTGGAGGTCATTTCTGCCACAGTCAGAATCAGAAAATCCTCCTGCCCGTAGCCCAATTTTTCCCGTGTCTCTCCGGAATCTTCCGGAACCTTCTGAAATTTTTCTGTTGAAATTCCCACCCCGGGGACATACACAATCCGCTTCGCATGCATATGCTTCAATGCCCGCTGGTAGTCTTCCCGGTTGATCGTCAGCAGGATATCCGTTAAAGGCGCCAGCAGCCATTCCGCAGGATAAAACAGCAGCCAATTGCGAAGCGGCGCACCTTTGAAGAAGTGGAATCCGTGGGCAGTATACATCACGGTCGTTCCCCGGCGACGGGCTTCCACCGCCGCCAATCGGGTCAGAAGCGCTCCAACCGGCGTATGGCAGTGTATCAGGTCATACTCCCCCTGGTCAATCACCTTTTTCAGCATGGCAAACGCTTTCAGGTTCCCCGGCTTCCAGGGAGTCCGCTCAAAGGGAATGTCATAATAAGCATCGCAATAAGGGATATGGCAATCCTGAGGGTCCTCATAATCGTTGCGGGCCGCAACGGCAGTCTCCCACCCCATTTGCTGGAGCATCTTCAGGTATGGGATATGAAATTGCATGATATGGGTCTTCACAACCGTGGCGACGAACAGTACTTTCTTCTTCCCCATAATACATTTTCCTCGCTGCCTCTCTCCCCACAGAATCCCGCCGGGGAAAAGGTTATAATTCAACGGTATTATACATCATTTCCAGGGGGATTGCAACCCTCATACCCAGGCCGCTTTCCGCAGAAACTTCCGCAAGCGGAATTTAATGGTTGACAGATTCCGGTTTTGGGAGTATAATACTCTGGATTTCGGGGTGTGGCGAAGCTTGGTATCGCGCTTGGTTCGGGTCCAAGAGGCCTCGGGTTCGAATCCCGACACTCCGACCATAATGACAGCCGGCTTTCCAGCAGAAATGTTGAAAAGCCGGCGTTTTTTCTACCTCTTCAGATCAGCTTCCCCACGGGGCTCTGTGTTGATCTGCCTCCGCTTTCGAGGAGGCCGCACCACAGTGGAACACCGGATTTTCCATGGTCCGCCAGGAAAACACCTGAAAGAAATAAAAGGAGGATCTATGAATCTTTTGGTCGTCAACGACGATTCCATTCACGCTCCGGGTCTGGCCCTGCTGGCCAGAGCGGCAGCTGCTTTCGGAAATGTGTGGGTGGTTGCTCCTGCCCGGCAGTGCAGCGCCATGTCCCAGAAGCTCACCATCCACGGAGCGCTTCCCCTGGAACAGGTAAAGGACTTTCCCGCCCCCGTGAAAGGAGCCTACCAGTTAGATGGCACCCCTGCGGACTGCGTGAAGGCGGCTGTCCAGCAAATTCTGGAGAAAAAGCCCGATTTTGTACTCTCTGGAGTCAACAATGGCTATAACGTGGGCTACGAAATTGCCTACTCTGGCACCGTAGGCGCCGCCTTTGAGGCCAACCTGAACGAAATCCCCGCCATCGCCCTGTCCAGCGGGTTCAATGAATCTTTGGATGCGGCGGAGCATTTTATGGGGGAGGTCCTGGAACGCTTTCTCGTCCCCGGCCAGACGGACAGAGAAATCTGGAATGTGAACTTCCCGTCCCTGGAAGTCAGCGCGGTAAAGGGGATTCTGTGGGACCGTCCTGTGGCTCCGGTATGGCTGTTCAACACAGCCTATTCCCTGCGCAATGTTTCCCCGGAGCAGCAGCTTCTGGAACTTCGGGACACTCCCCTGCTTCCCTCAGATCCCGTTCCCCAAGGCACGGACCTGGACGCGATTTTCCGGGGGTACATCTCCGTCAGCAAGCTGAAATGCTCCGTTCTCAGATGAAGAAACCGCCGCTGCCTGTCTATCCGACCGGCAGCGGCGGCTTGTTTTATAGACAATGCTCCGGAAGCCGAATGCCCGTCCGCCGGCACTGTCGGTCCAGAAAATCCCGTCTGAACCGGGCAATGTAGGAAAAAGGTTCCTCCGGGTATATGGCACTCATGGCCCCTCCCGGGAGTTCATGCTTGGGCACCAGTGAAAATTCCGGCTCCCCTTCTCCCAGACTTTTTACCGGCAGACTGGTTTCCAGACCGAAGCCTCCGTCCACCGGTACCACCACTCCCAAATTTTCCCATCTACCGCCGCAGGTAACCCGCAGCCGGCATACCACTTCTCCGGTAAGCCGGCACCGGCAGGCAAACCGGTAATACAGTCCCTGCCGCCGCACCTGCACCTTTCCTGCCAGATTGGTTCCGAAATAAACACCGTAGGTTCCTTCCATAAGCAGCGCCCCCCTGCCGCAACTGTATGCGGCAGGGGGGCGAAACATTCACGTGGCACGGTTTCCGCCGGGAAGGCCAAAACTCACCGCAATGGCGTCGTCCACCATGGCCATCTGCTGCTCATCCAGATGGCCCATATGCTCCCGCAGGCGGCGCTTGTCAATGGTGCGGATCTGCTCCAGCAGAATAATAGAGTCCTTGCTCAGGCCCACGCTGCCCCCGGCGATGTTGATGTGAGTGGGCAGCCGGGCTTTCCCTGTCTGGCTGGTAATGGCTGCCGCAATCACCGTGGGAGAGTGGCGGTTTCCCGTGTCATTCTGAACGATCAGGACAGGCCGGGTTCCTCCCTGCTCACTGCCCACCACCGGGGACAAATCCGCATAGAAGATGTCGCCCCGTTTGACTGATCCTTCTGTCATATTCTTCACGCTCCGTGCAAATTGTCCTGCGCTACCCTATGGGCTCCATATGTAACGCGGTAACTCTATTGTCCCACATCCACACAGGTTTTATACGGCAGCACATCCAAAATATCCTATGCACAGATTCCCCCGAAAGCTACAAAAGGGCAAAGTTTTTGACGCTCAGCGACAC
>DVKV01000174.1 GCA_018715835.1 Candidatus Faecousia intestinavium | reverse complement strand
CTGGAACTGGCGGAGACCTATGACAAGCTGATCTCCACGGTGCTGATCGGAAACAACATTGTCAACATTGCCACCGCATCCATCGGTACCTTGTTTTTCGTGGATTTGCTGGGAAGCGTCGGTGCCACGGTATCCACGGTGGTGATCACCATTGTGGTGCTGATCTTCGGAGAAATCACGCCCAAGAGCATTGCCAAGGATTATCCCGAAAAGTTCGCCATGTTCTCCGCACCGCTGATTCACCTGCTGATGTGCGTTCTGACACCTCTGAACTACATATTCTCTCAGTGGAAGAATCTGGTCAGCAGCCTGTTCCGCTCCGGGGATGAGAGCAAAATGTCCCAGGAGGAGCTGCTGCTCCTGCTGGAGGAAGTGGAGCAGGAAGGCGCCATCGATGAAAACGAAGGAGAATTGCTGCGCAACGCCGTGGAGTTTGGCGGCCTGGAGGCCAAGGACATCCTGACCCACCGGGTGGATCTGGAGGGTGTCAGCGTAGATGCGTCCAAGGAGGAAGTGGCGGAGCTGTTTACCCAGACCCGGTTTTCCCGGCTGCTGGTGTATGAGGACAGCATGGATAAAATTGTGGGCATCATTCACCAGAAGGACTTCTATCAGGGTACCGGTATCAATGAGCGGCCACTGTCGGAGATCATGACCCCGCCTCTGTTTATTCACCAGTCGGAAAGGGTGGGCGATCTTCTGCAGCTGCTCCAGTCCAGCAAGTCTCACATTGCGGTGGTCATTGATGAGTACGGCGGAACCCTGGGCATCGTGACCATGGAGGACATTCTGGAGGAGCTGGTTGGTGAGATCTGGGATGAGCATGACGAGATTGAGGAGCCCTTCCGCAAAATCGGAGAGAACACCTATGTGGTGGACTGCACCGTGACGCTGGATGATTTCTGCGACTTCTTTGATGTGGAAACCGACTCCGACAGTGTATCTCTGGGCGGCTGGATGATGGAGCAGCTGGGGCGGATTCCCGACCAGGGCGACAGCTTCGACTATCGGAACCTGACCATTACCGCCACCCAGACGGATGACCACCGGATTCAGCTGGCCACGGTGGAGGTCAAAGAGCCGGAAGCAGTCCCGGCGGAATAAGCTTAAATCAATAAAATTCCCGGTTTCGGAAATTCCGAAACCGGGAATTTATTATGCTGGGGAATCAGTCGTCGTTCTTGGCGTCGGCGATGATCTTGGCCTGGTTGGCCTTGGGAACTTCTTCATAACGGACAAACTCCAGAGTGAAGCTGCCCCGGGCCTGGGTCATGGCCCGCAGATCGATGGCATAGCTGCCCATCTCGGCCATGGGAACCTCCGCCTCGATGACGGTGTTGCCGTCGTGGTCGGGGTTCATGCCCATAGGACGGCCCCGGCGCTTGCTCAGATCGCCCATCACGTCGCCCACATAGGATTCCGGCACACTGACCTTCAGAGCGCCGATGGGCTCCAGCAAGGTGGGGTTGGCGTTGGGCATGGCTTCCTTGTAGGCCAGGATGGCGGCCAGCTTGAAGGCCATTTCGTTGGAGTCCACGGGGTGGTAGGAGCCGTCGTACAGCACGGCCTTCAGGCCAACCATGGGGTAGCCTGCCAGCGGACCCTTCTGAACTGCTTCCTGCAGGCCCTTTTCCACTGCGGGATAGAAGTTCCGGGGCACGGAGCCGCCGAAGACTTCCTCAGCGAAAATCAGATCATCCTGCTCGTCCTGAGGCTCGAAGCGGACCCACACATCGCCGAACTGGCCGCTGCCGCCGGTCTGCTTCTTGTGACGGCCGTGGGCCTCCACCTTCTTCTTGATCTTCTCACGGTAGGCAACCTTTGCCGGAGACAATGTGGCGTCTACACCGAAGCGGCCCTTCAGCTTGGACACCAGCACATCCAGCTGCTGATCGCCGGCGCCGGAGAGCACCAACTGCTTGGTCTCAGCGTTGTTCACCAGGGTGAAGGAGGGATCTTCCTCGTTCAGCCGGTTCAGGCCGGTGCCCACCTTGTCTTCCTGGCCCTTGACCTTGGGAGCGATGGCCATGGAGTAGCAGGGCTGGGCGTAGGGAATCTGCTTCAGGGAGACCACCTTCCGGGGGTCGCACAGGGTGTCGCCGGTCTTGACCTTGTCCATCTTGCCGAAAGCACCGATGTCGCCGCAGGTGAGAACCTTGACTTCCGTGGCCTTTTTGCCGCACATGGTGTAGAGTCTGCCCAGCTTCTCGGTCTCGCCGGTACGGGCGTTGACCAGGGTGGTGTCGGAGGTGATTTCGCCGGAGAGCACCTTGACGAAGGAATACTTGCCGTACTGGTCGGATACGGTCTTCCAGACGAAGGCGCAGGGCACGGCGGCGGGAGAAACCACGAATTCCTCCACCTTGCCGTCGGCAGTGGTGGCCTTGTGGTAGTTGCCCTGAACGGGGTTGGGCAGCAGGTCGATGATGTGGTCCATCAGCATCAGGCTGCCCAGGCAGTTAAGGCCGGAGCCGCACAGCACCGGGAACAGGCTCAGCTCGGTAACGCCCTGATGCAGTCCGGTGATCATTTCCCGGTAAGTAAAGTCGTCGCCTTCAAAGAACCGGTCCATCAGAGCCTCGTCGGTTTCGGCCACGGCTTCCTTCAGGGCGCCGTTGAATTCTTCAATGACGGAAACCTTGTCTTCGGGCACATCGATCTCCACCCGCTTCTGGTTCTGCATCTCGTAGGCGCGCTTGTTCAGCACATCGATGATGCCGGTGACCTTGTGGCTGGCGTCCCAGATGGGCACTACCACAGGAGCAATCTTGTTGCCGTACTTTTCCCGGAGGGCTTCAAAGGTGGCGTTGTAGTCGGAGTGATCCTCATCCACCTTGGAAATGTAGACAAACCGGGGCATATTCCGCTCTTCACAGTATTTCCAGGCTTTTTCGAAGCCAACGGTGATGCCGTCCTTGGCAGAGCACACCAGAATGGCAGCATCCGCGGCCCGCAGAGCCTCCATCACCGCGCCGGAGAAGTCAAAGGCGCCGGGGGTATCCAGCAGGTTGATGCGCACGTTGTGATAATCCAGGGGAATCACAGAGGTGGAGATGGAAATGTGACGGCGGATTTCCTCGGGATCATAGTCAGAAACGGTGTTGCCGTCGGCATTTTTGCCCATACGGTCAATGGCACCGGTCATGTAAAGCAAGCTCTCAGCCAGGGCGGTCTTGCCGCTGCCGCTGTGACCGAGCAGACAGACGTTGCGGATGGAATTAACGGTGTACATGTTGTTCTTACTCCTTTCGGGAAGGTGAGCCTTCCAAGTGGGCGAAGACACCCGAATGAGGACATTATACACGAAAGGCTGGGCGATTGCAATGTTTATTTTCGTCAGAATGCAAAATTGCATAATTTCCGGGACGGACATTTGCATTCCTGGGCAAAACACACAAAATTGTCAAATGGAAATCAGACAGGATGTACAAACAATGCGGGCCGCCGGAAACCAGTTCCAGCGGCCCGCCAAGGAGGAAAGAGAGGAAGCGAAAATCAGCCGGAGCCCAGCGCCAGAAATTCTGCCGGGTCCATGGGCTCGTTGTTCTGGGTGACGCTGAAGTGAACATGGCTGCCCAGGGTTGTCTCCACGATTGCGGAGGAACCCACATAGCCGATGGTCTGCCCCATGGTCACCGTGTCTCCCGGCATCACTGCCGTGTCCTCGGTGAGGTTGGCATAGCAGGTGGTGTAGCCGTCGTTGTGACGGATGACCACACTGTAGCCCAGAGAATCGTCTTCATAGACGGTGTAAACCTCGCCGTCGGCGGCGGCACACACCGGGGCACCGGCCTCTGCGGCCAGGTCAACGCCGTTGTGAACCCGCCAGTCCCGGGTGGTCTGGTTGTAGCTCAGGGCCTCCATGGAGTAGCCGCTGATCACATCTCCGGATACCGGAGAGACGGTTTGCAGTGGTTTTTTCTCCGTGGCGGCAGGCTGGGTGGCCTGGGTGGCAGCCGTTGTGGACTGGGGTTGGGTTGCCACTACGGCAATGTCGTCGCTGCCCATGGTTCCGGCGGGAATTTCCACGCTTACGGTTTCCTGGACGGCGGCCTGTTCCGCCTGACGGGCGTTCTGGTAGTACAGATAGCTGGTGGTTCCAATGGCTGCGGCACATAGCATCAGGGCTATGTAGTAGCCCTTGCCAGACAAACCGCGGCCGTTGCGTTTGTTGTCGCTCATAGTGAATTAAGCACCTCCGAAGCTGAGTATTGCCGGATTCTCCGGGACTTAAACAAAAAATGGAAAACTTTTCCCCGGAATGCCGGAGCCTGGGAAAAGTCCGTCCGTCATTTCCTGTGCAATTGCGGTGGAAAAAACCTTTCCCCTGTGTTATAATGGCGGCATTGACCCAAATGAAATGGAGAGAAACGTATGCTGCCGGAAGCCTTTCTTGCCCGTCTGCGTCAGCAGCTGGGAGACGAATACAGCCAGTTCCTGGAGAGTCTGGAACGCCCCAGGGCAGTGGCCCTGCGGTTCAACCTCCTGAAGGGGGAGATACCGTCCCTGCCCTTTGTAGGGGACCCGGTGCCCTGGGAGAAAATGGGATACTACTATAACCCGGAATCCCGGCCTGGCCTGCACGTTTATCATGAGGCGGGCGTATATTACCTACAGGAGGCCAGCGCCATGGCGCCTGTGGCGCTGCTGGACCCTCAGCCGGGGGAGTGGGTGTGTGATCTGTGCGCCGCCCCGGGGGGCAAGACCACCCAGATTGCCGGCAGAATGCTGGGCCGGGGCTTCCTGCTGTGCAATGAAATCAATCCCTCCCGGGCAAAGATCCTCTCCCGGAACATTGAGCGGATGGGGGTGGCCAACGCCCTGGTTACCAACGAACACCCGGAAAACCTGGCGAAGCGCTTCGCCGGCTGTTTTGACCGGGTTCTGGTGGATGCCCCCTGCTCCGGGGAGGGAATGTTCCGGAAGGAAGAGGCGGCTGTAACGGACTGGAGTCCCGAGACGGTGCGGATGTGCGCCCGGCGGCAAGGGGAAATTCTGAACTCCGCCGCCAAGCTGGTTCGGCCCGGAGGGCGGCTGGTGTACTCTACCTGCACCTTCGCCCCGGAGGAGGACGAGGGAGCGGTGGCTGCCTTCCTGGCGGAACATCCGGAGTTTCAGCCGGAATTGGCGGATGCTCCCTGGTTCGTCCCCGGAGAAAACGGAAGCTTCCGACTGTGGCCCCACAAGCTGCTGGGAGAGGGGCACTTTGCCGCAGTATTGAGAAAACAGGAGGGGGAAGAACCGGACCGGATTTCAGCTCCCGGGGAAAAACTTCCGGCCCAGTGGGACAGCTTTGCCCGGCCGCTGGGCATCCGGCTGCCGGAAGGAAAGGCAATGTCCTTCGGCCAGACCCTGTACTGGGCGCCGGAAGAAATGCCGCCGCTGAAGGGGCTGAAGGTGCTGCGCCCCGGGCTGGAACTGGGAACGGTGAAGAAAGACCGGTTTGAACCGGCCCATGCTCTGGCGCTCTGGCTGAAGGGCTGTGGCAATGTCCAGAGCTTTGAACCGGAATCCAGAGAGATCCAGGCCTACCTCCATGGCGATGTGGTTCCCTCGGGAAAAAGGGGCTGGTGCCTGGTACAGGCGGGTCAGTACAGCATCGGCTGGGGAAAGGGGGACGGAACCGTTCTGAAAAACCATTATCCAAAAGGCTTGCGGCGCTAAGAAAATACGGGCCGGATTTTGGGACTTTACATAAAGTGTGGGGTGTGTTACAATAGCATGGCCCTTGTGTGGCAATCCAATCTTATTTCATCACAAGGAGAGGATATCTCTTGGCCAGATATGAAATCAATGGCGGCAAACCTTTGAACGGCACCGTCACCATCAGCGGCGCGAAAAACGCGGCAGTTGCGATTCTGCCTGCGGCTCTGCTGGTCAGCGGGAAGTGCCGGATTGAGAATGTGCCCAATATTTCAGACGTGCGAATTCTGACCAGCATTCTGGAAGGCATGGGAGCGAAGATTGACCTTCCGGAGAAAAACGTTGTGGAGATAGACTGTTCTGATCTGCCCTGTTCGGAGCCGGACCCCCAGCTGGTCACGAAAATGCGGGCCAGCTACTATCTGATGGGCGCTCTGCTGGGCCGGTTCGGCAAGGCCCATGTGGCTCTGCCCGGCGGATGCAATTTTGCCTCCCGTCCCATTGACCAGCACATCAAGGGATTCCTGGCGCTGGGAGCTGAGGTGGACGAAACCGAGGAATATGTGGCTCTGACTCCTGGCGAAGAGGGATTGCAGGGGGGCAGAATCTGTTTGGATATGGCTTCGGTGGGCGCTACCATCAACATCATGCTGGCGGCGACCTTGATTCCCGGTCAGACCATCATTGAGCACGCAGCCAAAGAGCCTCACATTGTGGACCTGGCTAACTTCCTGAACACCATGGGCGCCCGGATCAGCGGAGCCGGTACGGATACGGTGAAGATCCGGGGGGTAAACTCCCTGAAGGGGGGCACCTATGCCATTATCCCCGACCAGATTGAAGCGGGTACATACATGGCGGCGGTGGCTGCCACCGGCGGCAATGTGCTGATTCAGAACGTGATTCCCAAGCACATGGAGTGCATTACCAGCAAGCTGCGGGAAATGGGTGCCAAGGTTACCGATTATGATGACGCCATCCGGATCAGCCGCACCGGTCCGCTGCGCAGAACCACAGTGAAAACCCAGCCCTACCCCGGCTTTCCCACAGATATGCAGGCCCAGGTGTGTGTCTGCATGGCATTGGCCAACGGCACCAGCCGCCTGACGGAGAGTGTGTATGAGACCCGGTTCTTTGGTTATTGTACGGAGCTGGAGAGCATGGGGGCCAATATCCGCATCGGCGGAAAAACCGCTCTGGTTACCGGCGTGGATCATCTCAACGGCGCGGTGGTGTATGCCCACGATCTGCGGGCAGGGGCGGCCCTGGTGATTGCCGGGCTTGCAGCCCACGGTGTTACCCATGTGGAGTATATCCATTTTATTGAACGGGGATATGAAGACCTGGTGGAAAAACTGACAGCGCTGGGCGCTGAGATCCGGCGGGTAGAAGATTAAAAAACAGTGCGGCCCGGGAAAGCTTTTCCCGGGCCGTTTTTGCGGCGTATGACGAAAGGAGCGGCAATGGAAGAACAGTTTTTGCGCAGCGCCATGCTGCTGGGAGAATCTGCCCTGGAGCGGCTGAGCCGGGCTCGGGTGGCGGTATTCGGCCTGGGCGGGGTAGGGGGCTACACCGTGGAGGCCCTGGCCCGGGGCGGTGTGGGCAGCCTGGATTTGATTGACAGCGACAGCGTGGGCCTTTCCAATCTGAACCGGCAGATTCTGGCCACCCATTCCACCCTGGGAATCCCCAAGGTGGAGGCGGCCAAGGCTCGGGTGCTGGACATCAATCCCAATTGCCGGGTGACGGTTTACCCGGTGTTTTATACACCGGAAACGGCGGGGCAGTTTGATTTTACCCAATATAACTATATTGTGGACGCCATCGACACGGTGACTGGAAAGCTGGCCCTGGTACAGCAGGCATGGGCATCCAGGACTCCGATCATCAGCTGTATGGGCACGGGAAATAAGCTGGATCCCACTGCCTTTGAAGTGGCGGATATTTCCAAGACCTCCGTGTGTCCTCTGGCCCGGGTGATGCGCAAGGAACTGGGCAAGCGGGGCATCCGGCATCTGAAGGTGGTTTACTCCCGGGAGGAGGCCATGACGCCTCAGGGCTGGGAGGAAGAAGCAGCGGCTCTGGGCAAACGGCAGATTCCCGGAAGCCTGTCCTTTGTCCCCGGTGTGGCGGGACTGATCCTGGCAGGCGAAGTGATCAAGGATCTTGCACTGGCCAGTGATGAAAATAAGGAGATGTAACCTTTGAAAAGGTGGATTTTGCCCATTATTTTGATCATTATAGGGATGTTGCTGCTGTCAGCCGGACTTTATGTGGGACAGACGGATGACTCCCCGGGTGCAGGGGGACTTGGAATCATCAGCATGCTGTGCCTGAGTTATCTGGCGTGGAAAATGTTTCGCAGAGGTCGGTCTTGATCGAAAAAAGGTTGAATACGAAAAGCGGCGCACCCGAACCGGGTACGCCGCTGCTTTATTTCTGCCCTTCCCAGAAAGGTTCCGGCTTGTCGCAGTTTTTGCAGTCCCCGGGACAGTTCCGGGGCTTGAACTGCAGCTCCTGACTCTTCACGCTGACGGTGGTGCAGGCGGGAATGGAGTGGGTGATGAATACGTTGGAGCCGATGACGCTGTCCCGGCCGATGACGGTGCCGCCGCCCAGAATGGATGCGCCTGCGTAGATGGTCACGTTGTCCTCAATGGTGGGATGGCGCTTCTTGCCCCGCAGGCTCTGGCCGCCCCGGGTGCTCAGAGCGCCCAGGGTTACGCCCTGATAGATCTTCACATGGTCGCCGATGACGGTGGTTTCACCGATGACGATGCCGGTGCCATGGTCAATGAAGAAATATCTGCCGATTTGCGCACCGGGGTTGATGTCAATGCCGGTGACGGAATGGGCGTGCTCCGTCATAATCCGGGGCAGCATGGGCACACCCTGCTCATAAAGCACATGGGCCAGACGGTAAACGCTGATGGCAAACAGGCCGGGATAACAGAAGATAATCTCGTCGGTGCTGTAGGCGGCGGGATCGCCGTCATAGAACGCTTCCACATCGGTCTGGATCACAGCCCGGACGCCGGGGATGGCCCGGAAGAACGCCAGACTCAGCTGCTGCGCCTTCTCCTGAGCGGTATCCGGGTCCATGGTGCTGCGCAGAACCAGGACCAGCTGCTTGTTCAGATTGTACATCACATCCTCAATGAGCATGGACAAATTGTGCTTGGCGTTGTACATCCGGTAAGTTTTGTCCCGGGAGAAGCCGGGGTAGACAATCCGCATGAGTTTGCCGATCATGTCGATGATCACAGCTTTGTCCGGATGCTGGAAGGGGTCCAGCCTGTCAATGTCACGTCCGTTGTGGTAATCCTCCAGAATGTTGTCCACAATGCCTTCAATCTGCTGTTCGATGGGGCTCACACACATCCCTCCCTTTCTGAAAAACAGTTTAACACAGGGGTTTGTCAAAGTCAATTGACACCGGGGCTGCCTCAGAGTATAATTCATTCATTCGGAAGGATACTATCGGAGAAATCCGTTGAGTTGTACCTGATTTGGGAGGAATTGCAATGGCAAAGATTTATACATCCGTTTCCCAGCTCATCGGCGGCACACCGCTGCTGGAGCTGACCCATCTGGAAAAAGGACTGGGTGCCAGAGTCCTGGCCAAACTGGAGAGCCGGAATCCCGCTGGCTCCGCCAAGGACCGGGTGGCGCTGGCCATGATTGATGAGGCGGAGCGCCAGGGACTGCTGAAGCCCGGCAGCGTGATCATTGAACCCACCTCCGGCAATACGGGCATCGGCCTTTGCAGCGTGGGTACGTCCCGGGGCTACCGGTGCATCATCGTCATGCCGGATACCATGAGCATGGAGCGTCGGCTGCTGATGAAGGCCTACGGCGCGGAACTGGTGCTGACCCCCGGTAAGCTGGGGATGTCCGGCGCCATTGCCAAAGCAGAGGAATTGGCTAAAACCTACCCCGACAGCTTTGTGGCGGGACAGTTTGTAAATCCCGCCAACCCCAAGGCCCATTATGAAACTACCGGCCCGGAAATCTGGCAGGATACTGACGGCCAGGTGGATCTGTTTGTGGCGGGGGTAGGCACCGGCGGCACCATCACCGGCGCCGGACGCTATTTGAAAGAGCGCAACCCGGCGATCCGTGTGGTGGGGGTGGAACCTGCCGACTCCCCGGTGCTGACCCAGGGACGCAGCGGCCCTCATGGCATTCAGGGCATCGGTGCGGGTTTCGTGCCGGAAATTCTGGACCGGAGCGTGCTGGACGACGTGAAAACCGTCACCACCCAGCAGGCCTATGAAGCGGGCCGCCGTCTGGGCCGGGAAGAGGGAGTCCTGGCAGGAATCTCCGGCGGCGCTGCGCTGCACGCGACGCTGGAACTGGCGGCCCAGCCGGAAAATGCCGGAAAGACCATTGTGGTGCTGCTGCCGGATTCCGGTGAGCGGTACCTGACCACCCCCATGTATACTGAATAAAGGAAAGCCCGGAAAGCATCGCTTTCCGGGCTTTTTTTACTCCTCAAAGGTGAGAACGTCTTTGTACTTCTCTTTGAAAATCCCGTATACCGCGTCCAGAATTTCTTCGTCCTCCACGGCCAGGTAATTCTCATTTTCTTCGTCTACCGGTTCCACCTCCAGAATCACGACTTCATTGGAGTCGTCCTCTGCAGGCATCAGTACCAGGTATTCCTTGCCCTCATATTCCAGGCAGTCCAGGT
>DVKV01000173.1 GCA_018715835.1 Candidatus Faecousia intestinavium | reverse complement strand
GGGACTTGGGATGCAGACCGAGCAGTCCTGCTGCGGCGCCTTTACCGTGGCGGTGGGGATCATTGGGCTGATGACCGCAAAAGAAGGTCAGACGGATGTGAGCAACATGGAAGGCTACCAGATGATTGCTGAATTGACGGACTTCATGCTGGGTTTCTATGGAACGCTCCACTGCGTTGAGCTACAAAAGCTGGAGATCGTGGGGGTTGAGAATCTCTGCCACGCCATTGTGGAGGCGCTGGCCAAAAAACTGGAGGAACTGCTGGCGGGCCGCAGGATCTTCCGCCCGGTAAACGGAGGACAACTGGGCTGCTGATGCGCCAGAAAGCGAGGGATTACATGAAAGACTTTCGCCAATACGGAAATAGACGTGATGACCAATGGGAGATTTTGCCCTGGATACCCGATCCGCGCCCGCCCTTCAAAATTTGGGTGAAACCGGAGCAGATCGCGCCATTCTTTCTCATTCCCCACCACCCCTATGCAATCTCCCTTCTGCTGAAAATCAGCGACGGATTCCGGGTAGAAGAATTCTGCCGGCTGGGACTGACCGGCAGCAGCGGAGACTGGGAACGGCTGGTCCGGGGTGTGATCCGGGAGTTCGAGGAAGGCAACAGCGGCGAGGATCTGTTTCACTTCGACTCCGACGAGGATGTGTTCTGCGTCTATTCCCAATACATCGACGACCTGATGATGCTGGCCAAAATGATCCGGGCGGCCTGTGCCGATGAAAAAACGATGCGGACTTATCTTGGCAAGATCGAGTACATCAAGCTCTTTTGGGAGGGCGTACCGGAGGGTGAACCACCGGTCATCCTCTATGAAGTGGATACCGAGAATGAGCGTCTGGCCCTCCGCTCCATCGACATCTTTGCAAATGGACGCACCCACAACATCCCTGACCTTTACGACGGTGTCATCGAGATCACGCCGATCCCCACCGTGGAGGAATTGAACGCCCATGTCTGGGGCGAGGAATTCCACGCCTGCATCATAGAGAAAGCGGAATTTGAGGCCATCTGGGAAAGCCACACCTATGATGGAGCATGAAAGGAACCAGGAGGAGTCCCTATGAACAAACCTATAAAAGCCAAAAATCTGCCGTTGTTCCCCATCATTGACCTGGACCAGCTGCGCCGGGAAAACCGTCTGGAGGGCACAGAGGTGACAGACTTTTTCACGGCAAGGGATGGAAAAGTCTATCTTCTCATGGAACAGCCGTCCGAAACACAGGGTAAGGACTGGCTCAGCACTCCTTCCACCTATACCGCAGTGGAAATCCAGCTGGATTGGGCGGAACAGCGGGTGCTGGAAACGACGCTGTTTCCTCTTGGCCTCTTGAAGTTCCAGTTCCATTATTTGCGGCCCGCAGGTGATCACTTCCTTCTGCTGGGGGCAAGATGCGCCTATCGGAAAAACGGCCCTGACCAGAACGCCTGGATCGTCAGCCGGGACGGAACTGTGCTGTCCCGTTTCTGCCTGGGGGATGGCATTCAAGATTGTGTGGTAAAAAAAGATGGCACCATCATTACCAGCTACTTTGACGAAGGTGTATTTGGTAATTACGGTTGGGATGAACCTCTGGGTGCTTGCGGCCTGATTGCATGGACATCGGAGGGAACTCCTCTCTGGAAGAATGAGAAGTATTCCATCTATGACTGCTATGCCATCAGCCTGGACGAAGAAGAAAACCTGTGGTTCTATTATTACGATGAATTCCAGCTGGTGCGGACGACCTTCAAAGAGGATCTTGTGTTTGAACTGCCAATCGAAGGAAGCGGAGCTTTTTCTGTTGCCCCGTCTGGTGATACTTTTCTGTTTCAGGGCGGGTATCAGGAACATAACAAATTCTACTTCCTTACCGCTCATGGTGATCGCCTTGGGCAAAAGCGGGAGGCTATTCCCACCTGTGATGGAAACAAAGTCGCTGTGGAGCAGTGCAGCCTGCTTTGCAGCCAGATGCTGTTCCTCGGGAAAAACGGCGTTCTCTATGGCGGGGTACTTGGTGAAAGCGTGGAATGACAATGGTTGAGATCAATCGTGTCTGGCTCAATGTGGATACAGACACCAACAAAATCACACTATTCAGCCGTCCCCGTGTATCCATCCATGTAGATGAGTACATTTGGAGCTTGATCGAAGAACATATCGTGAAGCCCCATAAGCTCATGCGTAGTGAAAAGCACAAGTATCTGCTGAAAATTGCCTTTGGCCCATTTGATCCGGTGCGGCACCGATATTATCCGCTTTCCCCGTACAACGGGCAGCTTCGGGAAGGCGTCAAGCCGGACAGCGCAAACGGATGGTATCCCCGTGAGGACTTTGCAGACGCTGCGGAACGTGCCACCTGGTTCTCCCCCGATAAAATCTGGACAAACTGCGGCAACAAGGTTCTGGATGTGAATGTTGATGCCGCCAATGTGAGCGAAAGCATCACCCCCAGAGAATACGCAGACTTGCTGTTCGATGGGATTGGGGCAGCACTGGTGTTTAACTTCAAAAGGCTCAAACGCGAGGAGTTTGATGGGCTGAAACCCAAGATTGACTGGAGCATGGTGGAAAGTTTTCCCTTTCCCGCACCCTTTGAGGAGCAACAGTACATTGGGGACGAGGGCAAAATTCATGTGTATTCCTGGGATGGCAGGCAGGAAACGAACCTTGTAGGCCCTTATTCTGTGCGGGATTTATATCTGGACCATTTCGGAAAATTGTGAGGTGAGCACATGGCAAAGGGCATTCGTGAACGCCTGCTGGAGCAGGCAATAAAGTTCCATCAATGGCAGGAAGCCACTTATCCCGGCAAAACCAGCGAGGAGCTCGGCGGTGAGTGGGAAGTCGATTATCCATACTGGAATGATACTTACAGTGCCTTTTGCCATGTGTTGACCCAAATGGATGCAGAAACAGCAGATAGCGTCTTACTGGATGAAATGGTCTATCTGATCGCCAGGGACAACGAAGCGGAGGGGTTTATACAGGAGACCACTTCCCATCCCCAATGGTTCGAGTGCCTCTGCCGCAGGGCCGCAGCCTCCAATGAGAGTGAGGCCAAGTGGCAGTTTGCCGCTTATCTGCCAGAATGTCCGTGCAGCCAGGAAGTCAAAGACATGATCCTGGACTTCGCAAAGGACCCCAATGAATATGTGAGCCGGCGGGCGCTTTTGTCGATGCCCGCTCTGCGTCCTGACTGTGTGGAACAGTTCGCTCCGCTGTTCTGGGAGCGGAACTGTTATTCCCTCGAATTACAGGAATACCAGCGGATCGCTGTTCTGGTCTCGCTGGATGCCATCCATTCCGGCCTGCTTCCACAATACTTGGAGCAGGCCAAGCAGGATGGCCGGCGCTATCTGCTGGAACACGCAGAAAGGATCGAAGGAGGACTACTGTGAACGAAAATTTATTCCGCACCCAATTCGATCAACTGGAAACCACCGAGAAACAGGCGCTGATGGAAAGCCTGGCGGCTCGTTATAATATGACTTTTCTCAGTCTACATACCTTTGACCGCTGGGGCCAGAACTGTACCACCGGCCTATTTGAGAAAGATGGCTGGGAGTTCGTCTTTGTCCCCGGTGATACCGTCACCCTGGGCTGGGAACGGTTCGCCGTTGGGCTGGATCAGAACAGCCGAGAGGAACTGGACGATCTGTTCCAGGAATGGGAGATGGAACAGGACCCGG
>DVKV01000172.1 GCA_018715835.1 Candidatus Faecousia intestinavium | reverse complement strand
ACGATAAATGTCCGGCGAAACACGGCTCCGGACAATAAAAAATCACCCCCGTGGAATTTTCCACGGGGGTGATTCGGATGGCTTACTTCTTCTTTTTCCGATAGATCACTGCGCCAACGCCTAGGCCAATGAGAACCACAGCGCTGACGGCCAGTACCACCGTCCAGGTCTGGATGTTGCTGGTATCCCCGGTGGGGGCGCTGGTGGTGCTGTCGTGAAGGTAGACCACAACGGACTCCGTGCAGCCTTTCAGGTTGCCGTCGCCGGTGAACTCGGCGGTAATGGTGTTCTTGCCCAGCTTCAGGCCGCCCTTGTCGGTGTCATAGGCGAAGGTGGAGGTCTTGCCCTCTTCCACCTTTACCTCGCCCAGCTTGGTGGTGCCGTTCGCCCAGAACTCCACCTTGGGGGCGTTGATGCCCAGAACCCGCTGGAGGAAGGAACGGTTGTCGCCCTTGATCTGGGGGGTGACGGAGAAGGTGATGTACTGTCCCTTCACCGGCTTGGTCCGATCCACCTTGAAGCTCAGCTTGGAAGCGGCGGCGGAGATGTCCCCGGAGGTGAGGAAGCTGGCGTCGCTCAGAACATAATTCTTGCCCAGGGTGCTGCTCAGCAAGGTGACCTTGCCGGTGACCGACTTGAAGGTATCGGCGCTGGCATCGTCAAAATCCGCTGTGGCGGTGTAGTCGGTGCCCATGGCCAGGGCCTCGCCATTGACCAGCCCCTTGAAGCTGACACCGGTGACGGTGGCAGCGGTGGTGCCGTCGTAGGTCTTGCTCTGCACATCCACGCCGGTGATGGTCAGTTCGGCCTTGGCAATGCTCCAGGCTTTGGAGGTTTTGCCGATGTAATTGCCCTTGCCTGTAACGGTCAGAGTGTAGTTACCCGCATCCTTGCCGGTATTGCCGGAAATGGTGTAGTCCACGCCTTCTGTCAAAGTCGTGCCGTCCAGGGTGACTGTGACCGTCTGGGTCTGCTCCTTGCCGTTGTAGGTCAGGGCGGTGCCCAGGGTGATCTTGGCAGAGGAAAGATCGGGAATGACAGTGAACTTTGCCAACACTGCCGCTGTGGCATTCTGGGAGCCGGTGATGGAGATCGTCTCAAAATAGTCCCCCGGATCCAGACCGGCCTTGGGCTGCAAAGTAAAGGTGGCAGTTTCCATGGGGGCAAGCTCTGTTCTGGAAAGCTTGCCTACTGCAAAGTTTGTTGCCGTGGGCTGCGTCAGGGTTACGGTACGATTGCCGTTGTTGGTAATGGTTATAGTCTGGGCGTCAGGCAGGGAATTGCCGGAAGGGAAGCTGTCAAATGAAAGGTCAGCGGGACTTGCGGCAATCTGGTAAACGCTTTGCACGGCTGTGATTTCACAGGTCTGCGTTACGGTGTTCGCTTCAGCGGTAATCATCGCTTTGCCTGGGGCAGAAGCTGTGACGGTTGCCTGGGTGCTGTTGGTGGGGTCGGGGGTAACTGTGAAATCGGGGTTATCACTGCTCCAGGTTACGGTGGCCCCGGCCGCACCGTTGGGGGTCAGCTTGGCGGTGATTGTGGTGCTTTCTCCCACAAAGAATTCCTGGGAAGCGGGCGTCAGAGTAATGCCAGTAACGTCAGCACGGACGATGGAGAGGGAGAACTGTTTGTCCTGGCTGCCGTAATCATTGGCGGCGGTTACGGTGAAGTTGAATGTACCTGCGCTGCCCGGAGTGCCGGAGAGTTCTCCTTGCTCGCTCAACGATAAACCTGCCGGAAGGCTGCCGCCGGTAATACTCCAGGTAATGGTGCCATCGCCATCGGCTTTAAAGATGGCGTTGTAAGGGGCACCGACTTTGCCGCTGGACAGAGTCGGTGTGGTGATGACGGGGGATTGGTAGACGGTACCGCTTACACCGCTGGGCAGGGTACCGCTGTTGACGATGGTGCCATTGTTGGTGATGGCACCGCTGCCGGTGATGGTACCTTTATTGGTCAGGGTAACGCTGCTGGGCACGGTGAGGGACGCGCTGCTGGGAATGGTCAGGGTCTCGCCCTTTTCCAGGGTCAGACTGCCGCTCAGGGTGGCATTACCATATACCGTACCTTTGTTTCCGCTGAACACAATGCCGGTGCCCGAGATGGTGCCCATAGCGGTAGTGCCGTTGGCTTCAATTCCGCCGTCGGAGCGCACCAGGGCGCTGCCGTTTACCGTCAGCGATGCGGACACACTGCCGCTGTTGCTGCTGAAATAAATACCGGGATTGCCGTCCACAGTCAAAGTACAGGTGTTCACGGTCAGGCTTGCATCGGTGCCATTGCCGGACAGCAGATGGATGCCGAAGCCCTGATTGGTGGATGCGACTGCCAGGCTGCCGGTCCCCTGGATCGTCAGGCTTGCAGTCTCGGTTGCCAGAAGGGAGATGGCATTATCGTCGTCCGATACTTTGTTGGTTCCCGCCAAGTCAATGGTCAGGCTGCTGCCGCTGTATTCGATGCCGCCGGTGATCGTGGCATTGCGCAGGGTCAGGGTGGTGCCGTCAAAATGGATGTAGTGATCCTGGGGCTGGCCGGAACCGTCATATTTGCTTAAGGTTCCGTTGCTGTCTGTTGTCCAATAATCCCCGCTGCTGATGGCCTGGCCGCCGATGGCCATGCCTGTATCCGTGACAGGAAGGGGAGTGGCGTCCTTTACAACCACCGCAACGGTGAGGAGGGCGGCTCCCTCAGCCAGAACATACCCCTCCGGCAGGGCGGCGGTGAAGGTCAGGCTGTTCTCGCTGTATGTCCAGGTGACCGGGATGGTTTTTCCGTCCGCCGCAATGGACTGGGGCAGGGACGCAATGATTCCGTCCAGATTCTTTGATGTAACCGCCTGGGCAAGATACAGCTTGCCGTCGGGACTCAGGGCGGGAAGGGTATCCACCCAAGACCAATCGGTAACGGTGATCACCTGGGGCGTCTCCGGCTCCTCGACGGTTTCTGTTCCGGCGCAGACGCTGGAATCAGCGGCGCACACCAGGCAGTCACTGTTCACCGCACCTTCAGCACACTTGTGGGTGCAGGTGCAGACCGGGGCTTCCGGAGCTCCGCTTTCAGACTGGTTCTGCTTCGGCTCTTCCTGATTCTGGGGAACAGGCGCCGCTTCCTTGCCCTGGCAGGCGCTGGGATCAACGGTGCACACCAGGCACCCGGCATTCACCGCATCCTGGGCGCACTTGTCGGAGCAGGTACAGACCGGGGTTTCCGGGGCATCGTCCTGCTTGGGCGTTTCCTGGTTCTGAGGAGCAGGCGCCGCTTCCTTGCCCTGGCAGGCGCCGGGATCAGCGGTGCAAACCGCACAGTCGGAATTTACCGAACCTTCGGTGCACTTGTCGGTACACACGCAGACCGGGGTATCCTCCTGCTCAGGGGTGTCCCCGGTGGCCAATGCCCCGCTCGGTACCAAAGTCAGCACCAGGGCCGCCGCCGTCAATAAACTCAATAATCGCTTCATGGTCTTACCTCCGTGGATATCCCCGTGGGGAGATTCACAACAAAAATTGTATACTCTTACACTCTATATTATAGGGGATTTCCAGGGGAAAAGCAACGGCCTTATACCAATATTAAGAATTCGTTCAAAAAAAGCCGCCCCGGGATTTTCCCGGGGCGGTTACCTGTACCGCGTGGGCCGTCAGCGGCAGGACGGTATTTACTTGGCCAGCTTCTTGAACTCGTCGAAGACGAACTGCACCTTGGGTCCGATGACCACCTGAACGGAGGTCTTGCCCGGACGGATGACGCCGGAAGCGCCGGAGGACTTGATCTTCTTCTCATCCACCAGCAGGCGGTCCTTGACTTCCAGTCTCAGACGGGTGATGCAGTGGTCGATGGAGGTCAGGTTCTCCTTGCCGCCCACGCCTTCCAGAATGATCTGGGCCATGGTGGTGTAGTCGTCGTTGGCCAGCTCGATCTTCAGCTCGCTGTCCACGTCGTCTTCACGGCCGGGGGTCTTCAGGTTCCACTTGGTGATGGCGAACCGGAACACCAGGTAGAACACGACGAGGGCAGCCAGACCCATGGGAATCATGACCCAGTAGTTGGCAGCGGCGGGCAGGGAAGCGCCGAACAGCAGGTCAGTGGCACCGGCGGAGAAGCAGAAGCCTGCCCGGAAGCCCAGGGCCACGGTGATGGAAGCGAAGATGCCGTACAGAGCAGCGTAGACAATGTACAGGGGGAAGGCCAGGAACATGAAGGCGAACTCGAAGGGCTCGGTCACGCCGCAGAGGAAGGCACAGACGGCGGCGGCGCCCACGATACCGATGGTAGCCTTGCGCTTGTTGGACTTGGCGGTCTGGATCATGGCCAGAGCAGCGCCGGGGATGCCGAACATCATGCAGGGGAAGAAGCCGGCCATGTAGGAGCCCACGGACCAGTTGATGACGGTGCCGTTGGCCATGGTGTCGCCCTCAACCAGAGCGCCCCAGTAAGCGGTCAGGTCGCCCAGGCCGATGGTGTCGAACCAGAACACGTTGTTCAGAGCGTGATGCAGGCCGGTGGGGATCAGCAGACGGTTCAGGAAGGCGTACAGGCCAACGCCCACAACGCCCAGGCCCTTGATGCCGTTGCCCAGGGCGACCAGGGCGCCGAAGATGATGGGCCATACGAACAGCAGAATGGCGGAAACCACAATGGAAACCAGGCCGGTGACAATGGCCACGGAGCGCTTGCCGGAGAAGAAGGCCAGCACGTCAGGCAGCTTGGTGCCCTTGAACTTGTTGTAGCACACCGCGCCGATGATGCCGGCCAGGATGCCGGTGAAGGGGTTGGCGATCTTGGAGAATGCCACGGCGTTGACTTCGCTTTCCATCATGCCCGGGGCGATGGCGGCAACGGAGCCAGAAGACAGCAGGGTGGTGATCATCAGCCAGGAGACCAGACCGGCCAGACCGGCGGTGCCGTCGGACTCTTCTGCCAGACCAACGGCCACGCCGATGGCGAACAGGATGGCCATGTTATCAATCAGGGCGCCGCCTGCTTTTACCAGGAAGAAGCCCACAACGTATGCCAGACCTTCGGTGGGGCCAGGCGCACCCATAACGGCGGGAGCCAGCGCATAGCCGATGCCCATCAGAATGCCGCAGATGGGCAGACAAGCCACGGGCAGCATCAAAGCTTTGCCCAGCTTCTGCAAATACTTCATCATAGAATAGTTCCTCCTCAAGAAAAATTCTTTCCATTATATTCCGACCGTCGGCCCACAACGGTCAAACGTGGACAAAAGGGATTACAGGTTCTGCTTCAAAAACTCCTGCAGAGACGCGGCGGCGGCCTCTTCATCCGGGCCTTCCACTGTAATGGTCAGTTCCATGCCCTGCTTGGCAGCCAGACGCATGACGGCCATCAGCCGCTTGGCGTCGGCCTTGCCGGTGGGAGCGGTGACGGTGACGGTGCTGGCGAACCCAGCGGCGGCCTTTACCAGCATACCGGCGGGACGGGCGTGAAGGCCCAGGGGATCAGAAATGACATGGGTGAATTCTTTCATTGTTTATACCTCGCTTTCGCATACGAGCTTCCGGGTCTCCAGAATCCGTCCGGGGGCCATACTCAGCTCGGTGAATCCCATTTTCAGGAAGGTTTCGGTCATCTTGGGGTCGGCGCCCAGTTCGCCGCAGATGCCCGCCCAAATGCCCGCCTCGTTGGCGGACTTGGCAATGTGGGCAAGCAATGCCATCAGCGCCGGATGATAGGGGTCGTAGAAGTCCCCCAGCTTGGCGTTCTGCCGGTCCACCGCCAGGGTGTACTGGGTCAGGTCGTTGGTGCCCACGCTGAAGAAGGCGGCTTCCTTGGCAAGCTCCGGGGCCAGAACGGCGGCGGCAGGGGTTTCGATCATCACGCCGATGGGAACCTCTTTGGTTTCCACACCCTCAGCGGTCAGTTCGGCACGGACCTTGGCGCACAGGGCCTTGGCGGCCTTCAGCTCCCAGAGGGAGGCAACCATGGGGAACATTACGCTCAGATTCCCGTAGGCGGAGGCCCGGTAGATGGCCCGCAGCTGGGGCAGGAAAATCTCCTCCCGGGTCAGGCAGATCCGCAGACCCCGCAGACCCAGAGCCGGATTCTCCTCTTTTTCCAGGCCCATGTAGCTTACCTGCTTGTCGGCGCCGATGTCCAGGGTCCGGATGACCACCGGCCGCTGGCCCATGATCTCCGCTACCGTCCGGTAGGCGTCGAACAGCTCTTCCTCCGTGGGCAGGCTGCTCCGGCCCAGATAGAGGAACTCACTGCGCATCAGGCCCACGCCCTCAGCGTCACCGGCCAGGGCTGCCCGGGCATCCTCGGGAGAACCGATGTTGGCACACAGCAGCACGGACTTGCCGGACTTGGTGACGCTCTTCTTGCCCCGGTAGGCTTCCAGGGCGAATCGGGCGTCCGCCGCGGCGGCCTGCTTTTCCTTCAGCATGGCCAGGGTTTCCGGGTCGGGATCGGTATACCAGGTGCCGGTGAAGCCGTCCACCGCCAGAACTTCACAGTTTTCCGCATCCTCCAGAGGCAGGTTTGCCTGGACCAGGGAGGGAATGTTCAGGGTTCTGGCCAGAATGGCGGTATGGCTGGAAGAGGATCCCTGACGGGTGACAAAGGCCAGAATCCGCTCCCGGGGCAGCTGGATGGTTTCGCTGGGTGCCAGATCCTCTGCCACCAGCAGGAAGGAGCCTTCCGGCAGCTGGAATCCGGTATTGCCGCAGAGAATGTCGTAAACCCGGTGGGACATATCCCGGATGTCCGCGCTGCGGGCGTTCATATATTCGTCGTCCATGGCGGCGAAGATCTGGGCGAAGGATTCCCCGGTGTCCAGGGCTGCAATGGCCGCGGCGGCGCCGCCGGCGATGGCGTCCGCTACACCGTCCAGATAATCCAGATCGTCCAGCATCAGCATCTGCACTTCCACAATGGCGGCCTTGTCTTCACCCAGCTCCGCCTTCGCCTTTTCATACAGCTGAGACAGCTGCTGCCGGGCGGTTTCCCGGGCGGCGTCGAACTTGCTCTGCTCCAGCTGGGGGTCGCCGCTGGAAACCGGCAGCACCCGCTGGGATTTGCGGTACACCACCGCAGGGCCGATGGCCACGCCGGAGAATACCGGCAATCCTTTTCCTTGCTTCATGGTGCGGCCCTGCCTTACTTGGCCAGCTGGATGACCACGTCGGCGTTGGTCACATCCCGGTCTACCTTGGTCTGGAAGGTGGGATAGTTGTCGGTGTTGCACACCACCATGGGGGTGATGGTCTTCAGTCCGGCGGCTTCCACGGCCTTCAGGTCCACTTCAATCAGCAGCTGACCCTTTTTCACCTTGTCGCCGTTGGCGGCGTGGATGGTGAAGGGCTTGCCTTCCAGGCTGACGGTCTCCAAACCCACATGGATCAGGATCTCCGCGCCGCAGTCGGCCACCAGGCTTACCGCATGGCCGGTGGGGAACATCATGTCCACGGTGGCGTCACAGGGGGCGTAAACCTTGCCCTCGGTGGGTTCGATGGCGATGCCGTTGCCCAGCATTCCTTCGGCGAAGGTGGGGTCGGGCACCTGGGTGATGGCTACGGCCTTGCCGGCCATGGGGGCGTACAGGTCATCGGTTGCTTTCCCAAACAGTTTCTGAAACAGTCCCATATACATTTTCCTTTCTGAAATGAATCTACGAAATACAGGCACGGTGAATACACAGCGCCAGATAAGCTTGCTCCTGGGCAGGCACGGCGGTATCGCTTTGCCGGGACAGATAGTCGGTGATGGCCTTGGCGCAGGCAAATTCCTGGGGGAAATCCTGAACCAATCCGTTGATCCGACCGGCGTCCACCCATTCCCCCTCTGCCTGGGAGAAAGCCTGCAATGCCATGAACTTGATGTGGACGATCAGCTCGTCGTAGAACAGGTGCTGCCGGTTCAGCTTCAGCTCCGGCCAGTTCTCCAGAATCTCCACCATGGGATGGAGCACCTGCGTGGCGTGCATGGTGGCGTTCATGGAGCCGGAATACTCGGCGTTCACCAGATGCAGGGCGATGCTGGCGGCCTCACCTTCCCCCAGGGATTTGCCCATTTCCGCCTGAATCCGCTCCAGGGCATACTTGCCCACGGCGAATTCCGCCGGATAGAAGACCCGCACCTCCGTCAGCAGGGGATTGGGCAGGGACATTCCCTGACTGCTCAGATTCAGGGCAAAGAGAATGTGATCGCTGAGGGTCAGGTAGATGCTCTCGTTCAGCTCCCGCCGGATGGCGGTTTTGGCGTAGTCGATGATCCGGGTACACAGATCCAGCACCTCCGGGGGAAGCTGGGAAAACACATCCTTCAGCCGCCGGGTCTGCTCCGGAGAGTCCATCCGGAAGATTTTTTCCACGGCGGAGGCGTCCAGGGTCATGCCCGGCTTGGCACCGAAGCCCAGCCCGCAGCCCATGACCACCAGTTCCTGCCCATCGGAATCGACGCAGCTGACCACATTGTTGTTAATGACTTTGCGGATTCTCAAACTGCATCCCCCCAACATAAAAAAAGACCAAACTCCGCGAAAACACCCTGCCTTCGTAGAATTTGGTTTTGCCTGCCTTGCCAGTAACAATCCAGTCGGTTTCTTAACTTGGCTACAGCATACCCCATTATTCATAATTTGTCAACATTTTCGGAGGAGGGAGGCTAAAAATCGGCAAAAACTACAGGATTCTATTTCGGTTTTTGTGTAGTATTACTCGGTTTCGGCTTTGCATGGGACAGGACATTGGCCCGCAGATCTCCCTCTGGTGCAGCTCTTGACAATTGTACGAAACCATACTATACTGGGATAGTATGATTTCGTACAAAATTGAGAATATTGGAGAAATGTATGAATACATCCTTTGCCGGGCACTATACCTATGGGGGACTGCTGAAAATTACCTTCCCCTCCATGATTATGCTGGTGTTCACCTCAATTTACGGGGTGGTGGACGGATTTTTTGTGTCAAATTATGTGGGCAAGGCCGCGTTTACCGCCGTCAACTTCATTATGCCGTTTCTGATGATGCTGGGGGCTCTGGGATTTCTGCTGGGCACCGGCGGCGGTGCGCTGATTGCCAAAACCATGGGGGAAAGAAGGCCGCAGCAGGCCAACCGGCTGTTCTCCATGGTGGTCTATATTTCGCTGATCTGCGGCGTGATTCTGAGCGCCGGGGGCATTCTGCTCCTGCGGCCCCTGGCCCGGGCCATGGGGGCGGAGGGGGAGTTGCTGGAGAACAGCGTCCGCTACGGACGGGTCATTCTGCTGGCGATTCCCGTATATATTTTGCAATATGAGTTTCAGTGCCTGTTCGCCACCGCCGGAAAGCCCAAGCTGGGGCTGTACGTCACCGTTGCCGCCGGTGTGACCAACATGGTGCTGGACTGGCTGTTTGTTGCCGTGCTGCCCTGGGGACTGGAGGGAGCGGCGGCTGCCACGGCCATCAGCCAGTGCGTGGGCGGCATCATTCCGCTGGTATACTTTGCCCGGCCAAACACCAGTCTGCTGCGGCTGGGACGGTTTTATCTGGACGGACGGTCCCTGGCCCAGATCTGCCTGAATGGCTCTTCTGAACTGCTGAGCAACATCTCCATGTCCCTGGTGAATATGCTCTACAACATCCAGCTGCTGCACTATGCCGGGGAGGATGGAATTGCCGCCTATGGGGTGCTGATGTATGTGAGCATGATTTTTCAGGCCCTGTTCATCGGCTACTGCGTGGGCTCGGCGCCGGTGGTGAGCTTTCACTACGGGGCCCAGAATCATGAAGAACTGAAAAGCCTGCGCAGAAAAAGTCTGGCTCTGATCAGCGTGTTTGCCCTGGCCATGTTCGCTGCCGCCTGGGGACTGTCCCGGCCCCTGGCCCGGCTGTTTGTGGGATATGACCCGGGGCTGTTTGAACTGACCGTGCGGGCATTTTTCCTGTTTTCCTTCTCCTTCCTGTTTGCCGGATTCTCCATTTTCGGCTCGTCCTTCTTCACCGCCCTGAACGACGGGCTGGTGTCGGCGGCGATCTCCTTCCTGCGGACACTGGTGTTTCAGGTGGCGGCGGTGCTCCTGCTGCCCGGGATTCTGGGGGTGGACGGCATCTGGATTTCCGTCACGGCGGCTGAGATTTTGTCGGTGGGGGTCACCATTGCCTTCCTGAAGGGGAAGCAGAAGCGCTATGAATATTAAAAAAAGCCGCCGGGCACATGCCCGGCGGACGTATTTGTTCCGGAGCTACAGCTCCGGGATTTTTTTGCGCAGGTCTTCCAGAAAACGCTCCATTCCCGCCAGATACGACTGAAGCGCCTCCTCCGGCCAGGAGGCGAGAATCTCATTTTCCACGGCAATCAGCCGCAGGGCGGTGCGCCGGGCCAGGGCAATTCCGGTTTCCGTCAGACAGACCATTTTTGCCTTCCCATCCACCGCTTCCAGGTAAACGGCCCCCTCGGCTTCCAGCTTGCGCAGGGCGGAATTGATGGTCTGCTTGCTCAGTCCGGTCTGGGCGCAGATTTCGCTGAGCAGACACCGGTCCCCCACATTGCAGATGGTGTACAGAATCTGACACACGCTGTCGGATATGCCCAGGCGCAGGGATGCGTCGTGATAGGCGGCGTTAATTTCGCTGATGAGATGATTCATCCGCTTGAGTGTTTTTCCCTGTTCCATGGCCTCGTCCTCCCGATTTCTTTCCTTTATCATACCGGCAAAGGGATTTCCGGTCAAGGGACTCTTTTCTCCAGGGAAAATTCGTGGTACATTATTTTTGCAAGTTGCGTGAGATATTGCCTCCCCAATCCCTACTACATGGGTGAAACAGAAAGGAAGGGATGCAAATGAAGGACCCTGAAATTGTGAAACTATTCTTCGCAAGGTCGGAACAGGCCATTGCGGAACTGTCGGGGAAATATGGAAACGCCGTTCGTCGGGTGATCTCCAACGTTCTCCCCAACCCCCGGGACACGGAGGAGTGTACCAACGATACCTACTTACAGGTGTGGAACACCATCCCGCCCCAGCGGCCCCAATACCTGGGAGCCTTTGTCTGCCGGATTGCAAGGAATCTGAGCCTGAGCCGGTATCACGCCGACAACGCCCAGAAGCGGCGCAGCCGGTATGATGTGGCCCTGGATGAGCTGGAGGAGACGGTGCCCGCCCTGTCCACGGTGGAGTCGGAGTACGATGCCAAGGAGCTGGCGGCCTGCCTCAATGAATTTCTGGCCCGCCAGCCGAAACAGGACCGGTATCTGTTCCTGCGCCGGTACTGGCACGGGGACAGCGTGGCGCAGATTGCCCAGGTCACCGGAATGAATGCCCATGCCGTGTCGGTGCGGCTGTACCGGGTGCGGCAGCGGCTGCAAGCGTATCTGCAGAAGGAGGGAATGCTGGCATGAATCGCAGAATGATGGAAAAAGCCCTGTCTCAGATCGATGACCGGTTTGTGCAGGAGAGTTTGGAAAAAATGACCGCCGAAAACAAAGGAAAATCCAAGGCCGGGAAATATGAGGCCCCCGGCTCCGGGGGCGTGGGACGGAAATTTCTGATTCTGGTGCTGGCGGCCTGTCTGGTCTTCGCCCTGGCGGCGGTGGCCTATGCCGCCAACGTCTGGGGCATCCGGGAGATGTTCCGCACGGAACTTCGGGAACTGCCGGAGGCGGTGGTGGAGGACATTCAGGTGCACACGGAAACCGCTGCGGCGGAAGACTGGAGCGCCCGGGTGACGGAATCCTACTGCGACGGCAGCAAGATTCTCATGACGGTGGAGGTTTCCGGCGGGGACCGGTATGTGCTGGCGCCCACTTATGTGGAGCCCCAGAGCAGTATTGGGGAAATTGGCCTTTCCGGGGAGCAGACTCTGGAGGACTATGCCCGGGAGCAGGGGAAGGAGCTGCTGTTTGTAGGAGCCTCCCTGATGCAAAATGAAGGCTTGGGTATTTTTACAGAGGGACAGAATAACCGGAGCACCAGTCCTACGGAGATGGTTATTCTGGTGGAGTCTGACCGTTCCAACGCAGACCCGGTGGAGAGCGCCGTGTGCCGGGTCTATGCCACAACGGCAGACGGAACGAGCAAGAATCTGGAAATTCCCTTCACCCTGGGCGCTGCCCCAATTCAGGGAGAAGAGGTATATGTTCCCATTGACCCGGACGCCATTCCCGGCATCACCGTGGGCAATGCCACGGTGACCAAGACCTCCCTGGGAGTCACCGTCCGCTATCAGGAGACCATCACAGACCAGGAAGCTGCCTACAGCATCCTGAAGCGGGAAAGCCCGGAACTGCCGGGCCTGATGGGTGGTTTTGTCGAGGACGGCAGCCGGGAAATCATCCTGACCATGGGCCAGGGGGAGATTCCCGACCAGCTGACCATCCGCTACTACGACGAAGATAAGGCGTACATGGGGGAAATTGTGTTTGAAAAGCAATAAATCGGAATAAAGAGGAATTGCCTTTGGCGGCGGGAAATCGCCTGCAAATGGAAATCATCCCCGGCTTTTTCTGAAAGGATATTGTAATCAAAAACGAAATCTGTTATGATCCTTTCAAATCGACAAGAGGGATTGTGATTTCCTATGAACAAGGATAGACCCAGTGTGGTTGGAAAGCGAAACAAGAAGATGCTGGAAGTCCTTTTGGCCAGCGTCTATTCTCCGGTGCTGTTCCGGTGCAGAAAACTGCTGGGGGATGAACAGGAGGCAAAACAGGCGGCCGAGGCAATTCTGACAACACTTGCCGCCAAACGGGAGCTGCTGGATGACCCGGATCGGCTTCCCCAGCTGCTGGGGCAGATCACCGCAGTGTGCTGTATGAGAGCCCGCAGGGAAATGGCACGGCGGGGCGTTTCCGGCGGGGCAGACGCCCAAAAGCAGACCAACAGTTTTTTCCCAAGCAAAAGCCTGAATTCGGTTCAGACTGCGGAAGTGGTGCTTTTGCTGGCGGATGCGTTGCCGGATGAGGAGCGGCTGTGCTTTTACCTTCACGATTTGTGCGGCCTGTCGGAGAAAGCCATCTCCAGGCTCAACGGCAGTTCGCAGGAGCGGGTGCAAAGCTGCCTGCATACGGCCCAGCGGGCGATTTCCCACCAAATGAAACGGTATCAGGAGCAAGGGGTTGTTTTTGCGCCCTTCGATTCCACGCAAAAGCTGCTGAACCGGTTTCTGAGCTCCCAGCGCAGCCCGGAAGCCGCTGTGGTTGCGGCCCGGGTGTTGGCGGAGGAGTCTCCCGCAAAGTCAAAATCCAGGCTGCCATCCAGGGGCAGAAGCCTTCCGGTGGTTCTCCTGAGTGTGGGCGCAGGCATCGCTGTGCTGGTTCTGCTGGTACTGCTGCTGTGGGGAATGCTGGGGAAAACCGGGGAAACGGTTCCCGAGCAGACCACAGGCGTAACGCTTCCCACAACCGCTGTCACAGAGGAGACAACGGTTCCCACCACGCAGGAGCCGGAGCAGACCACCGCAGCCACAACGGAGCAGACGCAGACCACTGCTGCGACGCAGACAACGACGCCGCCTGAAACCAAAACCGCCGCGGCGGCTGCCAATACCAGGGGTGGAACGGTAAGTAACGGAAGTTCTTCCGGGGGCTGGCAGCCGGTAACCGGCCCGCATGAGCATGAATATCAGCCATTACGCCCTTATTGAGTTGGCAAAGTTTTACGGCGTGACCGTTGATTATCTGCTGGGCCGCTCCCAAACAAAAAATCACCCAAACGCCGATCTTGCAGACCTGCGTTTGAGTGACGATATGATTGAATTGCTGAAAAGCGGGCGGGTGGACAATTCTCTCTTGTGTGAACTGGCGGCACACCCGGATTTTCCCCGGCTTATGGCTGACCTTGAAATCTATGTGAACGGCGTGGCGGTGAAGCAGGTGCAGACTGCAAACGCCATAGTGGACACCATGAGCGCAACCATTATGAAGCAGTACAATCCCGGCTTGACCGACCCGCAGTTAA
>DVKV01000171.1 GCA_018715835.1 Candidatus Faecousia intestinavium | reverse complement strand
GACATGGACAAATACATCTCCAACTTTACTGCCAGCGACTTTATTCTGGCGGATGCGCAGAAATTTCAGACCAGCGGCAACCATTTCTATCCGGATATGGATGTGACCCAGGATGTCATGGATTCGATTCGTACCCAGGGAGGCATCACAGAAAGTGGCAAAGTCTATGGCCAAACCTTTGGCGCGCAGGAGTTTGTCACCGAAACGTATTACCGAACCCTTTACGGCAGATGGACCACACAGGAGCAGATCGACAGTATGCTTCACTTTGCGGAGAAAACAGAAGACGGACGAATTGCAGACCGGGTACAGCTGTATGGAATGGAGCCCTTTGCTCTGGAGCATTTGAATGTTTTGGAAGGGGACCTGTCCAAACTGAACGAATCCGGCGGGAATTACGTAGCAGCGGTATACAGCGATGACGATTACGGTGAGCCGGTGATGGACAGCCACTGGGCCAAATTGGGAGATACCGTGACTATCCGGTATGTGGAAGAATACGAGTACTACGACCCGTTTACCGGTGAAGTCTGTACTTCCTGGGAGAACGGGGCAGTAATTGCCAGCCGAGCAGTGAAATATCGGGATGTGGAGTACACAGTTGCAGCCTTGGTGACAGTGCCCACCGCCTTGAGCTACCGCTACTATGGTGCGGACGAGTTCGTCATGGGGGCACAGACATTCATTCAGGACTCCGGCACCAATTCCGTCATGTACTACGCCTTTGACACCACGGATGAGGCAAACGCTTCCATGGAGGCGTTTTTGCAGGACTACACGGAAAATCAGAATCCCCAGTTCGACTATGAAAGCAAGGCTACTTATGCAGGGGAGTTTGAAAGTTTCCGGAATATGTTCCTGCTGCTGGGCGGAGCGCTGAGCTTCATCGTGGGTCTGGTGGGCGTGCTGAACTTCTTCAACGCCATCCTCACCGGGATTACCACCCGACGCAGGGAACTGGCGGTGCTGCAGTCCATCGGCATGACGACCCGGCAGCTGCGGACCATGCTGGCGCTGGAGGGACTTTTGTATACTGTGGGGGCCGCTGTATTGGCGCTGGTGCTGGTTGTGGCTACCGCCCCGCTTCTGGGACCAGGGCTGAACAAGATCATCTGGTTTTTCACGTATCGTTTCACCATTTGGCCCATCGCCGTGGTGCTGCCGCTGTTTGCACTGCTGGGAATCGCAATTCCCGTGCTGAGCAGCCGGGCAGCCCAGCGGCACTCTGTGGTAGAGCGTCTCCGTCAGGAATAAACAACAGGCCGCCGGGCATTCCCGGCGGCCTTGCAAATTATTTTGAAATCGTAACTTCAGGAAAAGAAACGGCAATCTCAGATGGCCGAAAACGCTTATTTGTCAACTTCCTGGTGTTTTGCGTCACTGTTCATCGCTTTCAGCATTTGCAGTGCGGCGCTTTTCTGGGTAGGGGTCAAATTTACCCAGCAGTCAAAGACGGATTTTAAATCCGGCGTCAACTCAACCATTTCCCCGTCCGCAAAAAATTGGGACAGTGTAATGCCAAAACCTCTGCAGATAACCTCCAATGTGGCTATTGAAAGTGTTGTCGGAGGAAAGATGGCCATAACCTTTTCAAAAGAGTATTTCCGTCATTCCAAGAAAGGGCCGTCTCCCGGTACAAAACCGGGAGACGGCTCTTTCCTGCTAGTCAAGATGGAAAATATCCTGCTTAATTTAAATTAACGGACTATAACCAACAGTCTTGCAGATTGGTGCCGGATCTTGAAAATTTCTACTTTCTCCCTTCGTCAAACCGAATGGGGCCTTCGTAGACCAACAGCTGGGTGGCGCCGTTGTCGGACAGGTAGATGTCCCGGTAGGCGTAGGTGGACTGATATTCCACATAGCTTTCAACCGTTACCTTCCACATTCCGGCTTCTTCATCCCGCGTAACATCCACGGACAGGTATTCTCCCAGATCCGGGTATTCCTTCAGGGCCAGCCGGGCTGCCTCCACGGGGCCAGTCACGGCGCTGCCGCCGTTGTTGACGAAGCCATCCTCCCGGATGTCGAATGCTTCGGCAGTGTATTTGGCCTTGGCTTCCGCCCAGGAGAAGTCCCGAACCACCAGATTTTCGGTATATGGCTTGATCTTGGCGTCAATTTCTTCGGCGGTATCCTCATAAATCCGAATGGAGGCCACATATTCTTCCTCACCAGATCCGGTTTTGTATTCCATGTAGCACAGATTGCCCGCATCATCGAACTGATAGGTCATCTGGGCGGATGCTTCGTCATCTTCCAGGCCGACAACGCCCCAGGTTTTCAGGAAACGAACCATTTTATCGCTGACAACGCCGATTCCCTCGGGGAAGGAGATGGCTTTGTTGCTGCGCTCGAAGAAAAGCATATTGAGATCTTCCGCAATGCAATCCAAATTCCATCCAGCTCGATTGGGGGACAGGGTGCTCAGCTGCATACCCAGGATTTCACTTTCCCGGACATCCGGATATTGCAGGGCGGTGTTATATCCCACCCCTTGATAGCGTACAGAGGCATATTGAGGACTGTTGGATGTGGACCATTCCTCCTGCGGAGTGTCCAGATCGGCGTACTGTCTGACGGTCAGATAGTTCTCACCGTCAACCCAGTATTCCTCCCGCATGTATGGACCATTCACCGACAGCCAATGGACGGATTCCCGGCTCTTCAATTCCTCCAATGCGGCGTAGCACCGCTCCACCGCCGCATTCTGGTCGGCGGTGTTGGATTCGCTGGCGAAGATTTCAAACTCCGCATAGCCCACGCAGGTTCCGCTGCCGCCGGAAACTTTTTCAAAGGTTTTTCCAATGCGGTAGGTGCCGCTGGACAGCGGGCCATACAGCTCGCTCCAATCGGTAAAGACCATGGTATACATCCCATGTCCCAGGGTATAGCTGGCGGCGGTCCACTGAGGCTCGCCAATGGTTTCCAGTTTCTCCCAGCCGGAGTCCGTTCTCTTTTCCAGCCAGTAGGAATTATCCGTGTGAACAACCATGTCATACCCATCGGACTGGCAGAACCAGACCTCGCCGCCATACTGAGTGAGCAGGTCGTCATCCATTCTCAGCTGGATGCCCCATTCCTTCATCCGCTGTTCATCTTGGGTCGGCTCCTGGAGCTTGGAGGGGTGGATGGAATCAGCGGATACGATTTGCTCCTTGGCTCGTTCAAACGCATTGTCCAGATCGTTGTTCGTGCTGTCTATCTCCCAGTTGTCTACTTCAAAGATATCCGCACCTTTTCGGCTGGTGTTGCTCACCTTTATTCTGATCAGGGTTCCGTCTGTTTCAAAGAAGGCTTCCATGGGCTGGGTGATGGTTTCCCCGGCTTCGTTGGTGGAATGGGCGCAGAAAGAAATCTTTTCATAAGGTACGCCGAAATCGTTGGTTTTTTCTTCCCAGGCAATGTCGGTCAGAACCTTCCCGTCCAGGCGGAATTCCTCCAACAGGGAGTCCAGCAAAGGCTCGTCCTCCCCATAGGCCACCCAGCCGCCTTCGGCTCCGGGGATGAAGGTGTAGTGGACGCCGTCCAGCATCATGCTCCCTTCCTCGTTGGTGTGGTCGCTGGAAGTCCAGAGAGTATTTTCGCCATCCTTATAAATGTTTGCCTGCCAGCCCACGCTGCCATCGTTGGTCAGTTCTGCAAAGAACAAGTGATACTGTTGCTGAGACAAGATGGAATTCCAGGTGTCTTCCAGCCGGGTCAGGACTTTTTCTGTTTCCTCCGGGGTGGCTTCAATGTATGTTCCGCCGGGAAGCTCCACGATCACAGGCTCCGCTTCTTTTTCGGGATTGGTCAGCAGGCAGATGGCCACGAAGAAGAATGCCAGCACCCCCAGTAGACTGATCCAGAAACCGGGCTTTTTGTAATTCAGCACTTTCAGAATCCGCTGCTTTACGCTGACCTCTCCGAATGCCACCGGATTGGCGGAAAAGCGCATCTGCTTGCTGGAACACGACAGCAGGGCGGAAGAATAGGATTTCCGCTCATCCAGCTCCATGAACTGCACCACCCGCTCATCGCAGGCCATTTCGATGTCCTTGCACAGCAGGATGTAGGCCACCCATACCAAGGGATTGAACCAGTGCAGCGCCAGGGCCAGAAAGGCAATCATTTTGATCCAGTGGTCGCCTTTGTCCAGGTGGGTCCGTTCGTGTTCCAGAATGTGCTTTTGGGCCTGGCGGTTCATGCCGAAGGGAATATAGATCCGGGGCCGGATAAATCCCAGGATGAAGGCGGTGTCGATTCCGTCGCACTCCCAACCGCCCCGGATTTTTACCGCGTTTGCCACTCTGCTCTTCATTTTCAGGTAGGAAACCAGGCTGTAAATGCCGAAACCGGCGGCGATGACGCCCCAGATCCAGGGCAGGACAGAAACCCACTTCCAGGAAGACACGCCCAGATCCGGCAGTGTAAACGCCGGCTGCAGGCTGAGGTTACTTTGAATCTCAATGGGCATCAGCAGGCGGACGCCTGCCAGCAGCCATAACATGCAAATGTACTTTTTCGGTGTCTTCCGCAGCACAAACCGCAGAAGGATCACGGCCAGAATCACAATGCTTCCGTGAATGCTGGCTGTCACCAGATTTCTAAGAAACTGTTCCATGGTTAATCCTCCTCGTAACGATCAATCAGTTCTTTCAGCTGGGAAATCTCTTGACGGGTCAGCTTCCGGTCCCTGGAAAAGGCCGCCAGAAAGGCGGGCATGGAGTCTTCAAAGGTTTCCTTCATCATTTCCTCCAACCGGGAATGCTGGGCCTCTTCCTTGGAAACCAGGGAAGAAACAATGGTCTTTTCGTTTTTCAGGACACCCCGCTGGCAAAGACGCCGGATGACGGTGTAGGTTGTGGCTTTGGTCCATCCCAGCCGTTCCCGGGCAAGTTCAACCAGTTTGCCGGAATTCACCGGTTCCTTTTCCCACACAATCAGGCAGAACCGGTACTCGCTTTCAAAAATTTTTGGTACCTCCATGATGATCCCTCCTGCTGGATTTAATGCGTTAAACTTTCTAAAATGAGTTTAACATATTAAACCCTCCCTGTCAATACAAAAATCACCCTTTGCAGCAAAAAAACACATCCATCGCCGGTGGATGTGCTTTTTTGGCACGGTTCACTCAAAAGCGAAAGGAAGGGCTGAGGTAAACCTTCAACTTGCCGGTTTGTGCGTCCAAACAAATTTTCCGCCCCGGGCTGTCCCCGGGGCGGGAAAAAATGGGAAAAATCAGTTGCTGCGCCACTTTTCAATCAGGCTGCGGATCTGGGCGGTGAGCTTGGCGTTGTCCTTGTTGGTTCTGCCCCGGCGGGTTTTGACCAGAGCCAGAAGATCCTCCGCCGCGGATACCAGTTCGCTGTAGACCTGACGGGCCCGCTGACTGCCTTTGAACGCCGCCTCCCGGTCGATCTTGACGCCATCGGTATAGGCGGTGAGTTTCCCGGCCAGCAGATCGAATTCCGTGCCGCTGTAGGGGGCCAGCGCCGAATATCCCAGGGAGGCCAGCAGGGCCCGGAAATTTTCACAGCTTGCGTCGTCGCCGTGGTTGACAAAGACCTGACGGGGCTTTTCCCGGAAGCCGCCCAGCCAATTCAGCAGCCCCTGCTGATCGGCATGGCCCGAGGTGCCGTGAAGGGAGGCAATTTCCGCACAGACGGCGATTTCCTCGCCGAACAGCTTCACGGAACTGATGCCGTTCAGCAGCCGGCTGCCCAGGGAACCTTCCGCCTGGTAGCCCACGAACAGGATGATGCTCTCCTTGCGCCAGAGATTATGCTTCAGATGGTGACGGATCCGCCCGGCTTCGCACATACCACTGGCGGAGAGAATGACTTTGGGAACCGGATCGGCATTGATCAGCTTGGATTCCTCCGAGGACACCGACAGAGTCAGACCGTCAAACCAGATGGGGTTGATTCCCTGACGGATTACGGCCAGTGTTTCCTCATCAAAATTGTCGGTGGGACACTGTAGAAAGATGCCGGTTGCCTCAACGGCGAGAGGAGAGTCTACATATACCGGGAAGCTGCCGTGCCCTTTTACCAGACCCTTCTGCTTGATCTCCCGGATGGCATAAAGTATCTCCTGGGTGCGGCCCACGGCGAAAGAGGGAATGACCACATTGCCCCCGCGATCCAGGGCTTTCTGGATGTAGCCCGCCAGCTCCTGCACCACATCGGAGCGGACCTGCTCATGGAGACGGTCACCGTAGGTGGACTCAATCACCAGATAGTCTGTTTCCGCAATGGTCTGGGGGTCCTTCAGCAGAGGCTGGTGGAGGTTGCCCACGTCTCCGCTGAACACGATTTTCCGGGTTTCGCCGTTCTCTGTCAGCCACAGCTCAATGGCGGCGGAGCCAAGCAAATGTCCCACATCCGTCATCCGCAGGACGATTCCCTCGGCTACCCGCAGCGGCTCCTGATACCGGCACGGACGCAGAAGCTTGATGGCAGCCAGGGCATCTTCCAGGGTATAGCTGGGTTCCACAACAGGCTCGCCGGCCCGCTCCGCCTTCCGGCTGCGCCAGGCTGCTTCGGACTCCTGAATGTGTGCAGAGTCCCGGAGCATGATATCACACAGGCTGCAGGTTGCTTCCGTGGCGTAAATCGGGCCGGAGAAGCCGTCCTTGCAGAGTTTGGGCAGCATTCCGGAGTGATCGATGTGGGCGTGGGTAAGAAACACAGCTTCGATGGTGTTTGCGGGGACCGGCAGGGGAATGTTCTGAAATACGTCCACGCCCTGCTCCATGCCGCAGTCCACCAGGTAATAACGTCCTCCGACTTCCAGCAGGGTACAGCTGCCGGTTACCTCGTGAGTAGCGC
>DVKV01000170.1 GCA_018715835.1 Candidatus Faecousia intestinavium | reverse complement strand
AGAGTGTGCCGCTTCATTACCTTACCGAAAGGCAGGGCGCAGTTCGGCTCGGTATACCAGTTCTGAAAATAGTAGTCCTCTCCCAAAGCCTGGGGGGCAATCCGGCAGAACTTTTCATACTCCTCCCGGAGCATTCCAAAATCCAGATCATCATCCCACGGAATGAATCCCTTATGCCGGATGGCGCCGATCAGGGTGCCGCAGCACAGGAAATATCGGATTCCGTTTTCCTGGCAGACCCGTCTTACCTCTTTGGCAATTTCCAGCTGCACCAGCTGTACCTTTCGCAGCAGTTCACGTTCCATGGTGTTTCCCCCTCATCTGCAGTTTGTCCCACAGCGGAAGTCCCTTCTCCACCAATGCCATGGTGGGGAAAAGCCAGAAAAAGAAGTCCGCCGTCAGATTCTGGGTGTTGAAGGACATAAACAAAATGGCCAGCAGCAGCCCATTGGCCAGGATATTTCGCTTCCGATCCCAGACCAGCGCCACCCAGAAGGCTACATGGATGCTTCCTCCCAGGATGCCCAAAATGGCATAGAGGATCATGGTGGAGCTGGTATTGTTCTCCACCGCATACAGCACCTGGGTGATTTTTCCGCCTACCAGCGGGTTCTGGAGAAACCAGGCCCCATTCTGAAGCACCGATCCGATCCGATCCGTCCAGGATTCCTCTCCCGGCTGGAATTTGGAGACAAACATGGCGTACAGTTCCCAATACAGGGTGTTGTGCTCCCGGACCGCCTCTCCCAGCTTCCAGGCTCCCAGCGCTGCCAGCAAGGCGATGACCACCCAGGTCAGGGGCTTGCGGTAGAGCTTCTTCTCCCAGAATAAAAACAGGGCAAACAGTGCCAGCTCTATCATGCCGCCGGTGGCCAGCGTGGTGAGCATGGCTGCAGCCAGAATGCCGTTGATCACCCACATGACCCACTCCCGCTTCCAGGGGATATAGCAGCTGTTGAGAAACAGCCCCAGCATTAAAAAATACTGGTACACCCCCGGCTCCCGAAAAATTCCAAAATTCCGGTTCATCACATAATCAATGGATACAAAGCTCAGGCCAAAGTTATAAAAACGCACCTGCAAAGAGTTTTCAAAAATGGGAACAGACAAAACGCCTGCTTCCTGAAGCCCCCGGAGAAAATAAGTAGCCGCAATGGAATACAGGGCAATCACCGTCAGCGCCGCCACATAGATTCTGGCCAGCTCCCGGCTGTCCCGGAAATAAGTGAAGAAAATCGCCGCCAAAGGACAGAACAAGATGCTGAAATACATCATCTGCCAGTCTCGCTTTGCCACCATGGGCAGCACCAGGCACAGCCCGATTGCCGCCGCCAGGACCATCCGCCGGTCAGTGAAAATCTCCCGGAGCTGTCCCCGCTGGGAAATCAAAAAGCCCAGGGCCAGCAGGCACACGATTCCCGCCAAAGTGAAATGGGCCCGGTTGAAGCCCACAATCGCCGTGGTCACCAGGGTATTCCGGGTGAGAAACAGCATGGCAATCAGCGCTGCCGCCATCAGGACCTCTCCCCAGGGTTTTCGTAAGTAAGAATACTGCTTCATACTTGTGACTCCTCTGTTATGCTCAGAACCGCCCGGAGCAAATGCTGGGCCCCCCAGGGCACCGCCACACCGCCAAACTGACGGACAATTTCCTCGCAGGCGGTTCCCTGATAGACCACCGCCTCGGTGCCGCAGCTGCGGGCTTCCAGAGTGGTCATGCCGAAGGTCTCCTCGGCGCTGGGATTGACAAAGACATCCGCCGCAGTATAAATTTCCGCCAGTTCTTCCGCCGTGGCCGTCCGGGGCAGGGCCAGGATGTTTCCAGGCAGGCCCTTTCGCTGATTCTCCCGCAGGCCCACCAGCACAATCTGGAATCGTTCGTCCAGCAGTGCCGACAACTCCACAAAATCTGCAAGACCTTTTCTGGCATCCCAGACGCTGGCCACACCCAGCACAATTTTTTTGTCTTCCAGGCCGTACTTCTCCCGGAAATTGCCGGGCGTGGGATGAAACACCCCTTCATCGATCCGGTTATACTCCACCCGCACGGGATAATCCCCCAGGAAGCTCTGCTTCACCCGGCTTTCCAGCCAGTGGGACGGAACAATCAGGGTCAGATTGGGAATGCCGGTAAACAACTCCTTTTTCCGGCGGAAGTTTCGCCGGCTGCCGTCCAGCAGCAGGCTCCGGGGATAGCTGCGCAGCTGGGGGCAATGGCAGCACTGACGTTTCCACTTGTCACAGCCCACAAAGTCAAAATAGGCGCAGTGGCCGGTAAAACTCCAGCAATCATGAAGGGTCCAGCGGATTTCTTTTCCGCAGGTACGAAGATATTCAAACAGTTCCCCGATGTGCAGGTAATAGCCGTGGAGGTTGTGCAGCCAGATCACATCCGGGTCATATTCCCGCACCCAGGCCAGAAACCGCCGGGTGGCTGCCCGGGACCCGAAGCCCTGGTCATCCAGAATCCGGCTGTGCAAGGCATGAATCCGACAGTCCCAGGGACTGCCGATGCGTACCGTGGGCACGTCGGCACAGGAGGATTCTTCCCGGCCGAAGGCCAGGACACAGGTGTTTCCCTGCTCCACCAGCTCCCGGCAGGTCTGGGCCGCCAATCGTCCGGTGCTGCCAAAGCCCGCCACAGAATTGATAAACAGGTACTTCATGCTCCCGCCTCCTGAAAAATCAGTATTTTCTCCAGACCATTTTGTCTACCACGCCGGTGTAGGACTGAATGATCTTTACCACTTTTGTGGAGACATTTTCCTCCACATAATCCGGGACGGGGATGCCATAATCCCCTTCCAGATTCATCCGCACCGCAATGTCCACCGCCTGGAGCAAATGATTTTCGTCAATCCCTGCCAGTACAAAGCAGGCCTTGTCCAGGGCCTCGGGCCGCTCGGTGGAGGTACGAATGCACACCGCCGGGAACGGATGCCCTACGCTGGTAAAGAAGCTGCTCTCCTCCGGCAATGTGCCAGAGTCGGAGACCACAGCGAAGGCGTTCATTTGCAGGCAGTTATAGTCGTGGAATCCCAGCGGCTCATGCTGGATTACTCTGGGGTCCAGCCGGAAGCCGCTCTCCTCCAGCCGCTTCCTGGAGCGGGGATGGCAGGAATAGAGAATGGGCATATCGTATTTTTCCGCCATGGCGTTCACCGCTGTGAACAGGGAGCGGAAATTCTTTTCCGTGTCGATGTTCTCCTCCCGGTGGGCCGAAAGCAGAATGTATTTCCCCTTGGCCAGGCCCAGCCGCTGATGAATGTCCGAAGCTTCAATGGCCGGCAGGTTGGCATGGAGCACCTCCGCCATGGGCGAGCCGGTGACGTACACCCGCTCTTTCGGCAGGCCGCACTCGTGAAGATACTTCCGGGCGTGCTCGGAGTAGGCCAGGTTTACATCGGAGATGATGTCCACAATCCGGCGGTTGGTCTCCTCGGGCAAGCACTCGTCCTTGCACCGGTTGCCCGCCTCCATGTGGAAAATGGGAATGTGCAGCCGCTTGGCGGAGATGGCCGACAGGCAGGAGTTGGTGTCCCCCAGAATCAGCACCGCATCGGGCTTGATGGCGTTCATCAGCTTGTAGGAACAGTTGATGATGTTGCCCACGGTGGCGCCCAAGTCGTCTCCCACCGCGTTCAGGTACACATCCGGGTCGGCAAGGCCCAGGTCCCGGAAGAAAATCCCGTTCAGGTTATAATCGTAATTCTGTCCCGTGTGGGCCAGGATGCAGTCGAAGTACTTCCGGCACTTGGTAATCACCGCCGCCAGGCGGATGATCTCCGGCCGGGTTCCCACCAGAATCAGCAATTTCAATTTGCCGTCATTCCGAAAGGAAATGTCAGAATAGTCCAGTTTCATGGTCATGATTCCACCGCCTCATAGAAGGTATCGGGATGCTGGGGGTCAAAGCACTCGTTGGCCCACATCAGGGTCACCAGGTTCTCGGTTTCGGAGAGGTTGATGATGTTGTGGGTGTAGCCGGGGAGCATGTGTACGGCCTGAATTTCCTCGCCGGAAACCGGGAAGTTCAGCACTTTCTCCGTGCCGATTTTCCGCTGCTGAATCAGCCCCCGGCCGGACACCACAATGAAAAACTCCCACTTGGTGTTGTGCCAGTGCTGGCCCTTGGTAATGCCGGGTTTGGAAATGTTCACGCTGAACTGGCCGCAGCTGCCGGTTTTCAGCAGTTCGGTAAAGCTGCCCCGGGCATCCGCATTGGACTTCAAGGAAAACGCTGCCTTTTCCTGGGGCAGGTAGGACAGATAGGTGGAATAGAGCTTCTTGGCAAAGCTTCCCGCCGGGATATCCGGCATCAGCAGGGTCCGGGGCTGGTCCTTGAACTGATCCAGCAGAGCTACAATTTCCCCCAGGGTGGCCCGGTGGGTCACCGGTGCGGCGCAGTAGCGGCCATCCGGGGTCAGGACCGTGTTCAGGCCGTCGAACTCACAGCGATGCTCCTTCCCTTCCAGGGCATCCAGCATTTCCTCCACCAGATCGTCGATGTACAGCAGTTCCAGCTCCACGGCAGGATCGCTGACGGTGATGGGCAGATCGTGGGCGTAATTGTGGCAGAAGGTAGCCACGGCGCTGTTGTAGTTGGGACGGCACCACTTGCCGAACAAATTGGGGAACCGGTAAACCAGCACCTTTGCTCCGGTTTCAGCGCCGTAGGAGAAGAACAGTTCCTCCCCTTCCTTTTTACTCAGGCCATAGCCTCCGTTGGCGTAACGGCCGATCAGAGTGGCCTGGATGGAAGAAGACAGCATCACCGGGCAGGTGTTGCCATAGCGCTTCAGGGTATCCAGCAAGGTAGAGGCAAAGCCAAAGTTGCCTTTATGGAAATCCTCAGGGTTTTCCGGCCGGTTCACCCCTGCCAGATTGAAGACAAAATCCGCCTGACGGCAGCCCTCCTCCAGCACTTCCGGAGCCGATTGCAGATCATATAAATACAGCGTATCCACGGTCAGTGCCGGGCGGGTTCTGTCCTTCCCGTCCCGGATCGCCTTCAGC
>DVKV01000169.1 GCA_018715835.1 Candidatus Faecousia intestinavium | reverse complement strand
CCACAAAAAGAAATCATAGGAAAGTCTTGACTTTGCCAGGAGGTCATGATAAAGTTAGGACATGATTTGGTAAAGATTTGCTAAAGATTCGTCAAAGATTCGCTTAAGATTTCAGGAAAAGGCTGTGGGCTCTGTGGAATCGGATATGGCGGCAACCTGTCATTCCCTCGGGAATTCGACGGGTTTCCTTTCGTGTTTTCCGGAATTTTCCCGGTAACATAAATCAAGTGAAGGAGAATCCCAAATGCTACTTTCAATTTTGCTGTTTGCCGTGGGACTGGTGCTGCTGATCAAAGGCGGCGACTGGTTCGTGGACGGCGCCACCGGTATTGCCCGCCGGTTCCACCTGCCTGATATTGTGGTGGGCGCCACTGTGGTGTCCATCGGCACAACCCTGCCTGAGGTTATGGTTTCCGCCACCGGCGCCATGCTGGGCCAGGGCGCCATGGCTTACGGAAACGCCATCGGCTCCATCATCTGCAACACGGCCCTGATCGCCGCCATCTCCGTGGCAGTGAACCCCGGCCCGGTAAACACCAAGTCCATGAAGATGCCGGTGCTGTTCTTCTTTGTCAGCGCGGCGATCTACTGCGTGGCCGCTTACCTGATGGGCGAGTTTACCCGGCCCCTGGGTGTGATCATGCTGACGATTTTTGTTGTGTATCTGATTTTCACCGTCCGCCAGGGCATGAAAAACCCGGAGGAAGTGGAAGAAGAGGAAGAAGCCAATGCCAAGCCCAGAACCTTTCTGCAGGATCTGTTCTGGCTGGTGGTCGGCGCCGGACTGATCGCCGTGGGCGCGGACCTGCTGGTGGAGCACGGCACCATCATCGCTGTTGGCCTGGGTGTTCCCGAAACGGTAATTGCCCTGACCTTTGTGGCACTGGGCACCAGCCTGCCCGAACTGGTCACCACCATCACCTCTCTGCGCAAGGGCCATGCCTCTCTGGGCATCGGCAACGTCATCGGCGCCAACGTGTTCAACCTGGTGCTGGTGTCCGGTGTGGCGGTTACTCTGGCTCCCTTTGAGGTGCCGGTGGGCAACCTGATTTTCGGACATAATGCTTCCCTGGTGATGGACATTCCCATTATGCTCACCGTGATGCTGCTGCTGACCATGCCGGCTTTGGCTACCAAGAAGCTGCATCGGTGGCAGGGTGTGGTGCTGCTGTGCATCTACGCAGCCTTCTGCATCTGCCAGTTTGCCATGTAATTTCAAAAGAGAATCCGCTGAACCGTGTACAACGGTTCAGCGGATTTTTGTATGCTGAAAACCACTGGCCCAATGCCGGATTATAAGCCAATGGCAAAAAATCGGTCACAAGATTGTGAGCGGTCTGCCGCAAAAAACACATCCACCGGCGAAGCCGGTGGATGTACTTTTTCATTCTTCCTCCAGGGCGGATGCGTAATAATCCGTATTGAGCATCAGGTTGTTGATCCGGATGAACTCCTGAACGGTGTGGTTGGTTGCGTTGCGGAATTCGGTGGAGTTGTCCGGCTCCCCACCGCTGAGAGTGTAGAACCGCTTGGAGGACGCATCCCACACGGTGTCCTGGCAGATCCAGCTGCCGTCGGGGAAGGGAACCAGCCCCTGGTAATCCGGATCGAAGGCATCCTGACCAATGTAGGGATAGGGGCTGTCCACGCCCAGCAGGTTCAGCAGGGTGGGCAGCAGGTCGGAGGTGTTGAGCAGCTTGTCCACTTCCATGGGCTCCAGGTCGGCGCTCCAGATAAAACAGGGGGTTCTTTCCAGCAGCAGCTTTTCCGAAACCCCGGACAGATCCAGAAGCTCCGTCTCGTTTTTGTAGCCGTAGGTGTAGTGATCGGTAACACCCACGATGACCGTGTTCTCCAGCTCGCCATGGGCTTCCAGTTCGGAAAGCATCCGGGCGAAGAAATCATCCACCAGCCGGGCTTTCAGGTAGGCACAGTCGGTTTCCTCGCTGCCGGTCAGGCCTCGGTACTGAGGATATTTTTTCAGGCCCCAGTAACTGAGCACCTCGTTGTATTTGTAACTCAAATGAGCGGAACGGGTAATGACGAAGTTCAGCTTGGGCCCCTCCCGGAAGAAGCTTTCCGACAGCTGCTGGTTGTCAAACAGCAGCTGATCGTCATAGAGGCTGTCCTTGTCATCGGCGCTGACATAGTCCTGGTAGGATATGTACTGCTCATAGCCCATGGCCTCGGAGAAGATGCCCCGGGAATAAAAGGAGGGATCATTATAGTGGTAAACCAGAGCGGAATAGCCCTCCTGACGCAGAAGGTTGGCCAGGGACTGGTCAAAGTTGTTGGTCACATAGTCGAAGGCGTAACCGCCCTGACTGCTGAGGAAGGAGCCGGTGTTGATGCAGAACTCGGTGTTGAACGTCCGCACACCGCCATAGCCGGGGGTGTAGAACCGGGTGAAGGAAATGCTCTCGGACATCAGCTTCTCCAGCGTGGGGGTGTGCTCCCCGATCATCCAGTCATCCATGGATTCCATCAGCACCAGAATCACGTTTTTGCCCTTCAGAAGACCGGTCATTTCATTGTCCGACGTTTCTTCCCGGGTATCAAAGTAGGCGTCTATATTCTCAGCGGCCTTTTCCTGGGCCTGGGCGTAGCCCGGGGAAAGGGGATAGATGTAGTTGGTGTAAAGATCCTTCACCCCGGTCTGGTAAATACCGCAGACCTGATAAAGCCGGTGGGCGCTGAACATATTCTCATAGGCGGCCTCCGCAGACTGCATCCGCCCGTAATCCGAACCGGCGTAGAGAATGCCGCTGTCACTGAGAAATACTGCCTGGGGCAGGAAAAAAGCCGCGGCAATGGCTGCGACGGCGCACAGAGACGGGACAATCCGGGATTTCCAGCCTGTGGGAATGGCCGGAAAACGAAGCAGAATCACAATGCCAAGTGCAAAAAATACCGGTATGCTGATCCACCAGCTCAGGGGATATTCCAGCAGAACGTCCAGATAATTTGCGCCCTCCGAGGCGTACCGGAAGTCAGAAATCCAGATCATTTCCCGGAACAAGAGAAAGTACCCGGTCTGAATCAGGGCGTAGATCAGAAACAGGAAAAAGCAGATGCCGTAGCCGATCCGGGCGGCTTTTCGGGGCAGCAGACGAAGCATGGAGGTGAGCATGACTGCCCAGAGCAGTCCAAAAGCCAGAGGCCACAGGGTGTGGGCGCCCAGCTTTCCGCTGGTCCAGGAGGACAGGGAAAGAACCCGCTGTCCTTCCGGAGCAGACAGAAAGCAGAATGCCAGCACCTCAATCAGGAAGAAAGACAGCGGCAGCACCACTCCCGGCAAATGCTTGGGGAGAAGGCGGTGCTTGCGCAGAAATTTTCCGGAAACAGAGATCATTGCGGGGAAACTCCTTTTTTGTATACTGCCGGACATTATAACACATTTGGCCGGAAGTGTACACGGATATCTTTTAATTTTTTCTGAACTTCCGGAAAAATCGAATATAGGGGCCATTCTATGAGGAAAAATCGATGAGGATTTGATAATTTCCCACAAATTTGCGATTTTCCTCTTGTAAAATCTTCCTAATTGGCGTATACTTAACAAGTATCATTTTTTGAAAAGCCGGGAAAGCCGTGCTTTCACCGGAGATTTCGAGCGAGGAGAGAGGGATTCTCAATGGAACTGATTACCGTTCGTGAGCTGTTCAAAAATACCGACGCCTATGCGGGCAAGGAAATTGAAATCGGCGGCTGGGTGCGAAACCGGCGGCCCAGCAAGCAGTTTGGCTTTATTGTCCTGAATGATGGTACTTATTTCACCCCCATTCAGGTGGTTTATAACGACACTCTGGAGAATTTCCAGGAAATCTCCAAAATCAACATTGGCGCTGCCCTGATTGTCAAGGGCACTTTGATCCTGACGCCGGACTCCAAGCAGGCTTTCGAGCTTCAGGCCACCCAGATCCAGGTGGAAGGCCCGTCCACCGGCGACTATCCCCTGCAGCCCAAGCGCCACTCCATGGAGTTCCTGCGCTCCATTTCCCACCTGCGGCCCCGGACCAACACCTTCCAGGCGGTGTTCCGTGTCCGCAGTCTGGCGGCCATGGCCATCCACAAGTTCTTCCAGGACCGGGACTTCGTTTACGTTCACACTCCGCTGATTACCGGCTCTGACTGCGAAGGCGCAGGCGAAATGTTCCAGGTGACCACCCTGGATCTGAACAATGTGCCCCGCACCGAGGACGGCAAGGTGGATTACTCCCAGGACTTCTTCGGCAAGCCCACCAACCTGACTGTGTCCGGTCAGCTCAACGGCGAGACCTTTGCCATGGCTTTCCGGAATATTTACACCTTCGGCCCTACCTTCCGGGCGGAGAACTCCAACACCACCCGGCATGCGGCGGAATTCTGGATGATCGAGCCTGAAATTGCCTTTGCCGATCTGGACGACGATATGCGTCTGGCGGAGGACATGATCAAGTACATCATCTCCTATGTGCTGGAGCACGCACCGGAGGAGATGGCTTTCTTCAACCAGTTCATGGACAAGGGCCTGCTGGACCGACTCAACGGCATCCTGAACAGCGACTTCGGTCGGATTACCTACACCGATGCCATTGCTTTGCTGGAGCCCCACAATGACCAGTTTGAGTATCCTGTCCACTGGGGCAGCGACCTGCAGACCGAGCACGAGCGCTATCTGACTGAGGTGGTGTTCAAGCGCCCGGTATTCGTCACCGACTACCCCAAGGAGATCAAGGCCTTCTACATGAAGCTGAATCCCGATGGAAAGACCGTGGCGGCCATGGACTGCCTGGTGCCGGGCATTGGCGAAATCATCGGCGGCTCTCAGCGTGAGGACAACTACGAAATCCTGAAGAACCGGATTGAGGAGCTGGGCATGAAGCCGGAGGACTACGCCTTCTACCTGGATTTGCGCAAGTACGGCTCTGCCCGCCATGCGGGCTTCGGCCTGGGCTTTGAGCGGTGCGTCATGTACCTGACGGGCATCGGCAACATCCGGGACGCCATTCCTTTCCCCAGAACGGTAGGCAACTGCGACCTGTAAAAAACGGCATCCACCGACGAAAGTCGGTGGATGCTTTTATTTTTCCAGAACTCTGGCGGGAATGCCCACAAGAACGGCCCCTTCCTGATGGCAGCTTCTGGTGACCACGGCCCCGGCCCCAATCCGGATGCCATCGGCCAGCGTCACGTCTCCGATGATCTTGGCCCCTGCGCCGATGTCTACCTGGCTGCCGATCACCGGCGCGGCGGGGCTTTTTCCGTCGTTTCCGATGCAAGCCTGGCCGTGGAAGGTGCAATTTTCTCCCACTTTGGCATCTCCGCTGATGATGATGGAGCCGTAGTGCCAGATGTGCAGCCCTTTCCCGCAGGTTCCTGCATAGATCTGCAGTCCCAGCCGGGAGCCCAGCTGATTTTTTCTCCGGCGATACCAATAGACCAGAAGTTTGTTTCCGGCGCTTTCCTCTTTGCGCAGGTAATACTGATATTTCCAGATCAGGTAGTTGTCCTCCCGGGTGATCCGGCTGACCCAGAAGTCCTTCCGGGTGGGAAAATACAGTTTCTTTTCGTACCGCAAAATGGAATCCATGGCGCTGCTCCTTTGCCGTTTTTTATATGGTAGCGGATTTCTAAGAAATTTGCAAGAAAAAATCCTGGGTGTTCCGGAGAATACCCAGGATTGCCTTATTTGAAAGAGGCCACATTCTTCCGGACCAGGGCCCGGTGCAGCCGGGCTTCCGCCAGACGAAGGTCTGTGTCGGAGGCGTTCTGGTCGTGAAGCACCCGATTGGCCCGCTGGAGGGACTGTTCTGCCCGCTCGGCATCAATTTTGTCAGCCCACTCGAAGGTGGTGGGAACCAGGGTTACCTCCCCGTCCACCACACTGAGCATACCGCCGATACAGGCGGCAGTGCGCCGGTTTCCACTGGACTCTACCACGGCTCGTCCCATGCCCAGCGCCGCCACATAGTTGATGTGCCGGGCCAGGATGGCTACGTCGCCGTTGGTGGTGCGGACAATCAGCTTCTCCGCTTCGCCGTCAAACAGCAGGCCGTCCGGGGTGACGATTTTCAGATGGAAGGGGGTCATGCCTGCTCACCGCCCCGATACTTGGCGACCACCTCATCGATGGAGCCGGCAAAGAGGAAGTAAGACTCAGGAATGTCATCGTGTTTGCCCTGGATGATCTCCTGGAAGCTGCGGATGGTTTCTTTCAGAGGCACATACTTGCCCTTGTAGCCGGTGAACTGCTCTGCCACATGGAAGGGCTGGCTCAGGAACCGCTGAACCTTCCGGGCCCGGTTGACGGTGAGTTTGTCTTCCTCGCTCAGTTCGTCCATGCCCATGATGGCGATGATGTCCTGCAGTTCCTTGTACCGCTGCAGAATGCTCTGAACGGCACGGGCGGTTTCATAGTGCTCGGTGCCCAGAATCTCCGGGGTCAAAATCCGGGAGGTGGAGTCCAGCGGATCCACGGCGGGATAGATGCCCAGGGAGGAGATGCCACGGTCCAGAACGGTGGTGGCGTCCAGGTGGGCAAAGGTGGTGGCAGGGGCCGGGTCGGTCAGGTCGTCGGCAGGCACATAAACCGCCTGGACGGAGGTGATGGAGCCGTCCTTGGTGGAGGTGATGCGCTCCTGCAGAGCGCCCATTTCCGTTGCCAGGGTGGGCTGGTAGCCCACGGCGGAGGGCATACGGCCCAGCAGAGCGGAGACCTCAGAACCAGCCTGGGTGAAACGGAAGATGTTGTCAATGAACAGCAGCACGTCCTGATGCTTCACATCCCGGAAGTACTCTGCCATGGTCAGACCGCTCAGGCCCACCCGCATACGGGCTCCTGGGGGCTCGTTCATCTGACCGAAGACCATGGCGGTCTTGGAGATAACGCCGGATTCGGTCATTTCATTGTACAGGTCATTGCCCTCACGGGTACGCTCGCCGACGCCGGTGAACACGGAGTAGCCGCTGTGGGCGGTGGCGATGTTGTAAATCAGCTCCTGAATCAGAACCGTCTTGCCCACGCCGGCGCCGCCGAACAGGCCGATCTTACCGCCCTTGGCGTAGGGGCAGATCAGGTCGATGACCTTGATGCCGGTTTCCAGAATCTCGGTAGCCGGCTGCTGCTCCTCGTAGGAGGGAGCGGGACGGTGGATGGGCCAGCGATCGCTGCCCTGAACCGGGGGCTTGTTGTCAATGGGCTGGCCCAGCAGGTTAAACACACGGCCCAGGCACTCTTCGCCCACGGGGACGGAGATGGGAGCGCCGGTATCCTCTGCCTGGGCGCCCCGCTGCAGGCCGTCGGTGGAGGACATGGCGATGCAGCGCACCACATTGTCGCCAATGTGCTGGGCAACTTCCGCCACAATGGTGGCTTCGCCGTTGGGAATTTCGATGGCGTTGAGCAGCTGGGGCAGCTGGTCATCGCCGAACCGAATATCCAGAACAGGACCCTGAACCTGGATCACAGTTCCAATATTTCTGGCCATTGGGGATTCAACTCCTTTTGGTAAAATAGGCACAAACTTGGTGCCGAAGAAACCGGAATCTCAGGATCCGGCCACAATTTCCGTAATTTCCTGGGTAATGGCGGCCTGACGTGCCCGGTTGAATTTCAGACTCAGATCCGCGATCATGTCCTCCGCGTTCTGGGTAGCGGAATCCATAGCGGACCGGCGGGCAGCCTGCTCGGAGGCCCGGCTCTCACACAGGGCGCCGTAGAGAATGCCCCCCAGATATTCCGGAACGATGGAAGCAAACACCGCTTCGCTGTCCTGCTCGTAGATCATCCGATTGCGGGAAACGGATTCCTCGGAGGAATTCTCCGGCCGGGAAAGGGGCAGCAGCCGCATGGTAGTGGGCTCCTGGGACAAGACGGAGACAAAGGTGGTATAGGCCACCCGGATCTCGTCAAATTCCCCGGACAGGTAGGCGCTGCTCAACTGCTTGGAAATGGAGAAACAGTCCCCGATGTCCACATCTGCCGCCTCGGCGTACTGTTCCGTCAGGGCCGGAACCTTCCGGGAGCGGAAGAAATCCACAGCCTTCTTGCCGATGGGCAGCACAACAGCCTCTCCCTGCATCATTTCCTCGTACACCATCTTGAGAATATTGCTGTTGTAGCCGCCGGCCAAGCCCCGGTCACCGGCGATCACGATATAAAGCCGCTTGTTGACCGGACGTTCCTTCAGATACGGGGACTGGAAATCCCGATTGGCACGGAGGATATCCTGAATGGTGGAATAAAAAATCTGAAAATAGGGTCGGGAGTTGGAAATCTGGGCCTGAGCCCGGCGAAGCTTGGAGGCAGCAACCATTTCCATGGCCTTGGTGATCTGCTTGGTGCTCTCCATGCTTCGGATACGGTTTTTGATTTCTTTGGTGGAAACGCCAGCCATGGGTTACCTCCTTCCTCAGGATGCGAACTGTGCGACCAGCTCGTCCAGGGCCCCCTTCAGGGTGTTCTCCGTGTCGGTTTCCAGCTTTCCGGTGGTCCGGATGGCTTCCAGCACGGAGCGGTAATTGTTCTCCATGTGGGTTTCCAGCAGTTTTTCAAACTCCGGAATCTTCTCTACATCGATGCCGTTCAGATACCCGTGGGTAACGGCGTAGAGGATGCAAACCTGCTGTGCCACTTCCTTGGGGGCGTTGTTCTTCTGCTTCAGAACCGCCACAATCCGTTCGCCCAAAGCCAGACGGGACTTGGTATCCGCGTCCAGGTCGGAGCCGAACTGAGCGAAACTCTGCAGTTCCCGGTACTGGGAGTACAGCAGCTTCAGAGAACCCGCCACCTTCTTCATGGCCTTGATCTGGGCGTCGCCGCCTACACGGGACACGGAAATACCGGGGTTCACAGCGGGCATGACGCCGGAGTTGAACAGCTCGGATTCCAGGAAGATCTGGCGGTCGGTGATGGAGATGACGTTGGTGGG
>DVKV01000168.1 GCA_018715835.1 Candidatus Faecousia intestinavium | reverse complement strand
ATCTCGAAGGGCTCCATGCTGAGGACGGGGTGGCCCACCTCAGACAGGTAGTTCATCAGCTGCTCGGGATCCTCGGTGCAGATGGTCTCATCGGCAATCATGTCGGTGAAGTTCTCAACGCCGTACATCTCCAGAGCGGTCTTGTCCAGACGCTCCCGCATCTGATCCTTCAGCATCTTGGGCATCCAGACGATACGGCCCGGGCCGCCTTCGGCGGCGATGAACTTGTGAGAGGAGATGAAGTGCTTGCCGTGGCCCATGAAGCCGGGAGTCTGCACGCCGCCGCCGGTCATGGAGGCCATCTCGGAGAAGGTCATGCCCAGGGGGGTCATGCCGGCATGCTCACGGCAGGTGATGACCACGCCCATGGAGACAGGCTCCACGCCGCAGATACACTCGAAGCAGCCGCAGGAGGTCATGGGATCCTGGAACAGGGAGTACAGGGTCACGCGCTCCAGTGCGCCATGGCTGTACTTGTTGACAGCCTCGTCCACGGTGTCGAAACGGCCCAGCTTCTCGTCCTGGCAGCCTTCCTTCTTGATGGGCTGGCAGGGACCGGCGGGATCCAGTTCCTTGGTGGCCTTGGCGTCCAGCCAGGACACAGCGCCGCACAGGCCCAGACGCTCGGGGGTAACGATACACACGTGGCTGGGGGAGAAGGCCTGGCACATAATGCAGGTGTAGTAGGTGTCCACGGACTCGTCGGTCATGGAGGCCAGACGGGCATCACGCTTGTTGAACACCTCGTTGGCGGCAGAGCGCAGCTTGGCGTTCTGCTCGGCATCCACCACGATCCGGACCTGGCACTTGTCCACAACGGCCTCGAACTCGCTCTTGATCTTGGCGTACAGCACTTCGCCCAGGTGACGGAACTTGAAGCCCGCCTCGAAGTCGGCCTTGCTGATACGGATACGGATCATGTCACGCTGACCGGTGTGCATCACGCCCTCGATGCAGTTGATCCAGGAGTGGATCTTCCGCTCCATAACGGACTCGAAGTCGGGCTGCATGGCCTTGCCGGCCACTTCCACGGTGTAGGACAGGGAGATCTTGGAGCCGACGGGGATGTCGTCGATTTCGGGTCCGATGACCTCGATCTTGTGATCCTCGATCTGAGCGGCTTCCTTGGACTGAACCAGCTCGAAGCAGTCCACACGGGAGCCGTCCACTTCCACCTGCATGTCGCCCCGGCGGATGATTTCGCCTTCGAAGGCGGAGGCGATGGACACGGGAATGTCGATCTTGGTGATCTTGATCTTGATGTCACGGGCTTCCAGAGAGGTGGCGTTCCACTTGGAAACATCCAGCTGCTGGATCAGGGACTTGGGAACCCGGAACATATTCTCGGTTTCGTTGGAGATAACGGGGAAGCCCAGGGCGATGGCGCCGGCGCCGCAGGCCACGATCACGTCGTCCAGAGGCTTGAAAGCGTTGACGAAGGCGGGCACACGCTCCATGGTGTACTTCATCAGGCTGCCGGCATCACCGGGGGTGATGTTGCCGAAGATCAGGGCTGCCCGGAGAGCCACGCTGACCACATGGATGACGGAGGTCACGTCCTTGCCCAGAGGCACCACACGGACGTTGTCACCGGTCTTGTAGTTCTTTTCAACCAGCTGGTCGATGACGCCGCCCACCAGGGTCACCAGCATGCCCTGAGTCTGGTAGCTCTTCACCAGTTCCACAGCCTCGTCAGCGCTGGGAGCGGAGCCCAGGATGACAGCCACGCCGGGGATATCGCCGGTAACCAGAGGCACGCCCAGGTTCCGCACGAAAGCGTCGGAGATGTGGCCGTAGCAGGGAGCCTCGTAAGGAGTGGCACCGTTCATGTACTTCAGAGCCTCGATGAACTCTGCGCACAGGGCAGTGGCCACGCCGGACATGAAAGCGTCGTGCAGCCGCTTCTCCCGGGTCATCAGGGACTTGATGACGTCCAGGGCGGCCTTCATCTCGCCCAGGGTGGTGACCTTAACGCCGGTCACCGCATAGTAGCAGGGCAGAGCGTAGGCCGTTTCCGGGAAGGCAACAGCCTGGCTCTCGCCGTACTGGGCGATTGCGTTATCCACGGCGGCTACGGTCAGGCCGTATACGGCATCGTTACCGCCAAAAACTCTATCAAAAAGTGTCACGATATTTCCTCCTATTGTTCGTCACGGTCTAAAATGGCTTTGATTTTCCGGATCTCTTCGATTGCCGTGGGGCTGAAATCGTAGGGAGATTTTCCCTGACGGTCGGCGTCCATGACCTCCAGATTGTAGTGGATGAAGCCCAGAAGATCCTCCGCCGGGATGGCACCCCGGACGAAAGCCTCGTCCTTTTCATCGCGCACCTTGTTGGCCACCACCCGAACCTGCTTGACCCCCAGGTCGGCGGCCAGACGCTTCACGTTGTGATAGGTCTGCACCGAACGGGCACCGGGTTCGATGACCACGATGAACTGATCCATGTTGGCCGCGGTGCCCCGGCCCAGGTGCTCCAGACCCGCCTCCATGTCCATGATGACCACATCGTTTTTCCGATAGGTCAGGGCGGAGAGAATGGCCTTGAGCATCACGTGCTCCGGACAGACACAGCCGCTGCCGCCCACGTCCACGGTGCCCATCACCAGCAGCTTTACGCCGTTGATCTCCTTGGAGAAGGTGTCGGGGATGTCCGCTACGTAGGGGTTCAGCTTGAAGAACTTGTTGGCGGCGTTGGCGCCGGTGCGTTCTTCCACCAGGGTGCGCATTTTGGAGATGGGGACGATGGCGTCCACCTCTTCCTGGGTCAGGCCAAGAGCCAGGCCCAGGTTGGCGTCAGGGTCCACATCGGCGGCCAGGACCGTCCGGCCCTCGTCGGCATACAGCCGGGCCAATGTGGAAGCCAGGGTGGTCTTGCCCACGCCGCCCTTACCGGTAATCGCTAGTTTCATTGGAAAAAGACCTCGTGCTTAACAGATTTGTAAGTAAGATCAGATGCCCAGAGCGTCCCGCTTGGCCTCGATGCAGGCGATCATCTTGTCGCCCAGGGACTCGATATCGGTATCCACCACGAACTTGGCTTCCACCCAGTCCTTGATGCCGTGCTCGCCCTGGAGCAGCTCGGTGACCTGATCGGAACCCTTGGAGTAGGGATCCACGCCCAGGAAGGTTTCCAGACCGGTAGCCACAACGTAGTTGCCGATGGAGACGGCCTTCTCGGACATCCATTCGGGAGCGCAGCCTACCACGGGCAGCTTGGAGATGGGAATGCCGGAGTCCTTGGACAGCTCAGCAGCCAGCAGCAGCATACGGGAGATATCCACGCAGGAGCCCATGTGCAGGACGGGAGGAATGCCAGCCAGTTCGCACACACGCTTCAGACCGTCGCCGCAGTACTCCTTGGCCTTGACGGGATCCATCAGGCCGGCCTTGGCGGCAGCCTGGGCGGAGCAGCCGGAGACGATCAGGATGATGTCGTTTTCCAGCATCTTCTTCATCAGGCCGATGTGAGCGGAGTCAGGACGTACCTTGGGGTTGTTGCAGCCGACCATGGCCACAGCGCCGCGGAGGACACCGGAGGTGACGCACTCCAGCAGGGGCTTGGTGGTGCCGAACTCGTCCACCTGGGAGTTGGCAACGCCGTCCAGGACCTTGACGATGGCTTCCAGGGAGTAGCCCACCCGGGCGTTCTGCTTCTGGTTGGGAATGTTGACCAGCTCGGGCTTCCGGTTCTTGAAGTTCTCCACGGCCATCTTCACGATTGCCTTGGCGTTCTCACCGGCGGTCTCGGCATGGAACTGGATGAACTCGGAGTCGGGCATCCGGGCGATGGGAGAGGTGGTGACGAACTTGGTGTGGAAGCACTTGCTCAGGGGGCCCAGAGCGGGGAAGATGCACTGGATGTCCACCACGATGGCTTCGCAGGCGCCGGTGAGGACCACGTTCTCCTGGTTCAGGAAGTTGCCCGCCATGGGGATGCCGTGACGCATGGCAACCTCATTGGAGGTGCAGCACACGCCGGAAACGGTGATGCCCTTGGCGCCCAGGCTCTTGGCCAGGGCGATCATCTCGGGATCGTTGGCGTAGTAGACGATCATCTCGGACAGGGAGGGATCATGGCCGTGGACCACGATGTTGACGTTGTCCTTCTCCATGACGCCGATGTTGGCGGTGGTATCCACAGGCTTGGGAGTGCCGAACATGACATCGGAGAACTCGGTGCCCATCATGGAACCGCCCCAGCCGTCGGACAGACCGGCCCGCAGGGACTGACGGATCAGAGCCTCCGGCAGGGAGGAGCAGCCCATGTGGGTCATATGCATGGCGGTGGAAATCTCCCGGTCGATGGCCCGGGGGGTGATCCCGGCGGCATCCCACAGATCCTGGGTATGCTGAGGAGCCCGCTTGGCGAAACGCTGGGTACCGAAGGGCTTGCCGTACTCCAGCAGGCCGATCTCGGCCATCTCATGAGCCAGATCGTAAATGTCCTTGCCCTCGGTCTCCACGCCCCATTCCTTGGCGATGCGGATCAGCTTATCGGGATCCTTGATCTGATAGTTGCCGCCCTCCTTGGTCTGGTACAGGGTGTGCATGATTTCCCGGCCGTGGTCGGAGTGCGCAGCGGTGCCGCCTACGGTGAAGCGCAGGTAGTTACGGCCTACAATGCCGTGGACGTCGCAGCCGCAGATGCCCCGGGGGGCCTTCTTGGTGATGCGGCAGGGACCCATGGAGCAAATACGGCAGCAGGTGCCGGATTCGCCGAAGCCGCAGTGAGGAGTCTGGTTCTTGACCCGCTGCTGCCAGGTGTCAGCGCCAACCTTCTGTGCATTTTCCAGCAGAGAGTTGGTGGCAGCTTCCATCTCCTCGATGGTGGTTAAAGATGCCCAATCCTTCAAAGTGATTTCCTCCTAATCAATTTTCTTCAGAAAAACAAACGTACCATCCGCTGCGTCCGTAAAAACGGACGCAGTGTTTCGATAATATTTTACCAATACATATTCCGATTGTCAATCGTGGATTTGACCACATTTGACGCTTTTTTTCCATCCCCCACCCGGGGTTTTTTGTTCATGTTTTTAAGCGCTACTAGATATTGTATTTTTAGGGAAAACTTGTCACAATATCCGGTGGTTATTTGAATTTTTCTTGAATTCTTTTGGAAGGGCTGGAACTTTTCTTTATTCTATGGTATACTGTGCGTATGTTTAGACTGCCGGAGTTTACCCAACGGCAGACAGCTGGAACGGAGAGTATGGTATGCTGGAATTATTGTCCCCCGCCGGCTCCATGGAGGCGCTGCGGGCCGCGGTGCAGAACGGAGCCAACGCGGTTTATCTCGGCTGCGGCAGCTTTAACGCCCGGCAGAGCGCAAAGAATTTCACCCCCCAGACCCTGGTGGAGGCAATCAAATATTGTCATATCCGGGGGGTTCAGGTTCATCTGGCGGTGAACACCCTGGTGGCGGACCGGGAGATGAGGGAAGTGGCGGAGCTGATCCGGCACGCCGCCCAGAACAACGTGGACGCCTTCATCGTCCAGGACCTGGGGGTGGTGCAGCTGTGCCGCCAGATTGCCCCCAAGGTGCCCATCCACGGCTCCACCCAGATGACGGTTCACTCCCTGGCGGGGGTGCAGCTGTGCGCGGCCATGGGCATGCGCCGGGTGGTTCTGAGCCGGGAGCTGACCCGGGAGGAGATTCGCTACATCTGCGCCGGTTCTCCCATTGAAATTGAGGTATTTGCCCATGGAGCGCTGTGCATGTGCTATTCCGGGCAGTGCTATATGTCTGCGGTGATCGGCGGACGCTCCGGCAACCGGGGCCGGTGCGCCCAGCCCTGCCGGCAGAGCTACGGCTACGGCCGGTGGCAGGACAAGTACCCCCTGAGCCTGAAGGACAACTGCCTGGTGCACTACCTGCAGGAGCTGGAGGCCATGGGCGTGGCCTCCATCAAGCTGGAAGGGCGGATGAAGCGGCCGGAATATGTGGCCACCGTCACCGCGGTTTACCGCAAGGCCCTGGACGAGGGGGCGGTGACCAGACCCATGATGGACGCCCTGATGACCGCCTTCAACCGCCAGGGCTTTACCGACGGCTACTACACCGGCCGGGTGGACCAGAAGATGTTCGGCGTCCGCCAGGAGACCCGGGAAGACGGCCAGTGGCTTCAGGCCGCCCGGCAGTCCTACGAGGCGGGAGAAACCCCTCTGGTGGACCTGAAATTCTACGCCGCCGTGACGGTGGACGGCAGCTACCTGACGGCCACCGACCCGGAGGGCCGGGTCTGCCGCAGCGACGGCCCCCGGCCGGAGCTGGCCCGGAACCTGCCCCTCACCGGGGCCATGGTGGCCGAGCGGGTGGCTAAAACCGGCGGCACCCCCTTCCGCTGCGCCGAGGTGCGCACCCATGTGGAGCCGGGGCTGATCATCTCCGCCTCCGCCATCAACGCCATGCGCCGGGATGTGCTGAATCAGCTCACCGCCCTGCGGGCCCGGCGGGACGAGCAGCCCATCCGCAAACCCAAGGCCCCTTCCCAGCAGCGGGGCGGCCGGGGCCTGCCCGGACTGACCGTCCAGGTCACCACCCGGGAGCAGCTGACTCCCACCTTGCTGAATCTGGAAACCGCCATGCTCTATGTGCCGCTGCACATCCTGCTGGAGGACGACGCCACCACCTTGCGCCTGGTCCAGCGGGGACGGCTGGCGGTGGCTCTGCCCCGGATTGTCCACGACGGGGAGCTGCCCAAGCTCACCGCCGGACTGAGAAAGCTCCGGGATCTGGGAGTGAAGGACGCCCTGGTGGGCAACCTGGGCCTGCTGGCCCCGGTCCGGGAGGCCGGCATGCGGATTCACGGGGACTTCGGCCTGAATATTTACAATTCCCGGTCCATGGATGTGATGAAGGAACTGGAACTGACCTCCGCTACGGTGAGTTTCGAGATGACCCTGCCCCAGATCCGGGATCTGAGCAAGCCGGTGAACGCGGAGCTGATTGCCTACGGCCGTCTGCCCCTGATGCTTACCGAGCACTGCCTGATCCATGGACGCACCGGCGAGTGCACCTGCCACCTGGGACTGACCAAGCTCACCGACAAAACCGGGGCGGATTTCCCCATCATCCGGGACGGGGACAGCTGCCGCAGCGTGCTGCTCAACGGCAAAAAGCTCAGCTGGCTGGACCGGCAGGACGACCTGGCCAAGGTGGGGGTCTGGGCAATCCGCCTGTACTTCACCACGGAAAACTCCCGGGAGGTGGACCGGGTGATGAACGATTACCTGAGTCCCGCGCCCATGGACCCCGGCGCCTGTACCCGGGGGCTGTACTTACGGGGCGTGGAATGACGTCCCTTCCATATTCCGGGGCATAACCCCACTTTTCTCGAAAGGATCTTAACGCAATGCAACTGATATTGGCCTCCGCCTCTCCCCGGCGGAGGGAACTGCTTGGGCTGTTCGGCATCCCCTTTGTGATCCGGGCAGCGGATATTGACGAGACCATGGACCCCAGTCTGCCTCCGGAGCAGGAGGTGGCCCGGGTCAGCCGGTGCAAGGCCCTTGCGGTGCCCCGGCAGGCGGACGACGTGGTGATTGCCGCGGATACCATTGTGGTCTGTGAAGGCCGGGTGCTGGGCAAGCCCCACTCTCCCCGGGAGGCGGAGGAAATGCTGACGCTGCTCTCCGGCCGGGATCATCAGGTGATGACCGGCTGCACCATTGCGGCAGGGGAGCAGGTGCAGACTTTTACCGAAATCACCGATCTTCATTTCCGCCCCCTGGAGCCGGAGGAAATCCGGCGCTATGTGGAAAGCGGCGAACCCATGGACAAGGCCGGGGCCTATGGCATCCAGGGGGGAGCAGCCCTGTTCTGCCGGCGGATGGAGGGCGATTATTATAATGTGATGGGACTTCCGGTGTGCCGGCTGTGGCAGCAGCTGCGGCATCTGGCGCCGGAACTGATGGAGGCGGATGTATGAGAAATCTGTTCAACACCCGGGTGAAAGTCATCCTGGTGATTGCGGCGCTGCTGACGGCTGGCCTGGCCATCCTCAGCGGCATTACCAATGTGACGGTGCCGGATCTGATCGTCCAGGGCATTCTGGCCCCCTTCCGGGCGGCGGGGACGGCCCTGACCACCACGGCGGAAAAATACTACGGCTATATGTTCCGGTATGAGGCTCTGGCAGCCCAGAACGAGGTGCTGGAGGAGCAGATTGCCCAGATGGAGGACGTGGCCCGACAGGCCGACTCCGTCACCCGTGAAAACGAGCGGCTCCGGGCGCTGCTGGATCTGAAGGCCACCAAGGAGAGCTATCAGCTGGTGGATGCCTACATCATCGGCTGGAGCTCCACCGACTGGGAGAATACCCTGACCATCAACCGGGGCACCTCCTCGGGAATTCAGGAGAATATGTGTGCCATCACCGCCAACGGCGAAGTGGTGGGCCTGGTGACCGCCGCCGGCCCCAACTGGGCGGAAGTGACCACGGTGCTGGACTCCACCCTGGAAATTTCCGGCACCATCGCCACCTCCGGCTATAACGGCATGGTCCGGGGCGGCTATGTGGACGGCCACGAGACCTTGCTGCAGATGAACTATCTGCCTTCCTCCGCCATCATCCGCAACCAGGACCAGGTGGTGACCTCCGGTTCCACGGTGTACCCCCGGGGCCTGATCATGGGCTATGTGGTGGACGCCGGCTATGAGGATACGGGCGTTGCCAAGTTCGCCCTGCTGGACCCGGCGGCGGACATCAACGCCCTGGAGCAGGTGTTCATCATCACCCAGTACACCACCGAGACAGCCACCACCGGAACCGGCACCGGAGATACCGCCACGGACAGCACCACTGCCACCCAGCCGGTTCAGGAAACCCAGGCCACCCTGCCCACGGTACCCTCTACTGCTTCGGCGGGAGACGGATCTGACACCCTGCCGGTGGGCAATGTAGGCTGAGGTGGATTATGGCGAAAAAACGACGCAACCGTTCTTCGGAGTTCAAGCCGGACCCCAAAGCCGCAACCTGGGTGAAAACCTTCCGGCTGACGGCGCTGCAGCGGCTCCGCCTGACCAAGTGGCTGCTGTATGTGCTGACCATTGTGGGGTGCCTGGTGGTACAGGATGTGATTATGAGCCGGATCCGATTGTTCGGCGCCACCACAGACCTGGCCGTGTGCGCCATTATTCTGATTACCATTCTGGAGGGCACGGAAGTGGGCACGGTGTTTGTGCTGATCGCTTCCACCTGCTATTACTTCTCCGGCAGTGCGCCGGGGGCCTATGTCATCGCCCTGCTGACCTTCCTGAGCACCGGGGCGGGAATGCTGCGGCAGCTGTACTGGCACCGCAGCCGGGGCTCGATCCTGCTGTTTTCCGGCATCACCATTGTGCTGTATGAGCTGGGGCTGTTTGTGGTAGGCGTTACCAACGGCCTGACCATTGCCACTCACCTGGGAGCGTTCCTGCTCACCGGCTTTTACAGCGTGCTGGCGATGATCCCCCTTTATTCCCTTGTTTATAAAATTGGCCTGATTGGAGGTAACACATGGAAAGAATAAGCCGTTTTCGCGCTGCATTGTTCCTGGTATTGTTCGCTTTTATTCTGACCTTGTTTGCCGGCAAACTGTTCATGCTGCAAATCGTGGAAACCGATGGCAATACCGACAACACCCAGACATACACCACTCTGACCACCGTCCGTGCCGCCCGGGGCGATATCCTGGACCGCAACGGCAACGTGCTGGTGGGCAACCGGGCGTCTTATGACCTGGTGTTCAACCACTACGTGATCAAGTCCTATTCCGACCGGAATGAGGCACTGTACCGGCTGGTGCAGAAGTGCCGGGAGCTGGGCATTACTTACAACGATCACTTCCCCGTCACCCAGACCCAGCCTTTTGAATACACCCTGACCTCCATGGCCAGCACCTGGCAGAATAACTTCCTGCTGTACATGTCCGACCGGGGCCTGGACCCGGATATCACCGCCCCGCTGTTGGTGCAGCGGCTGCGGAGCAGTTACGACATTCCCGAGGACTGGTCGGACACCGACGCCCGGGCGGTCATCGGATTTTTGTACGAGTTCGACCTGCGGGGCTTTACCAACCTGCCCACCTACACCTTCATGGAGGACGTGTCCGATGAGAATCTGTCCGCCATCCTGGAGCTGAATACCCCCGGCCTGATGGTGGAATCCTCCACCGTCCGGGAATACCACACCAAATACGCTGCCCATGTGCTGGGCTACCTGGGCGGTATGGACGATGCCGACTGGGCCAAGTACAAGAAACTGAACTACTCCATGGATGCCATGATCGGCCAGTCCGGCTTTGAGGAGGCTTTTGAAGACTACCTCCACGGCATTGACGGCACCCGTGTGGACGTGGTCAGCCGTGACGGCGCCATCATCAAGCAGTACTACGCCAAGGAATATGACGACAACGGCAACGTCATCGGCGAGAAGACTCCGGTGGCGGGCAACAACGTGGAAACCACTCTGGATATCAAGATCCAGCAGGTGGCGGAGGATGCCCTGGAGGAAACGATTCTGCGGATTCGGGACCCCTTGCGCAACACCGAAGAAGGCGAGCACGTAGGCCACGACGCCCAGGGCGCGGCGGTGATTGTGATGGAGTGCAAGACCGGAAACATTCTGGCCTGCGCCAGCTATCCCACCTACAATCTGGCCACCATGAATGAAGACTGGGACGAGATTGTCAGCAACGAGTATAACCCCTTCTTCAACCGGGCCTTCGGCGCGGAATACGCCCCCGGCTCCACATACAAAATGTGTACCCTGATCGCCGCCATGGAAAACCGGAGATCCTCCGGCGAATGGATTCTGTCTCCCGGAGAGACCATTGACGACCAGGGCGTGTTCACCAAGTACGCCGGATTCGCTCCTGCCTGCTTGTTCTGGACCAGCAGCCACGCCGTCCACAAGACCCCGGAAGGCGGCCCCATCGATGCCACCTGGGCGCTGTGCTACTCCTGCAACTATTTCTTCTATGAGCTGGGCGACCGGTACACCTGGGAAATGGTGGACGAAACCGCCCAGGCCCTGGGCCTGGGAGAGCCTACCGGTATTGAACTGGTGGAGAAGACCGGTTACCGGAATACCCCCGAGCGGAAGCAGGAAGTCTACGGCGCCGGTGCGGACTCTGTCTGGGGCGCAGGCGATAAGATTCTGGGCGCCATCGGTCAGGGCGAAAACCGGTTCACCCCCCTGCAGCTTTGCGTCTATGCCTCCACCCTGGCCAACAAGGGCACCCGGATGAAGGCCACCTTCCTGAGCCGGGTGGTGTCCTCGGACTACCGGACCCTGATCAAGGAAAACGAACCTCAGATCCTCTCCCAGCTGGAGATGCAGTCTACCACCATCAACACCTACTGGGAAGGAATGCGGATGGTTATCACCAAGGCCGGCGGTACTGCCAACAAGTATTTCGGCGGCTGGGGCGACCAGTACGCCGATGAAGACGGCGTGTGGCCCCTGAAGGATGAAGTCATCGTCTATGCCAAGACCGGAACCGCCGAGCACGCATCCGGCGGTTCCGACCATGGTGCGTTTGTGTGCTTCTCTCACAAGGCGGGAGAGACCGAGCCGGATGTGGCCATCGCCATCTTCGGCGAAAAGATCGCCCACGGTTCCTCCCTGGCCCCGGTGGCGGAAAAGATTCTGCTGTCCTACTACGAAATGCAGGCAGCCAGCGAAGTCACCGCTTTTGAAAACCAGGTGGGCTGATTCCCTTCTGAAATACCGGTGCGCAGCTCGAAAGAGCTGCGCACCATTTTATGCCCCAATTCCCTGCGGGCACTCCGAAGAGACTGTTCGCCCTGTGATGCCGGGGATTTCCGTGGGCAGCCCGGAAGGGCTGCCCAATTTTTACGATGCCGGGGGAAACTTGGTATAGGTCTTTCCGCCCCGGACGCTGATGCCCCGGAGCCGGGCCAGATCCCCCACGGTGACCAGGGTGTAGCCCTGTTCCTGCAGCACGTCCACAATGTCCAGAGCCGCCTGGACGGAACTGTCGGACATATCGTGCAGCACCACAATGTCTCCATCGTGGATGTGGCTCAGCACCGCTTTTTCGATGGCGGCGGCGCTGTTGGTAGCCCAGTCCTGGGGATCCACAGACCAGTTGAGGATCGCAAGACCCCGGACTTCGGCCACCTGCCGCACGGCGTCACTGCAGCAGCCCCCCGGGGGACGGAAGAATTGGGGAACATATCCTCTGGGCAGCAGAGCCTGGCAGTCGGAAAGCTCCTGGGCAATGTCCCGGCGGCTCATGTCCTTCATGGATTTGTGGCTGTAGCCGTGAAGGCCGATTTCGTGCCCCTCGTCCACCATCCGCTGGGTGATGTCCGGATACTGCTCCATCCGGTAGCCGCACAGCAGAAATGTGGCTTCCACCCCCCGCTCCTGAAGCCCGTCCAGCAGCCTTCGGGTAAACCGGCCGGAGGGGCCGTCATCAAAGGTCAGCGCCACATATTCCTGCCCGCCGGCAGCCTGGGCAGGCAGCGTCAGAAATCCCAGGCATAAAATCAGTGTCAGCACGCGCCGCATAAAAATCCCTTCCTTTCGTTTGGGATAGAAAATCTTTGACTCAGTTTGAAAAATGGGGTATAGTAAGGGGCGGAGGGTTGCGGTATGAATTTGCTTTGTCCCATTTGCGCATCGCCCCTGAGCCGGGAAACCGGCTGCTGGCGATGTCCCAATCAGCACAGCTTTGACATTGCCCGGCAGGGTTATGTCAACTTGCTCCCGGTGAACCAGAAGCATTCCCTGCACCCGGGGGACACCCAGCTTCAGGTGGCCGCCCGGCGGGAATTCCTGGACGGCGGATTCTACCAGCCCATTGCCCGGACCCTGATCGAAGCAGCCCGGGCCCGGTCCATCCAGGGAGAGATTCTGGATGTGGGCTGCGGGGAGGGCTACTACTCGGCCCAGTTGGCTCAGGCGCTGAATCTGCCCCTGACCGGTCTGGACATCTCCAAAGAGGCGGTGCGCCGGGCGGCGGGGAAGTACAAAGGGTATCAGTGGCTGTGCGCTACCGCTTCCCATATTCCCGTACCCGACGGCAGCGCCGGATTGGTGATGAGCCTGTTCGCCCTGACAGTGCCCCAGGAGTTTCACCGGGTGCTTGCTCCCGGAGGATATTTCTTCCAGGTGCTGGCGGAATCGGATCACCTGCTGGGTCTGAAATCCATCATCTATGACCAGGTGACGGAGAAAGCGCCCCAGGAGATTCCGGAACTTCCCGGCTTTACCTTGGAAGAAACCGTGCCCGTCCGCTTTTCCTTTACGGTGGAAGGACGGCAGGTACATAACCTGCTTGCCATGACCCCTCATTGGTTCCGCATCAGCAAGGAGGGGGCAAAAAGACTGGAAGAAACACCCAGCCTGACCGATACCGCAAGCTGTGTTCTCTCTGTGTTCCGCCGGGATTAACTTGCCCGCCCTGTTTGGGAAATATGTCTGGAAAATAGTCGAAAAATTGATAATAAACTGCTTTTTAACGGGGATTTTCCCGGAAAATGCCAAGTAAACGGAGACCAATTTATGCTGGAAAAACTGCAGGCACTGTGCAGCCGCTATGAAGAGCTGTGCGCCAAGTCCGAGCAGCCGGACTTCTACGCCGACCCCAAGAAAGCGGCCCGGCTGATCAAGGAGAAGAATGATCTGGAACCCATCGTGCTGACCTATCAGGATTATCGGAAGGCCCTGCAGGACATGGAGGAAGCCCAGGAACTGATGGCCGATCCGGAGATGAAGGTGCTGTGCCAAGAGACCTACGCCCAGGCCAAGCAGCGCCGGGAGGAACTGCATGACAAGCTTCAGATCCTGCTGCTGCCCAGGGACCCCAATGATGACAAAAGCGTGATTGTGGAGATCCGGGGCGGCGTGGGCGGGGAGGAGAGCGCCCTGTTTGCCCACAGCCTGTTCCGGATGTACGCCATGTACGCCGCCAAAATGGGCTGGAAGCTGGAACTGATGAACTATAACGAAACCGAACTGGGTGGCGTGAAGGAAGCGGACTTCGTTATCGAGGGCCGGGGCGCCTACTCAAGGCTCAAATATGAGTCCGGGGTTCACCGGGTCCAGCGGGTGCCGGAGACGGAGTCCGGGGGCCGGGTCCATACCTCTACCGCTACCGTGGCGGTGCTGCCGCAGATGGAGGAAGTGGATGTGCAGATCAACCCGGCGGACATTGAAATGCAGGTCTACCGGGCCAGCGGCGCCGGTGGCCAGCACGTGAACAAGACCTCCTCCGCCGTCCGGCTGATTCACAAGCCCACCGGCATTGTGGTGGCCTGCCAGGAGGAGCGCAGCCAGGTCCAGAACCGGGAAAAATGTATGCGGATGCTGGCCAGCAAGCTCTACGAAATCGAGCAGAGCAAGCTGGACGAGACCATCACCGGCATGCGCCGCAGTCAGGTGGGCACCGGGATGCGCAACGAGCGCATCCGCACCTATAATTTCCCCCAGGGCCGGGTTACCGACCACCGGGTGAATCTGACCCTTTACCGCATTGACGCGGTGATGGACGGGGATCTGGATGAGATTATCAACGCCCTGGCCACAGCAGACCAGGCAGAGAAATTGAAGAACGCGAAGTGAGGAAATGATGGTGAAAAAAGAATTCCGCACCGATTCTCCGGAGCAGACCGAGGCTCTGGGAGCCGCCCTGGGGCGGGTGATTCCCCCGGGGACAGTGCTGGCCTACCGGGGAGATCTGGGGGCGGGGAAGACTGCCTTTACCCGGGGCCTGGCCCGGGGCCTGGGATACCCGGAGCCGGTGACCAGCCCCACCTATACCATTGTCAACGAGTACATCGGAGGCCGACTGCCTCTGTTCCATTTCGATATGTATCGGCTGGGGTCTTCCGAGGATCTGTGGGACATCGGCTGGGAGGACTATCTGGAGCGGGGCGGGGTGTGCGCCGTGGAGTGGAGCGAGAATGTCTTCGACGCCCTGGAGGGCGCCCTCACCGTCTCCATTGAAAAGCTGGGGGATACCCGGCGGAACATCATTCTGGAAGGAGGGGAGTACCTTGCTGATCTTGGCCTTTGAAACCAGCGCCAAGGCCGCATCCGTGGCTCTGTGGGGAGAGGATAAGCTTCTGGGGGAGAGCTACCAGAATACGGGGCTGACCCACAGCCAGACCCTGATGGTCATGGCCCAGGACCTGCTGAACCAGTGCGGCAAAACCGTGACGGATGTCACCGCCGTGGCGGTGGCGGAGGGCCCCGGCTCCTTTACCGGGGTGCGCATCGGCATGGCTGCCGCCAAGGGCTTTGCCTGGGGCGGGAACATCCCCTGCTATGGGGTCAGCACCCTGGAGGCCATGGCGGAGCATCTGGGGGTGTATGAAGGATATGTGTGCCCCTGCATGGACGCCCGGCGCAGTCAGGTGTACAATGCCCTGTTCCGGGCGGAAGGCGGGAAGCTGACCCGGATGGCTCCGGATCGGGCTATCTCTCTGGCGGAGCTGGAAGGGGAACTGAAAGCCCTGGACGGACCTATCTTCCTGGTGGGAGACGGAAGCCTGCTGTGCCGCAGGACTTTGAGCCTGCCCAACCTGGTGCTGCCGCCGGAACATCGGATGCACCAGCGGGCGGACGGAGTGGCCATTCTGGCCGCCCGGAAGATTGCCGCCGGGGAGCCGGGAGACGCCGCTGCCCTGGTGCCCAACTATCTGCGGCTGAGCCAGGCGGAGCGGGAACGGCTGGAACGGGAACAATCTGCCGCCAGGGGATAACCCGGCGGAGAAACAGTGGAAAATTCATGGATAAAAGGAGATAAAGACAATGGCAAATGTTCATATTTTGGAGCATCCTCTGATTCAGCACAAGCTGGCCATTCTGCGCAGCAAGGACACCCCGGTGAAGGAGTTCCGGGAATTGGTAGGAGAGATTGCGGGCCTCATGTGCTACGAAGCCACCCGGAATCTGCCCACAGAGGAAGTCACCGTGGAAACCCCCATCACCACCGCCAAGTGCCGGATGCTTTCCGGAAAAAAGCTGGCCATTGTTCCCGTCCTGCGGGCGGGCCTGGGCATGGTGGACAGCATGGTGGCGCTGATTCCTTCGGCGAAAATCGGTCACATCGGACTGTACCGGGACCCGCAGACCCACAAGCCGGTGGAATATTACTGCAAGCTGCCCGAGGACATCGAAAACCGGGTGGTGTTTGTGGTGGACCCCATGCTGGCCACCGGCGGCAGCGCTGTGGCGGCCATTGATTTCCTGAAGCAGCACGGCTGCCGGAGCATCATCATGATGAACATCATCGGCTGCCCGGAGGGTGTGGCGGCAGTGCAGAAAGCCCATCCGGATGTGGAGATTTACCTGGCGGCCCTGGACGAAAAGCTCAACGAGCGCGCCTACATCGTCCCCGGCCTGGGCGACGCCGGAGATCGGATCTTCGGCACCAAGTAAGACCGGGGTGCTCTCCAAAATGCGGCAGGGAAAAGCCGGGAGAATGTATAAGAATTGCTAAATATTTGCACAATTTGTTGCAAAGGCCGTGCCCCTGTGATACAATTGCCTGGAATTCTGATTTTGGAGAGAATGCTCATGCTGCTGCATTATTTTCTGTGTTTTCTGGTGTCCATGGTTCCCCTGATTGAACTGCGGGGAGCCATTCCCTATGCCGTGGGAATGGGCTTGGACTATTTTACCGCCCTGGGCGTGTGCGTCATCGGCAACATGATGCCGGTGCCGATCATTTATCTGTTCGCCCGGAAAGTGCTCCACTGGGGCATGGACAAGAAGTATATCGGCAAGTTCTTCACCTTCTGTGTAAACAAGGGAGAGCGGGCCGGTCAGAAGCTGACGGAGCGGGCGGGCAGAAGCGGGCTGTTCCTGGCACTGCTGCTGTTTGTGGGGATTCCCCTGCCGGGCACCGGCGCCTGGACGGGAACCCTGGCGGCGTCTTTTTTGGATATGGGCTTCAAGTCTGCCACACTGGCGGTGTGCCTGGGGGTGGTGCTGGCGGGCATCATCATGGGCGTGGTGAGCGTGACCGGCGTGCACATTTTTGGATTGTGAATAACGGGAGGAATGAAAACATGGCGGATTGTCTGTTCTGTAACATTATCGCGGGGAGTATCCCCTCCAACAAGGTCTATGAGGACGAAACGGTCTTCGCCTTCCGGGACATTGCGCCCCAGGCGCCCACCCACATTCTGGTGATCCCCAAGGTCCACCTGGACAGCGTGGATGCGGTTACCCCGGAAAACAGCCCGGTGGTGGCCCACATTTTTGAGGTGATTCCTCAGATTGCCAAGGCCGAGGGCCTGGAAAACGGCTACCGGGTGGTGAGCAACTGCGGCGCCGACGCCGGTCAGACGGTACGCCACCTGCATTTCCATATTCTGGGGGGCAAGCCTTTGGCCCTGGAAATGGCCTGAGCCTGGAGATGGCCTGAGACAGATCAGAAGCCGGAAGCGGACCGAACATGTCCGCCTCCGGCTTTCTTCTTGACAATTTTCCATTTTTCGCTATAATGGTCCATAGTTCGCACCGCAAATTGAGTCTTCGGGGGGCCGGACGCATCCGGCTGAGATTGGGCTTTGTGGCCCTGACCCGTGAACCTGATACGGCTAGTACCGTCGGAGGGAAAGATGCACATATGAGATACCACCGCGTGTCGCATTGCACCTGGACGGGTTTGCAATGCGGCATTTTTTTGCAGGAGGTAGAATTCTCATGAACAACAAGACAAAACGGCTGACCGAGAGCGCCATGCTCATTGCTCTGGCTGTGGTGCTGGAGTTTGCCGGCAGAATGGTGATCCCCCCCATGCCCTTCGGCGGCCAGCTGACCCTGGTGAGCATGCTGCCCATTGTGCTGATCTCCTATCGCCATGGGGTGAAGTGGGGCCTGACCGCAGGCTTTGCCTACTCCCTGGTGCAGATGGCCATGGGCGCCGACACCGTTACCGCCGCCTTCCAGCCCGGCTATTTCGGCGACGGGACCATGGTGGTGAACGCAATCCTGATGTGCCTGCTGGATTATGTGCTGGCCTACACGCTGCTGGGTCTGGGCGGCATCTTCCGGGATAAGATCGCCAATCGGGGCGTTGCCCTGATGGCCGGTTCCCTGGTGGCCCTGGGCGCCCGGTATGTGGCTCACATCCTGTCCGGCTACATCCTCTTCGCCAGCTATGCCGAGTGGTTCTTCACCCAGGAAGGCTTCCCCGCCTGGGGTGCCCAGCTGGTGCAGACCATGAGCCCCAGCGCTCTGGGCCTGCTGTACAGTGTGGTGTACAACGGAATGTACATGGTGCCGGAGATGATTCTCACCGCCGTGGTGGCGGTGCTCATCGCCCGGGTGCCCAAGATTGTGACCAAAGTGAGCTGAACATCTGCGCCTCCGGAATTTCTCCGGAGGCGCAGATTTACTTTTGTTGACATCGCCGGAACCTTCCTGATATAATGAGAGAAAAACAGGAAAGAGGGGAGCGTCATGGCAACGTATAAATGTCCCAGCTGCGGCAAGCCCTACAACGGCAAAAAATGCCGCAGCTGTCTGTATGAAACCTTCACCGAGGAAATTACACACGGGCTGCATACCCACCGGGGAGAACCCCTGGTCATTGACGAACCGGTGCGCCGTCCCATCCGGCGGAAGAATCCCTTCGTCTGGGACAAGCGCACCCGCAACAGCAAAAACAAATTCTCCTGGGTGGGTGTGGCGCTGGTGCTGATCATTGTCCTGGCGGGGCCGGTGCTGGCCGGTTTGCTGGAGGCGGCGGAATCCATTGGTTCCGCGGTTTCTGTGGCGGCGCCGGAACCGGAACCCTTGCCGGACCATCTCCTGGAGCAGATGGAAGTGGAAATGCCGGTAAACGCCACGGTGCTGCTGGACCGGGACGGAATCCGGGTGGCGGCGGACTGGCAGGACGGGGACGAATTTGACGGACAGATCCGCCTTGTGCTGGAAAACAACACCGACCGTCCTCTGTGGCTGACCACGGAGAGCATTGTGGTCAACGGCTTTGTGATGCAGTATGGTTCTCTCTTTGCCTTGGCAGATCCGGGACAGACGGAGGAGGGCTATTTCTATCTGGATGAGCAGGAGGTTATGGACGCGGGCATTACCCAGTTCCAGGAGATCTCCTTCCAGATGCAGGTGGTGGACGACGAGACCTATGATCTGCTGCTGACCCAGCCGGTGACCTTCCGTCCCCAGTGTGAGGAGGGCTACGTCCAGGAAACCCTCCAGCCGGGGACCGTGCTGCTGGATCAGGATGGCGTGCTGCTGAGCTATCAGGGCTATGAGCCGGACTACTCCCTTCCGGAGGAACCGTGCTACGGCAGCCTGAAGCTATACTTGGAAAACAACACGGACTATCCTCTGGAAATCTACAGCCTGGAGTCCCAGGTGAACGGAAAGGACGGGGAGGTGTACCTGTGGGCGGACCTGCCGGCGCATACCCGCAGTGTGGTTCGCCTCTCCCTGTATGACCTGGAAAACCTGAAGATTACCAGCTGGGATCAGCTGGAAACCGTCACCCTGACCCTGGAGATCGGGGACTGGGACACGGAGCAGCTTTTGCTGACCCCGGAACCCATTACCATTGCCGTTCACGGAGGATAACCCATGGCCCGCTTTGTCATCCGGGAAGTGACCACCGGTGTGAAATTTGATCTGCTTGCCCCCAACGGCCAGGACATTCTCACCTCCGGGGTGTACGTCTGTGAGGCGGCCTGCCGGAAGGGCATTGCCAGCGTGGTGAAAAACGCGGCTGCCGCCGGCGTGGCGGATCAGACAGGGAATGAAAACCCGGCGGTGAAGAATCCCCGGTTTGAAGTATACCGGGACCGGGCAGGAGAGTACCGCTTCCGGCTGAAAGCCCGCAACGGGGAGATCATCGCTTTTTCCGACGGCTACGCCGGGAAAGTCGGGTGTCTGGAGGGAATCGAGAGTGTCAAAAAATACGCCCCCCGGGCGGAAATTGAGGAAATATAACAACGGGCCGCACAGCGAAAACTGTGCGGCCCGTTTGGGATTTACGTCTTGCGAATGAATTTTTCCTTGCATTTGGGGCAGGTAATGGCGATTTTTCCCTTTCCACGGGGAACCCGCACCACCTGGCGGCACTTGGGACAGTCAAAATACCGGTTGTCCCGGTCTTTCAGCCGGAAGAAGAATTGGAGAAATTTCCGGTTTTCCTGATACCGGCGGTAGGTGTTCCGGGACAGGCTGCGGAAGATGGCCCAGATCATCAGGGCATAGCTCAGGGCGAAGAACAGCAGATTCCAACCCGGAGCGGAGATCCACATGGACAGAAGACTGGCCACCAGACCCGCAGACAGGATTACCATATTCAATTTATCCGTGCCGTAGCGGCCTGCCATAAAGCTGCGCAGACCCGCACCCAGTCTGGCGGAAAACTGCCGCAGCCAGCTGCTGATTCCATTCATAGAGATCACCTTGCCAATGGGGTTGTTTTTCCCTTATTATATTGCAAAAAACGGGGAATGCAATATAAAACGGGGAAAATTTACGGATTGTTTAAGAATTCTTTAAGGATGAAATTCCAGCACAATCCACTTGGCGAACGGGGAAAATTATGGTATACTTAACGGAAAGCTTCGTTTTCGTCGAAAGGAGGGGAAGCCATGCAGACCCTGGAGAAAGAGAAAGACCGGCAAAACACCGATCCCATCCCGGAAGATACGGGAACAGCATCCCCGCAGCCCACTGGGGAGAAGGAACAGCCGCCCCAGCAGGTCCCGGAACAGAAGGAAAGTCCCAATCCGCCGGAGACATCCCCCCAGACACCGGAAGCCGGACAGACGGAAGACGCTTCCCAGGCGAAGCAGCCCGAGGAGACCGCTTCCCAGCCGGAGGAGGCTGCATCCACGCAGGAGCCGGAACAGGACCAGACTTCTGAGGAGCCTTTGGCGGATGCCCAGCCAGAGAATCCGGCCCCCGCCGAATCTCCGGTGACTCCGGAAACGCCGCCTCCCGAGGTGGAAACCCTGGACCCCATCCCGGAGAAAATGGAAGCCCTGGACAGCGTATATCCCGAGGAGGAGACGGTCATTGCTCAGCTGCGCCAGCGCAGAATCATCCGCCCGGAGTGGATTCTGGGGGCAATCGCCCTGCTGGCGGCGGTGGTGCTGGGGGTGACGGCGGTATTCTGCATTCCCTACTTTACGGCCCGGGACGAGGACCCGGAGGATCTGCCGGGTTACCACATGCAGGGCCAGACCGAGGCCACGGAGGAATTCCTGGAGCCTACGGAGTCCGCTACGGAACCGGAGAATCCCACCATCCCCCCGGAGCGCAACCCCTTTGACCGGTATGATTTCCAGTACAACCGGAACAACTATCTGGTGCTGCAGAACCTGAAAAGCTCTCCCGGAGTGGATGTTTCCGCCCATCAGGGCGTGATCGACTGGAACGCGGTAAAGGCATCCGGCATCGAGTTTGCCATGATCCGCCTGGGTTATCGGGGCTACGGCTCCGGCAAGCTGGTGGAGGACGAGTACGCCCAGGCCAATCTGGAGGGCGCCACCAAGGCCGGACTGAAAATCGGCGCCTATTTCTTCTCCCAGGCCCTGAACATTCAGGAGGTGGAGGAGGAGATGACCTTCATGCTGAACATTCTGGGGGACTATACCCTGGATATGCCCATCGTGCTGGACTGGGAAATTCCCGCCTCGGACGCCCGGACCGCCAACGGGATGGATGCCCGGACCCTGACGGATCTGCAGCGGCATTTCTGCGGCAACATGAAGCGCAAGGGCTACCGGCCCATGGTGTATTTCAACTGGCACCAGTCGGAAACCTTGTACTACCTCAGCGAGCTGGAGGATTATGAATTCTGGCTGGCCCTGTACCAGGACCGGATGACCTACCCCTGGCGGGTGGAGATGTGGCAGTATTCCGACAGCGGAAGCGTGCCGGGCATCAACGGCCCGGTGGATCTGAACGTGTACTTATCCGAAGTATAAAACAAAGTGCGCCGGGGCAGTTCGTTCTGTCCCGGCGCACTTTCGAGCGTGTCAAAAAAGTCTCACAGAGTTTGCCGCCAATGGCGGCAAAGAAATTCAAAACAGTTTTCTGCCGGGGCCTGTACCTGGCAGAAAACACTTCTCAGGCTGCAAGTGTGGAATTTGTCCCCCGATGGGGGACAAATTATGCGCGCGGCAGACTGCAAAAACTTGTCGGAAAGCCCCGAAGGGGGTTTTCGACAGCCTGTAATGCCCGCACTTTTCGTGCGGGCATTTGTCATGTCTGGAACTCAGCCGTTGCGGACTTCCATAAAGAGGTTTTCTACATACCGGGAGGTCTCCTCCGGCAGGTAGTCAAAGCTGGTGGCATTGGCCAGGGCCTCCTGGCTGGGGTAGGCAATCTCGTTGGCGGCCAGCTCCGGGTCCAGATATTCCTTGGAAGCGGAGGCGGGGACGCTGTAGCCCAGGTAATCCATGTTGGCGGCGCTGATCTCCGGGTCGCACAGGAAGTTGATGAACAGCTCGGCAGCTTCCTTCTCCTGGCAGCAGGTGGGGATGCACATGGCGTCAATGAACATATTGAAGCCCTGATGCTCCGGCCGGTAGAAGGCCAGGTCCGGGTTCTCCTCCACCATGGTCAGATAGTCGCCGGCGTAGTAGGGGGCGATCCAGGCCTCTTCATTCTCCATGGCGTCGAAGATCTGGTCCATGACGTACTGCTGTACCACCGGCTTCTGCTCCGCCAGCTTGTCGGCGCAGGCCTGAAGCTCCGCTTCATCGGTGGTGTTGATGTCGTAGCCCAGCAGGTACTGGGCGATGCCGAAGGCATCCCGGGAGTTGTCGAACATCAGGATCTTGCCGGCGTACTTCTCATTCCACAGCAGCTCCCAGCCGGTGACGTCGGCCTCGTCCACATACTTGGTGTTGTAGATGATGCCCACGGTGCCCCAGGTGTAGGGCACGGAGTACTTGTTCTCCGGGTCGTAGGAGGTGTTGCGGAAGGCCTCGTCAATATACTGATAGTTGGGGATGTTGTCGAAGTTCAGCTCCATGAGCATTCCTTCCTGACGCATCCGGCCGATCATATAGTCCGAGGGGATGATCACATCCACGGTGATGCCGCCGTTGGACAGCTTGGAATACATGATCTCGTTGGAGTCGTAGGTGGAATACTTCACCTCGATGTCGGGGTAGGCTTCTTCAAAGGCGGCGATCACATCCAGGGAATCGTCGTCACCCTCGGAAATGTACTGGCCCCAGTTGTAGACGTACAGGGTGGTCTTGTCCTGACCGCCGCAGCCGGCCAGGGCGGCGCAGCAGCCCAGAATCAGGCACAGGGCCAGCAGCGCAGAAATTGCTTTTTTCATTTTCTTGGAATCTCCTTTCAAACCCCCGCGGAACGGGATTGGGTTTTCTTTTTGTCGCCGTAGATCTGAATCAGGTTCATGGCGATCATCAGCGCCAGAATCAGCAGGAACAGCAGGGTGAACATGGCGTAGATTTTGGGCTGCAGGGGCTTTTTGGTGTAGGAGTAGATCTCCACCGGCAGCGTCACAAAATCCAGACCGCTGACAAAGTAGCTGATGACGAAGTCGTCCAGACTCATGGTGAAGGCCATGATGGCCCCGGAGACAATGCCCGGCATGATCTCATACAGGGTCACCCGGAAAAAAGCCTGCACCGGAGTGCAGCCCAGGTCCATGGCTGCGTCCGTCAGGGAGGCGTCCATCTGCTTGAGCTTGGGCATGACGTTGAGAATCACATAGGGCAGGTTGAAGGTAATGTGGGCGATGAGCAGCGTCCAGAAGGTCAGGCTGTTGCGCTGGCCCAGCATTTTGGTGCCCACGAACACGAACAGCAGGGACAGGGAAACGCCGGTGACGATGTCCGGGTTGGTCATGGGGATGTTGGTCAGGGTCATGGCGGCCTTGCGCATCCGGGGGTTCAGGCTGTGAATGCCCACCGAGGCCACGGTGCCGAAGATGGTGGCCGCCGCACTGGCCAGCACCGACACAACCAGAGAGTTTCGCAGCAGCTCCAGCAGGCTGCTGTCCTGGAACAGGCGGACATACTGCTGGAAGGTGAAGCCCTCAAACTCCGTGATATCCTTGCCGGTGTTGAAAGATGCCACCACCAGCACCGCCATGGGGATATACAGAAAAACGAAAATCAGAATGGTGAGAATCCGGTTGGCCCGTTTCATACCAGCACCCCTCCTTCCTCCTGGTCACCGCCGAAGCGGTTGAGAATGCTGGTGCAGACCAGTACCAGCAGCATCAGCACCAGGCTCAGGGCGGCGCCCAGATTGGGGTTGTTGCCCTGCTTGAACTGCCGCTCGATCACGTCGCCGATGAGCACCGTGTCGGTGCCGCCCAGCTTCTGGGAGATATAGAAGGTGGAAACCGACGGGACGAAGACCATGGTCATGCCGGACAGAATCCCCGGCACGGACAGGGGAAGCACCACCCGGGAGAAAACCTGCACGCCGTTGCAGCCCAGGTCCTCCGCCGCCTCGATGAGCCGGGGGTCGATCTTCACAATGGTTGCATACAGGGGCAGGATCATGTAGGGCAGGTAGTTATACACCATGCCCAGCACTACGGCTCCAGGGGTGCGGATCATGGTCAGGGGGCCAATGCCGATTTTGCCCAGCAGGGTGTTGATGATGCCCGTGTCCTGGAGCAGTCCCACCCAGGCCAGGGTCCGCAGCAGAAAGCTCATGCACATGGGCAGCATCACCAGCATATACAGGAACTTCTGGGCCCGGACGCTGCAGTGGGCGATGAAATAAGCCACGGGGTAGCCCAGAATCAGGCAGATGCAGGCGGAAACCAGGGAGTAGACAATGGACTGCCACAGCACCGGCAGATACATCCCCAGATTGGCCAGGTTTCCCAGGGAGAAGGCCCCGGTGGAGGGGTCGGTGAGGGCGTAATAGGCCACCACACCCAGGGGGATCAGGGTGAAGACCACCATCCAGATCAGATAGGGGGCGCTGAGCAGCACTGCGTTATTCTTCTTCATCTCCCGCGTCCTCCGTCAGCTCGTCGTACTCGGCAGAGTAGGAGCTGTAGTCGCCGAACATGCCGGAGTATTCACTCTTGTGCATGATATGGATGTCCTCGGGATTCAGGCGGATGCCGATGACCGCGCCCACGGGATGGTAGTCGGTGGTCTGGATCAGCCACTTGAAGCCCTTGAACTCCACGATGATGTCGTAGTTCAAGCCCTTGAAGGTGATGGAGGTAACGGTGCCCACCAGATGGCCCTGATCCTGGGGGACAATGTCGATGTCCTCCGGACGAATCACCACATCCACGCTTTCATTGGGGGCGAAGCCCTTGTCCACGCAGTCGAATACCCGGCCGAAGAACCGGACATGATAATCCGACAGCATCACGCCGTCGAGAATGTTGCTTTCGCCGATGAAGTCCGCCACGAAGGCGTTCTTCGGCTCGTTATAGATATCCTCAGGTCTGCCGATCTGCTGAATCCGGCCCTTGTCCATGACCACCACGGTGTCGGACATGGACAGCGCCTCTTCCTGATCGTGGGTGACGTAGATGAAGGTGATGCCGGTGGCCTGCTGAATCCGCTTCAGCTCGTTCTGCATATCCTTGCGCAGCCGCAGGTCCAGGGCGGCCAAAGGCTCGTCCAGCAGCAGCACCTTGGGCCGGTTTACCAGGGCCCGGGCGATGGCAACCCGCTGCTGCTGACCGCCGGACAGACTGTCCACCCGGCGATTTTCGTAGCCCTTCAGGCTGACGGTTTCCAGAATCTCCGTAACCCGCTGGCGGATTTCGTCCTTGGGAACCTTGGCCACCTTCAGGCCAAAGGCCACATTGTCGTACACATCCAGGTGGGGGAACAGGGCGTATCGCTGGAACACCGTGTTGACCTGCCGCTGATAGGGGGGCAGATCGTTGACAACCTTTCCGTCAAAGATCACCTTGCCGGAGGTTGGGGTGAGAAACCCACCGATGATCCGCAGGGTTGTGGTTTTGCCGCAGCCGGAGGGGCCCAGCAGTGTGAGGAATTCATGGTCGTTGAAGTAAAGATTGATGCCGTCGAGAATACGCTCCCCGTCGAACTCCATGGTCAGATCCTGGAGCCGAATGAGTTCTTTGGACATTATCCTCCCCCGTTTCTTTTTACAAAATTCGTCACAAATAGACAGTATAACTATACCGCATATTTTTTGCTTGTCAATGTATTTTGCTGAGTAAAATCCCATTTTATTCGGTTTCTCCCCTGACACGAGGGAAAGCCGGGGCCATTGACGCTGCTGTGTCCCCCTCCGGAGAAGTCCGGCCGGCAGCAAAATCCTGCCGCTCAGCGAAAAGATCAGGGGGTCCGGGGCGGCGAACACCCGGAAAACAGAGAGAAGATGGACCGGCTGCCTCCTGAAAAATGCCGGGGGAGCAGACGCTCCCCCGGCGGGACAATATTTATTTCTTTTCCGGACGCAGGGGCATGGTCCAGGCCTCGTGGTCCGTGTGGAGCAGCTCGTGGGCACGGTGGGACAGGGGTTTGGTCAGGTAGTCCCGGTACAGGGCCTGCACCGCCGGGTTCTCGTGGGAGAACCGCAGATCGCTGACCTGATCCAGTCCGTACAGCACCTGCCCCCGGACCCCGGCCAGCTCCTGGGCCTCGTGGATGGGCTGACCGCCGCCGCCGGCGCAGCCGCCGGGACAGGCCATGATCTCCACGAAGTCATACTGCACCTTGCCGGTGCGCAGGGCCTTGATGAGCTTGCGGGTGTTCTTCAGCCCGCTGGCCACGGCCACCCGGACGGGGGTGTCCTGAATGTGGAAGGTGGCCTCCTTCCAGCCGTCCAGACCCCGGACGTCCCGGAAGGCGTCCGCCGGAGGATTGACCCCGGTGACCAGGTAGTAAGCCGAGCGCAGAGCCGCCTCCATTACGCCGCCGGTGGCGCCGAAGATCACGCCGGCACCGGAACCCACGCCCAGGGGAGAGTCAAACTCCTCTTCCGCCAGGGCGTTGACGTCGATGTGCTCCGATCGGATCATCCGGTCGATTTCCCGGGTGGTCAGCACCAGATCCACGTCCGGATCGCCGCAGGCGTCCTGCATCACCGGCAGATCCGCCTCCTGCTTCTTGGCAAGGCAGGGCATCACGGAGATGCAGCGAATCCGATGGGGGTCCACGCCGATGAGCTTGGCGAAGTAGCTCTTGGTCACCGCGCCGAACATCTGCTGGGGGCTCTTGGCGGTGGACAGATTCTTTACCATATCCGGGTACTGGCTCTTCAGGAACCGGACCCAGCCCGGGCAGCAGGAGGTGAACATGGGCCAGGCGTACTTGTCCGGCTCTGCCAGATGCTCCAGGAACTCGCTGCCCTCTTCCATAATGGTCAGGTCGGCGGAGAAGTTGGTGTCAAACACGTACCGGAAGCCCATCCGCCGCAGGGCAGCCACCAGCCGCTTGACGGTGGCCTTCTCCCGGGGCAGACCCAGGCTCTCGCCCCAGGCGGCCCGGACGGCGGGGGCAATCTGCACCACCGTCACCAGGTCCTTGTCGCTGAGCATGTCGAAGGCCCGCTGGGTGTCGTCCCGCTCCCGCAGGGCCCCCACCGGACAGTGGGTGATGCACTGGCCGCACAGGGCGCAGTCCGCTTCCCGGATGGTCCGGCCCCCGGAGACGTCCACGGTGGTCCGGGAACCGGTGTTGGTCAGATCCCAGATGTTCAGGCTCTGGACCTTGTCGCACACCTGGATGCAGCGCATGCACTTGATGCACTTGCTGGCGTCCCGGATCAGGGGGAAGGTATTGTCCCACCGGGCGGCGGGAATCTCCTTGTGATAGTTCAGGTGGGTCAGACCCAGATCGTTTGCCAGCTTTTGCAGCTCGCAGTTGCCGCTGCGGACGCAGTAGGGGCAGTCGCAGTTATGCTGGCTCAGAATCAGCTCCACATTCACCCGCCGGGCCTCCCGGACCCGGGGAGAGTTGGTATAAACCTCCATGCCTTCCCAGACGTGGTTGTTGCAGGAGGCCACCAGCTTCTGGATGCCGGCGATCTCCACCACGCACACCCGGCAGGCGGCGATTTCGTTCAGATCCTTCAGATAGCACAGGCTGGGCACGTTGATGCCCACGCTCCGGGCGGCTTCCAGAATTGAAGTATTCCGGGGGACGGTGACGGGAATACCGTCGATTGTCAGATGCACCATCTTTACCATTTTTTCTTCCTCCCTCCTTTGAATACGCCGTAGCCGAAGTGGTCGCAGCGCAGGCAGCGCTGGGCCTCCTGTTTGGCTACCTCTTCGGTGAAACCGCACTCAATGCACTGGAAATTGCCTTTGCGTTCGTATGCCTTTTCCATGGGCAGTTCGCTGCGGCCGCAGCTGGGACGCTCGCCCAGGTAAGCCTTGGGGATTTTCACATCCACGGTGATGGTGTGAGAATAGCCCAGGTATTCGTCAATGTTGGCGGCAGCCACCTTGCCGGCGGCAATGGCCTTGATGACGGTGGCGGGGCCGGTGACGCAGTCGCCGCCGGCGAAGATGCCCTGGTTGTTCTCAATGCCGCCGCTGCTCAGTGCGGCGATGGTGCCCCGGTGAATGGGCACGCCATATTCTTCAAAGGCCTTCAGTTCGATGCTCTGGCCGATGGCCACGATGATCACGTCGGCTTCCACCCGCACCGGGGGCTGGTCGGCGTTCTCCGGACGGGGCCGTCCGGCCTTGTCGATGGCGCCTACCCGCTGGGGCTGGACCCACAGGGCAACGGCGTTGTCTTCGCTGTCAGCCTCAATCCGCAGAGGCGCCATCATGGTCAGCAGCTCCGCACCTTCGGCCAGCGCGCCCTCCACCTCGTCGGCCAGGGCGGTCATGTCCTGCTGCCGGCGGCGATAGACCACGCTGACGGTTTCCGCGCCCAGACGGATGGCGGAGCGGGTGCAGTCCATGGCCACGTTGCCGCCGCCGATGACGGCCACCCGTTTGCCGGTGAAGTCCGGCATGGTGCCGTCGCCGATGGCCCGGAGCATTTCCACTGCGGACATGACGCCCCGGGAATCCTCACCCTCAATGCCCACCTTCTTGTCGGTGTGGGCGCCGATGGAGATGTAGATGGCGTCGAATTTCCGGTGCAGCTCCGCCAGGGAGATGTCCTTGCCGATGGTGACTCCCAGCTCCACTTTCACGCCGGTGGCCAGGATGGCGTCGATGTCCTTCTGCAGTTCCTGCCGGGGCAGCCGGTAGCTGGGAATGCCGTAGCGGAGCATGCCGCCCAGCTGTTTCCGGGACTCAAATACCGTGACCTGGTGGCCCATCAGGGACAGGTAGAAGGCAGCGGACAGGCCGCTGGGGCCGCCGCCCACCACGGCAACGGTCTTGCCTGTGGCTTCCGCGCATTCCGGGGGAGGCACGATGCCCGCATGGTCCACGGCATAGCGTTTCAGACCCCGGATGTTCACCGCACCTTCGATCATGTTCCGGCGGCAGCGGGACTCGCAGGGATGCTCGCACACCAGGCCGCAGGCGCCGGGGAAGGGGTTGTCCTTGCGGATCAGCCGCACGGCGTCGGCGTACCGGCCGGCTCCGATCAAAGCGATGTAGCCGGGAATGTCCACGCCTGCGGGGCACTGGGCCACACAGGGAACCGGCTGATCCAGATTGCACAGGCACCGGCCGGTCTTCACATGGGACTCGTAGTCATCCCGGAAGCCCCGGATGCCTTTGAGCACCATGCCAGCCGCTTCATAGCCGATGGCGCAGTCAGCGCTGTCGGAGATGACCTGGGCGGTGCGCTCAATTTCCGCCAGGGTGTCCATGGTGGCGGTTCCGTTCAACACATCGTTCATCAGCAGCTCCAGCTGCCGCAGGCCCACCCGGCAAGGTACGCACTTGCCGCAGGTCTGGGCGTGGCACAGCTTCAGGAAGGAAGCGGCCAGATCCACGGGACACAACCCGGGAGGGCTGGCCACGATCCGGTGTTCCAGATCCCGGTAAAGAGACTCCACCACTGCCTGTGAGCCGCTGGTGGAATAAAACTCCAATCTGCTCATAAAGACCTCCTATGCGCCAAATTTTTCCGCTCTCGCGGAAGGGGCTCTTTCTCATTGTACCATTTTACCGGATTTCCCCGCAATAGTCGGGAAGGCAAGAAGAAAGAAAATAGCAAATTACACAAGAATCGTCGAAATTTTTGTGCAAAAAGAAGGCTGGCTCAAAAGAACCAGCCTGTAAATGTACATTATTTCAAGAAATAAGCGATGCCGCTGACCAATCCGTACACCATCAGCGTGGTAATCAGACCGGAAACCAGGGTGCCCAGAAAGATTGCTCCGGCGGCCCGGCGGCGATTGATTCCTCCCAGGTTGGCCAGGATGGCGCTGAGCCAGCAGCCCACCCCGGTGAAGGGAATGCTCAGCACCAGAAAAATCCCCCAGTGACCGTAGCGGGCAAGAGCCCGGCGGCAGCGCTGCCCGGCTTTCTGCACCGATGGACGGCACAGAGCGGATGCGTCTGACAACCGGCGGCGCAGGGTGGAAGCCTTCACACGGAGCAGGAAGGGAACCGGCAGGTAGGCCCCCAGGGTGGAGGCCAGAAACGCGGCGTACCATTTCAGCTTCAGGGATGCCGCCAGCACAATGGCCCCTTTGTTTTCAATGAAGGGCAGAACGGCAGCCCCGAAGACCTGAAACAGCCGGGACTGGGCCAGGACGTTGGAAATATATGCCGGAAGCGCCATGTCTGCACCCTCCTTTTTCGCTTTTTGGAGGTCTTATTATAGTGGTTTTTCCGGTAAAAGTAAAGTCACGCAGAAGAAAGTTCATAAATGATTCATGTTTGCATTACCCCGGGCGGCGGCTCCGGGGAACCCGGCATTCATCGGGCTTGGTGTCTACCAGTACAATGTCCGGACCAATTTTCCGGATGCTGCTCCAGGGGATGATGTAATCGTCCCGGTTGCCCAGCAGCCCCGGGAACCGGCAGGGACCGGGAACAATGATGGCGCAGACGTTGCCCTCCGGCAGGGCGATCTGCACGTCGGAGACGAACCCCAGCCGCTGGCCGTTGCTGATGCAGATCACTTCCTTGCACTGTAGCGTGGTGAATTTAACGGGCATAGGCATCCCTCCTTGGCTGTTGGTTCACCATATGCCGGGGAAGAGGAAAATAGCACGGCCCCCTGGAATACCAAGGGGCCGGGAGTTTTCAGGAAATGCTGACGGATTTGCGCATGGCGCTGATGGCGCCTTTCTCCAGCCGGGAAACCTGGGCCTGGGAGATGCCCAGGGTATTGGCCACCTCCACCTGGGTTTTCCCGTCGTAAAACCGCAGGGACAGAATCTGCTTTTCCCGGGGCTGGAGGGCCCGGAAGGCGTTGCGCAGGGTGATGTGCTCCATCCAGCTGGCTTCGGTGTTCCGGGTGTCCCGGACCTGGTCCATCACCGTCAGCGGATCGCCCCCATCGGCATACACCGGGTCATACAGGCTCACCGGGGCGCATACCGCATCCAGGGCCTGACTGACTTCTTCCAGGGGGATGTCCAGCTCCCGGGAAATCTCCTCCAGGGTGGGCTCCCGTCCCAGCCGGGTGGTCATGGCCTCCTTGCACTGCAGCACCCGGTAGGCCACGTCCCGGATGGAACGGCTGACCCGGATGGCGCTGTTGTCCCGGAGATACCGCCGGACCTCTCCGGCAATCATGGGCACGCCATAGGTTGAGAACCGGACCTGTTTGTCCGGATCGAAATTGGAAATGGCTTTGATTAAGCCGATGCAGCCAACCTGAAACAGGTCGTCGGGATTCTCTCCCCGCTTGTCGAAACGCTGGATCACCGACAGTACAAGCCGAAGGTTTCCCTCGATCAGCGCTTCCCGGGCGGCGGCGTCTCCGTCTTTGGCCCGGCGCAGCAGCGCGTCCATCTCCTTTTGGGACAGGACGGTGAGCTTGGATGTGTTCACGCCGCAGATCTCTACTTTTCCCTGCATGGTGTTCCTCCTGAAATTGGGATAGGAACAGTATGCCCCGGGTATGTAAAAAGATACCAAAAAGATATTTCCCTGAGAAACAGCGCATCAAAGAGATTTCTGAAACAGCTTATTCTGGCGCCGGATTCTTCTCCAGAAGCTTTTTCAGCGCCAGGCAGCTTTGCTCGCTCAGCGTATGTTCCATCCGGCAGGCATCCTGCCGGGCAATTTCCTCCGGAACCCCCAGCTGTACCAGAAGGGTATACAGGGTGAAGTTCTTGTCCAAGACGGTGCAGGCGACGGCCTTTCCCTGGTCGGTCAGGGAGATGTTGTGGTGGGAATCTATGGTGATGTCACCGGCTGCGGCAAGCCGCTTGAGAAACACAGACACCGTGGGCCTGGAAACCCCCTGGATTCTGGCGATGTCCGCCCCCCGGACTTTTCCCTTGCGGGACAGCTGCGCGATGATTCTCAGGTAGTCTTCCCGTCTGGTGGTTTTTCTGCCCATAAAAATCCCCCCGATTCTGGATGAAACCCATTTCGGGGCCCCAAAGGGGCCCCGGGGACGGTTATGCTTGTGCCAAAGCGGCGCCCAGCGCCCGGCATTTTTCCAGCGCCTCCTCATCCGGCGCTTCCTGACAGATCACGCCGCCGCTGACCAGCCGGGCGCCGGCGCTCCGGCAGGTATCCTCCCAGGTCTGCATCCATTCTCCGTCGCCCCAGCCGTAAGAGCCGAACAGACCAATGGTCTTCTCTTTCAGCTGGCCTTCACAGTCCTGGAACATGGGCTCAAATTCATTTTCTTCCAGCTGCTCCACCCCCATGGAAGGGCAGCCGAAGGCAAGCGCGTCAAAATCATGCACCATGGAGCCGGAAAATTCTCCGGCAGTGAACAGGGTCACGTTTGCTCCGGCGGTCTTGGCGCCCTCCTCAACGGCGTGGGCCATGGCTTCGGTATTGCCGGTGCCGCTCCAATATACAATTCCAACTTTACTCATAAACATTTCATCCTTTCTGAAAAGTCCTGCATCAGCCAGCTACGGTCAGACGCTCCACGCTGCTTCCCGCGGCCCAGAGCCGACAGTAAATCTGGGTACATTTTTTGTATTGGGCAAACTTCTTTCTGGCCTGGTCTTCGTTGCCGTAGACCTTCCAGCAGCCGCTGCACTTGCAGCAGTCGGGCCCCTGGGTGATGAAACCCTGAACATCCTCCGGAGGATAGCCCAGAAACAGGCCGATTTCGTGGGGAAATTCCCCGCTCTGCCGGAGCCTGCGGATCATCTGCACCAGGGTCTGCTGGCAGCTGCCCGGAAGGTATCCCTGCTGCCGCAGAAGTTCCGCGGCCAGAGCGTCCGTCAGATCCTGGGCCAGCCTCCGGGGACGGTATACATAGATCAGCGCTTTGTTGGCGGAGGTGCGAAGGGGCAGCGCCCGCAGCCCCTTGGGTTTCAGCCGCCGGTTGAGCTGCGCCACTGCCTGGAACAGCTGCCTGGGGCAATTGCAGGGACAGGCAAACAGGCTGGCGGTTTTGATTCCCGCCAGGGTGGGGGCGCAGTTGCGGATCAGATAATCGTCGGACATGGGGTTCCCTCCCGAAAGCGGTTATTTGTGGTTCCGGAGATGGTGCTTGAGCCAGGCGCACAGAAGCAGGATGCAGATAATACCGGCAACTGCGCCCAACGATTGCAGCAATTCCAAAGAAATCATAGGCCCTCCTGATGGTTTTTGCGGTTAGCGCTTGCTAACTTACGGATATGTTCTTGGTTAGCGACTGCTAACCAAGAACAGCATACCGCCGCTGTGGCCGTTTGTCAAGACCTTTTTGGATATTTCTCCCGTTTGTTAGTTTTAACTAACAAAATTTGGAAAAAACGGCGGAAATCCACGTGGGAATTTCCACTTTTTTCAAAAATGCTCTTGACAAAACCGGAGGAGAGGAGTATGATTCGTTTGAAGTTAGCGGCTGCTAATTCAAATTTAACGGCATTAGTTAGCAAAGGCTAATTAATGTGCGGAATTAATCAGGTGAGGCTTATGAATTTGACCCAAGCAAAAGAAGGCATGGAATATCTCATCAAACAGGTGCAGACCGATGACGAGGAGCTCGATGCCTTCCTGTTTTCCCTGGGCTGCTACGCGGGCGCGCCCATTACCGTGGTATCCCATCTGAAAGGCGGCTGTGTTGTCTCCATCAAGGATGGGCGCTACAACATGGACACCCAGCTGGCCTCCGCCATTGAGATATAGGCATTGTGGCCCTGCCATGGCAAAGAAGAACGATTTCGGTTTGTTCTGCCCGATGGTTAGCATAGGGTAACTTCTGGGCTGGAATAAAAACAATCACCCAAGCAAAAGAGGAGGAAATTTCATGCGTATCGCCTTGACTGGCAACCCCAACTCCGGCAAAACCACCATGTACAACGCCCTGACCGGGCGCAGCGAGAAGGTGGGCAACTGGGCCGGTGTGACGGTGGAAAAGAAAGAACACACCATCAAGAAAGCCTATTACAGCGGCTCGGAAGAGCTGATTGCCGTGGACCTGCCCGGCGCCTATTCCATGTCCCCCTTCACCTCGGAGGAGAGCATCACCAGCTCCTATGTGCGCAAGGAGCACCCGGACGCCATCATCAACATTGTGGACGCCACCAACCTGAGCCGCAGCCTGTTCTTCACCACCCAGCTGTTGGAACTGGGCATTCCGGTGGTGGTGGCGCTGAACAAAAGCGACATCAATGTGAAAAAGCAAACCACCATTGATACGGCCCTGCTTTCCGAAAAACTGGGCTGCCCGGTGCTGGAAACCGTGTCCACTGCCGGGGAAGGGCTGAAGACGGTGGTGGAGGCTGCCGCCGGGCTCCGGGGCAAAGGCCAGCGGGCGCCGTACAGTCAGGGCAGCATTGACCTGACGGATAAAAAGGCAGTGGAAGAGGCGGACCGGAAGCGGTTCGACTTTGTCAATCAGCTGGTGTCCCAGGTGGAGACCCGGAAGGTGCTGACCCGGGAGAAGGGAACCGGAGATGCCATTGACGCCGTTCTCACCAACAAGTTCTTCGGCATCCCCATTTTTGCGGGCATCATGTTCCTGGTGTTCCAGATCTCCCAGGTCTGGGTGGGGCCGTACATTGCGGATACCCTGGTTGCCTGGATTGAAACATTCCAGGGCTTTGCGGCGGACAGCCTGGCTGACGCCAATCCGCTGCTGACTGCCCTTCTGGCCGATGGCATCATCGGCGGCGTGGGCGCCGTGGTGGGTTTCCTGCCTCTGGTGATGGTGATGTATTTCCTCATTGCCCTGCTGGAAGACTGCGGCTATATGTCCCGGGTATCCGTGGTGCTGGACCCCATCTTCAAAAAGGTGGGCCTGTCCGGAAAATCCGTGATTCCCTTCGTCATCGGCACCGGCTGTGCCATCCCCGGCGTCATGGCCAGCCGCACCATCCGCAACGAGCGGGAGCGCCGGGCCACCGCCATGCTCACCCCCTTCATGCCCTGCGGCGCCAAGATCCCCGTCATCGCCCTGTTTGCCGGTGCGTTCTTTGACAATGCCGGCTGGGTCAGCTTTGTCATGTACGTTACCGGCATCGTGCTGATTTTCCTGGGAGCCCTGCTGGTGAACAAGATCGCCGGGTACAAGAACCGGAAATCCTTCTTTATCATCGAACTGCCGGAATACAAGGTTCCCTCCCTGACCTTTGCCCTCAAGGCCATGTGCGCCCGGGGCTGGGCCTACATTGTAAAGGCTGCTACCATCATTCTGCTGTGCAACACTGCCGTGCAGGTCATGCAGACGTTCACCTGGAGCTTCCAGGTGGCGGAAACTGCCGACAGTTCCATCCTGGCTTCCATTGCCCATCCCTTTGCTTACCTGCTGGTGCCCATTGTGGGCGTCCTCAGCTGGCAGCTGGCAGCCGCCGCTGTCACCGGCTTCATTGCCAAGGAGAACGTGGTAGGCACCCTGGCGGTCTGCTTCGTGGGGCTTGAGAACTTCATCGATACGGAAGAGCTGGCCATGCTGGAAGGCTCCGGTGCCGAGGTTGCGGGCATCATTGCCATCACCAAGGTGGCTGCCCTGGCCTATCTGATGTTCAATCTGTACACGCCCCCCTGCTTTGCCGCCATTGGCGCCATGAATTCCGAGATGAAGAGCGCCAAGTGGCTCTGGGGCGGCATCGGCCTCCAGCTGGGCACCGGCTATACCGTGGGCTTCCTGGTCTACCAGATCGGCACCCTGATCACCACCGGCGCCGTGGGAGCGGGCTTTGTGCCCGGGCTGATTGCCGTGGCTGTTTTCGCCGGAATCCTGATTTCCCTGTGCCTGGCGGCAGACCGGGAAGTGAAGCGGGCCTATGCCGGAAGCGGGGTGAGAGCCTGATGGCGGATTTTATTGCCATTGTCATCCTGGTGGGGATTGTTGCGGCTGCTGCATATTATGTCTACCGGGGAAAAAAGAGCGGAAAAAAGTGCATCGGCTGCCCGGAGGGCTGCGCCTGCTCCCGGGGAGGCTGCGGCAGCTGCGGCGGCAGTCAGAAAAATCCTGATGTGAAATCCGCTCCGGATGAATAACCGGCCCCGACGCCTGGGGAAAATACCTCCGATTCTCTCTGATTTGCCAAATCCCCCAAACGTACCATAAAAGCCGTTCACGTCAGGTGAACAGCGCCCCGCCTGTCAGACAGCGCCGTATGCTGGACCTCAGGCGGGGTGTTTCCATATGCCGAAGAAAATGGCCCGTGATCGGCAGACTTCCCGGTTCAGGGCGGGCAACAGGCGAAAAAACGG
>DVKV01000167.1 GCA_018715835.1 Candidatus Faecousia intestinavium | reverse complement strand
ATTCTCAGTTTATCACAAACAGCCTGTCGGCTTATGCCGGAAATCGGAGCACAGGAAAAATGTCTTGTTGCGCCGAAGTCCGCTGTGTGCTATAGTGAAGCAAACGAAAAAGAGGTTACGATATGAAGCGTTTTCGAAAAGTATATGTGGAAATATCCAATCTGTGCAATTTGCGCTGTCATTTTTGTCCAGGCACCCGGCGCACTCCCCGGCGGATGTCTCCTGAGGAATTTGCTGCGTTGCTGCCAAAACTCCAGCCCTATACGGATTTTCTGTATTTTCATGTCATGGGCGAGCCACTTTGCCATCCACAGCTTGCGGAATTTCTTCGTCTCGCCGGTGCATCCGGCTTCCGGGTGATTCTCACCACAAATGGGACTCTGCTGGAACCCAATCAGACGCTGCTGCTCCAAGCCCCTGCCCTTCACAAAGTCAATATCTCCCTGCATGCTTTCGAAGCCAATGATTTGACGCTTCCCTTCGAAACATACCTGCACCAGTGCTTCTCATTTGGCAGAGCCGCTCAGGGAAAACTGTTGGTTGTATATCGGCTGTGGAACCAAGGCGGCGCCGATACCCGGAACCAGGAGATTCTGGCTGCGCTGGAAGACGTCTTTCCACAGCCCTGGGATGTTCAGCCCCGGGGGACCCGCCTGGCGGAGCGGGTCTATCTGGAACATGGTAACCGGTTTGACTGGCCGGATTTATCCGCACCGGAGGGGGACCAGCAGGTATTCTGCTACGGACTGCGGGACCAGATCGGCATTCTGGCGGATGGAACGGTTGTCCCCTGCTGTCTGGACCATGAGGGGGATTTGGCTTTGGGGAACCTGTTCTTGGATTCTCTGGATTCCATTTTGAATTCTCCCCGGGCAAAGGCCATCTACCAGGGTTTTGGACACAAAAAAGCAGCAGAGGAACTCTGCCGCAAGTGCGGATATGCCCGCCGATTTTAAGAAGCAAACCGGAGCAGAAGCTGCTCCGGTTTAACTTTAACCTCTGTCATTCGTACAGGGGGAACTGCTTGCAGATCTGCGCCACTTCCTCCAGAACCTGGTTCCTGGTTCCCTCAAAGTCCCGGGCCGTCATGGCAATGCAGCGGGCAATCTGACGCATCTGCTGTTCTCCCAGGCCCCGGGTGGTTACTGCCGCAGTGCCGATCCGGACACCGCTGGTGACAGTGGGTTTCTGCGGATCTCCGGGAATAGCGTTTTTGTTCAGGGTAATGTGGTTCAGATCGCATCTGGCCTGCAGTTCCTTTCCGGTGATGCCCATGGGCCGCAGGTCTGCCAGCATCAGATGATTGTCCGTTCCTCCGGTCACCAGGTCAAAGCCTTCCGCCAGAAGGGCATCAGCCAGAACTCCAGCGTTTTTCACCACATTTTGGGCATAGACTTTAAATTCCGGTTCCATTGCCTCCTTCAGGCACACCGCTTTTGCCGCAATGACATGTTCCAGAGGACCGCCCTGGGTTCCGGGGAAGACCGCAGAATTCAGCTTTTTAGCATATTCCTCCTTGGCCAGAATCAAGCCGCCCCGGGGTCCACGCAGAGTCTTGTGGGTAGTGGTTGTTACAATATCCGCATAGGGCACCGGACTCATGTGGACACCTCCGGCCACCAAGCCAGCGATGTGGGCCATATCCACCATCAAAACCGCCCCCACCTCATGGGCAATGTCCGCAAAAATCTCAAAATCGATCGCCCGGGGGTATGCCGACGCACCAGCAATGATCAGCTTGGGGCTGGTCTTCTTCGCCAGATCCCGAATCTGGTCATAATCGATCCGACCGGTTTCGTGGTTTACGTCGTAGGATACCACATGGTAGTATTTTCCGGACAGATTGGCAGGGCTTCCATGGGTCAGGTGTCCGCCATTGGCAAGGCTCATGCCCATCAGAGTATCCCCAGGCTGAAGCAGCGCCAACTCCACCGCCATATTGGCCTGGGCGCCGGAATGGGGCTGGACATTGGCAAATTCCGCCCCGAACAGATCTTTTGCCCTCTGAATGCACAGGCTCTCAATTTCGTCGATGTGCTGGCAGCCGCCATAGTAGCGTTTTCCCGGCAATCCCTCTGCATATTTGTTGGTAAGGACGGAACCCATGGCCGCAATCACCGCCGGAGAGGCAAAATTCTCCGAAGCAATCAGTTCCAGACCGTCCTGCTGGCGGCGCAGTTCCTCTCCCATGAGCCCGGCAAGCTCCGGGTCATATTGCTTTACAAATCCGATGGAGTCGATGGGTTTGCCGTACATAAAACCATACCTCTTTCTCAAAATAATATAAAAAGAGCAGCCCGGATAGGACTGCTCTTTGCAAACAATGCTTCTGCATCTCTGTCCATTTGCCTGAGAGATTCGGTCCTTGACCTTGCACCTTCGGCACACAACTGAATGTGTTCTCCAGAGAGTCCTCTGCGGTTCGGTCTTCGCATTCTGAACCGCTTCTTTGGTATTTTTTCATTTGTAAGAACCAGTATACATGCTTTGCGCAAAAAGTCAACCGCAAGTTTTCAAACCGTGGGGTTTTTATCCAGAGAAAGCCCCATTTGCGCCAGGTACTGACTCATGCGGCTGGTAGATTTGTCTGTAAACGTCAGGGGTCCAAAAGTTCTGTGCAGCCACTGGACACTTAACTCCTGCCACTGGGCGTAGGCAGGGTCCAGATTCCGGGTGCTGCCATCGGAGGACACCTCATTTCCCAGGGAATTCCCGTGGTGGCCGTACTGGAAGATGTGCAGCTCGTAGTTCCTTCCCAAGTCGCTGTAGGCTTTTGCAATGGGAAGGGCTCCATACTGGGTCAATACGTCCTCCGCTGTGGCAACCAGGAATACCGGAGGCGCGTCTTTCGTGATCTGGGGGACCAGGTCATATTTTTTCTCATCCTCCCAGGTAACCGACTGCTTCCCCTCCAGGATCTTCAGCATGAAGTCAATTTTATCTCCCGCCGGGGCCGAAGCAGCCGGATATCCCAGAATCATAGCATTTGGTTTGTTCTCGCCCTGAAGACCCACTGCCAGAGCCAGATGTCCTCCCGCAGAAAAGCCGCAGACGGCGATCTTCTCCGGATCGATGTTCCAGGAATCACTGTTCTCCCGGATATAGCCAATGGCCCAGGATGCTTCTCTCAAAGGCGCAAAACCCGCTGCCGCTTTTCCCGTGGAATAGCGCAGAATGAAGGCATGGAACCCTCTGGCGGCATAGCTCAGGGCCACAGGCTCTGCTTCCCGGGGGGAGCAGTACAGGTACCCGCCTCCAGGGCACACCAGCACCGCAGGCCTGCGTTTTTCCTGGCCCAGACTGAGTTCACAGTCCAGCAGATATCCTTCCAGGGTGGCCTCCTCACTGCCAGGGACAGACATATGGATCATTTTCATATTGCGGCTCCTTTCCAATGAGACGTGCCGCCAGTTCCCCTTTCCCAGGGGCTTCTGTCGGGTAAACGATCTCATTCTGCACTCTGATAGAATTTCTGATGTAATTATAGCAAAATTCCCCCGGACGTGCAATGGTTATCCCCTCTTCTGTCGGAATTTCCGCATCCATTTTTTAAAAACATTGTATCTTGCCGAGGCATATGGTATAATGTCCTGAATTAAGGAGGTGCTTATGAAACTGGTATTTTTGACCGCCATCGGAGTTGGCGGTGCCACCGTTGCAGGTGCATTGATCGGCTTTGCGTTCAAGCAGATTTCCCACAAGTTCAGTGACATTGTATTGGCTTTTGCCGCCGGCGTGATGCTGGCAGCTGCCATTCTGGGACTGATCCTTCCTTCTCTGGAATACGGCGGAGAACTGGGTATTGTGGTAACCATTGCCGGTATTTTCGTAGGTGCAGTTTGTCTGAATCTGATCGATCGGCTGGTACCACACCTGCATCATCTGGCCGGAGAAGACGCAGAGGCCCATGCAGGTTCCGCCAACCTGGACAAGGTTCTGCTTTTTGTGACTGCCATAGCCATCCACAATCTTCCGGAAGGAATTGCCGCAGGCGTCAGCTTCGGATCGGACAATCAGACCGAAGCCATTCTGATTGCCGGAGGAATTGCCCTGCAGAACATCCCGGAAGGTATGGTCATCATCGGTCCCATGCTGGCAGCGGGCATCCGTCCCAAACGTACTTTGGTCATTGCCATTGCCACCGGGCTAGTGGAAGTTTTCGGTACGCTGCTGGGATATGTGGCAGTCAGTGCAGCGTCTGCCATTCTGCCTTTTGCTCTGGCCTTCGCCGGCGGCACCATGCTGTATGTCATCAGTGACGAAATGATCCCGGAAACCCACTCCCACGGTGCCCAAAGCGGTGCCACCTATGCCCTGTTGGTCGGGTTCTGCATCATGCTGCTGTCTGATGTGCTGCTTACGTAATAAAATGATACAAGGAACATAAGGAGAAATTATGCAAAAAGCAATTTTATTTGACTTGGATGGTACCCTGACAGATTCCGGAGAAGGAATCATCAATTCCGTCATTCCGGCTCTGGAGCATTTTGGCCTGAAGGTTCCCTCCCGGGAGGAGCTGCGGGTGTTTGTTGGCCCTCCCCTTCACGACACCTTCCGCCGTTTCGGGGTCCCGGCTGACAAGACGGACGAAGCCATCGCCGTATACCGCAGCCGGTATATCCCCATTGGTATTTTTGAAAACGCTCCCTATCCCGGAATTCAGGATCTTTTGTCCTCGCTGCGCAGTGCAGGACACCGGTTGTATGTAGCGACCTCTAAGCCGGAGACCATGGCTGAGCAGGTTCTGGAGCGGTTCCATCTGGCTCAATACTTCCATAAGATCTGCGGTGCCACCCTGGACACCACCCGCAGCACCAAAGAAGCGGTCATTGCCTACCTGCTGGAAGAAAATGGTCAGGCCGAAAACATGGTTATGGTCGGCGACACCAAATTTGACGTTCTGGGTGCGAAAGCCCACGGCATTCCCACCATCGGTGTAACCTGGGGATATGGAACCCTGGAGGAACTGGTGGAAGCGGGTGCAGCTGCCATTGCACACTCGCCTGGAGAATTGCTGGAACTTCTGAACCGCTGAGCAAACAGCCCGGCCCCAGTGGGGGTCGGGCTGTTTATG
>DVKV01000015.1 GCA_018715835.1 Candidatus Faecousia intestinavium | reverse complement strand
AAAGAGAAAGTGAGGGATTCCTATGGCATTTTGCAGAAACTGCGGACAACAAATTGATGACCGGGCAGCGGTTTGCCCCCACTGTGGTGTGGCTCAGGAAAACAAACCCCAGGTTGTGGACAACGGCGGCTTTGGCTGGGGGGTACTGGGATGCTGCATTCCCATTGTAGGTCTGGTACTGTTCCTGGTCTGGAAGGATACCAAGCCCAAGACCGCGAAGGCTGCGGGAATTGGCGCCCTGGTCAGCGTGGGTATCGGAATCTTGTATTACATCCTGATGTTTGCCGTTGGCATTGGCATGGGAATCGCCTGATCTGTGAAAACCTGGTGTTACCGCTGGCTGCCCATTCTCTGCGGCTGCCATTGCAGAGACGACCGGTCCTTCCACTGGAAGGGGGAGCGGTTTCCTGTTTGTGCCCGATGTACCGGAGAACTTCTGGGAATAGTCGTGGGGTTTGTGACATTTTTCTGGTGGCAGACTCCGCCGCTGCTTTGTCTGGGCCTGATGGTTCCCATGGTGGCGGATGGCTTCTGCCAGATGCTCACCGCCTATGAAAGCACCAACTGGAGGCGGCTGGTAACCGGCGGACTATTCGGCTACGCACTTTATACCCTGTTTGCCCATTCTTCGGTGTGGGTGTTTCTGCTGGGGTACCACCTCAGTGATGCAATGAAATAAAATACCGGGAGTTTTTCTCTCGGTATTTTTTCTGCCGCAGGGGCCGTGGGAAGACTGCTCTGCATACCGGAAATCCTAGAGATGGACGCAAGTGCCGGCCGCAGAGGGGGAGGAAGGAGAAATAGCATGGGAAACCCGGAATTTTTCTGAATTTTTTTGGAAATACTACTTGCAATTCCGGTTTTCATCCGGTATAATGAATCAGCATGGGCTTGCCCCATGACATTTTACTGCCACACACCCGGGGATCGCGCACCCCTGTGCCGGAACTGATTCCGGCGGGCAGCGCGGGATGATCGGGGTGGAGGAAAAACAAAAGGAGATTTATAAAATGGCTGTCGTATCTATGAAGCAACTGCTGGAAGCCGGCGTGCACTTTGGTCACCAGACCCGCCGCTGGAACCCCAAAATGGCTCCCTACATCTACACGGAGCGCAACGGAATCTACATCATTGACCTGGCCAAGACCGTGAAGAAGCTGGAAGAGGCTTACAACTTTGTCCGTGATCTGTCCGCCAATGGCGGTTACGTGCTGTTCGTGGGCACCAAGAAGCAGGCCCAGGACGCCATCAAGGAAGAGGCTGCCCGCTGCGGCGGTTACTATGTGAACGCCCGTTGGCTGGGCGGCATGCTGACCAACTTCCGCACCATGCGGACCCGGATTGACCGGCTGGCTCAGCTGCGGAAGATGGAAGAGGACGGCACTTTCGCCATGCTGCCCAAGAAGGAAGTCATCAAGCACCAGGGCGAGATCGAGAAGCTGGAGAAGTACCTGGGCGGCGTGAAGGAAATGAAGAAGCTGCCCGCTGCTCTGTTCATCGTTGACCCCCGGAAGGAGCGCAACGCCATCGCTGAGGCCCGGAAGCTGAACATCCCCATTGTGGCCATTGTGGATACCAACTGCGATCCTGATGAGATCGACTACGTGATCCCCGGCAACGATGACGCCATCCGTGCCATCCGCCTGATCGCCGCTACCATGGCCAACGCTGCCATCGAAGGCCGTCAGGGTGAGGACGCTGCTGAGGCCGCCGAGGCTGCTGCTCCCGCGGAAGAGACTGCTGCTGAAGCAGAATAAGTTTCAGATACACACGTTCAGATAACACGTTTGGGAGGATACGAAAATGGCTTTTACCGCACAGGACGTTAAGAAACTGCGTGAAATGACCAACGTCGGCATGATGGACTGCAAGAAGGCCCTTCAGGCTACCGACGGTGACATGGACAAGGCCGTGGACTGGCTCCGGGAAAAGGGCCTGGCCAAGGCTGCCAAGAAGGCTGACCGGATTGCTGCCGAAGGCGTGGCTTACGCTGCCGTGTTTGGCGGTGTGGGCGTGGTGATCGAGGTCAACTCTGAGACTGACTTCGCTGCCAAGACCGATGCTTTCCTGGATCTGGTGAAGAACCTGGCCCAGGTGGTTGCCGAGCAGAACCCCGCTGATGTGGAGGCTCTGAAGACTTGCACTTACCCCAACTCCAAGCTGACCGTCACCGAGATCATGCAGGAGAAGGTTATGTCCATCGGCGAGAACATTCAGATCCGCCGCTTCGCCCGCTTTGCCGACAACACCAGCGTGGCTTATGTTCACGCTGGCGGTACCCACGGCGTTCTGGTGAACCTGGCTGTGGAAGGTGACATCGACGTCACCGAGCTGGGCAAGAATGTGGCGATGCAGATCGCTGCCATGGGTCCCAAGTACTGGGACAAGACTCAGGTGCCTCAGGCTGATGTGGACAAGGAAATGACTGTCCAGCTGGCTCTGATGGACAACGATCCTAAGATGGCTTCCAAGCCCGCCGCTGTGAAGGAGAAGATCGCTGCCGGTAAGCTGGCCGCTTTCTACAAGGAAAACTGCCTGCTGCAGCAGGAGTTCGTCCGCAGCGACCTGTTCAAGGGCGATGTGGCTGGCTACATTGCCGACGCCGCCAAGAAGCTGGGCGGCAAGGTGACCTTTGTGGATGCTGTGCACTTTGTCAAGGGCGAAGGCATCGAGAAGAAGGTTGACGATTTCGCTGCCGAGGTGGCCGCTCAGGTTGCCAACGCTGGCAAATAATCAGCAATTTTGGAAACGCTCCGAGCCCCAGGGTTCGGAGCGTTTTTTCACTACTTGACAAGATATCCCCGAGGGGGTAAACTGAAAGCAACCATATTTTAGGAGGTATTTCCATGGCATCCAAGGTGTATTTC
>DVKV01000014.1 GCA_018715835.1 Candidatus Faecousia intestinavium | reverse complement strand
GCAGAAAAAATAGGATAAGCCGGACTTCACAAAATGTGAAGTCCGGCTTTTGGGTGATTCCATTGTGAGAAGGAAAGGTTTTACAGCAGCAGGGCGGAAATTCCCAGCAGCACCACCAGGCCCACCACATTTTCCAGGGTAAACAGAGCCAGGTATTTTCCTGCCTTGGCTCCCGGCCAGCGCAGATACAGCTTCAGGGTAATCAGGCTGGCCAGGGAAGCAATGGGGGTCCCCAGACCGCCCACGTTTACCCCCAGCAGCAGGGGCTTCCACTGATCCGTGAAGGTGGACAGCAGCACCGCCGCCGGCACGTTGCTGATGATCTGGCTGGCCGCGGCAGAGGTCAGCAGGGTGCTCTTTTCCAGCAGTCCCTGCAGGCAGGTGCGTACCGCCTCCACCCTGCCCAGATTTCCGGACACCAGGAAAAAGCAGATGAAGGTGGCAAGCAACGAAAAGTCCAGCTCACCCAGCAGCTTCCGGTCCATCCAGGCCAGACCCACCAGCACACAAGCGGTGGTGATCCAGTAGGGCACAATCCGGAACACCGTCAGAAGGCACAGCACAAACAGCGCCAGGTAGGCTCCCAGCTTCCGTGGACTGGAGATTTTCTCCTCCTTCAGTTCCATCCGAGGCAGCGCCCGGGGCAGGACGGGTACCGCCGCTGCCGCCAGCACAATCAGACTCACCAGGGTCAGGGGTACAATGGCAGAGAAGAACTCTCCCGCCTGAAGGTGATAGTTGGCATACAAAAACAGATTCTGGGGATTGCCCACCGGGGTAGCCATACTGCCCAGATTGGCCCCGATGGTCTGCAGCACCAGAATGGGAATCATGGCCGATTCCGCCCCCAGCTGGGCAAGCAGGGCCAAGGTAAAGGGAACAAACACCAGCAGCGCCACATCGTTGGTCACCAGCATGGAGCAGAAGAAGGGCAGCAGCACCAACGTCACGGAGAGCGCCCGTCCATCAGACATCCGCCGCAGCAGCTGATAGGTCAGCCACCGGAACAGCCCCGCTTGCTTCACCCCGGCCACCACCGCCATCAGGCTCAGCAGCAGACACAGCACCCGCAGATCGATGTAGCCCCAGTATTCCCCGTCCGGGGGAACCAGCGCCATGGTGATCAGGGCGCACACCGCCGCCACACACAGCACCGTCTCCCGTTTCAAAAAATCGGTCAACCGTTTTCCCATGAAAACGCCCCCAAATCTCACAAAATTCGCCCTAACCATACCACAATTCCCAGGGCTTTTCAATGGGGAAAGTTGGCTGAACATTCCCTTTTCCAACCTGCCGGAATTGTGAATCCTTCTTGACATCCTTCATGGCAAGTCGCATAATAAAGGTGCTTGATGAAAGGGAGTGGAGGATATTATATGAATCAAAACCGCAGTTCCCTGGTGGAGGGCTCCATCTGGCAATCCATGCTTCTGTTTGCCCTTCCGGTGTTCCTGGGCAATGTCTTTCAGCAGTTCTACAACGCCTTTGACTCCTGGGTTGTGGGCAAATTCATCGGCGACACCGCCTTGGCTGCAGTCAGCTCTTCCGGCAGCCTGATTTTTATGATGGTGGGTTTCTTCAACGGCGTGGCCATGGGGGCAGGCGTGATCATCGCCCGGTTCTTCGGCGCCCGGGATTACACTGCTCTGAAACAGGCGATCCATACGGACATTGCCCTGGGCCTGGTTTCCGGTGCCGTGCTGACCGTGGCCGGTGTGGTCTTCACCCCCACCATTCTGCGCTGGATGGGCACCCCGGCAGAAGTCATGTCCCAATCCGTCAGCTATTTCCGCTACTATTCCTGGGGTATTCTGTTCACGGTGATGTACAACATTTTCGTGGGCATTCTCCATGCGGTGGGAGACAGCCGCCATCCCCTATACTATTTAATATTCTCCACCCTGGTCAATGTGGTGCTGGACCTGCTGTTCGTGGCAGTGTTCCACTGGGGCGTTGGCTCCGCCGCCGTGGCCACCACCATCTCCCAGGGTGTCAGCGCCCTGCTGTGCTTCTTGTATCTGCTTCGGGCAAAGGATGTGCCCTACCAGATTCACTGGCGGCAGATCCGGTTTCACGGAAGCAGTCTGCGGGAGATTCTCCGGTTCGGTCTGCCCTCCGGCGTGCAGAACTCCGTTATTGCCCTGGCCAATGTGGTAGTTCAGAGCAACATCAACGCCTTCGGCGCAGCGGCTATGGCCGGCTGCGGGGCTTACTCCAAGCTGGAGGGCTTCGCTTTCCTGCCCATCACCTGCTTTGCCCAGGCCCTGAGTACCTTTGTGGGGCAGAATTTGGGAGCTCACCGGTATGACCGGGTGAAAAAGGGTGTGCGCTTCGGCATTTTCTGCTCCGTCATCATGGCGGAACTGATCGGCATCGGCTCCTACCTGCTGGCTCCCCAGCTGATCGCCATTTTCAACAATGCCCCCGAGGTGGTGGAATACGGCAGTCACCATATGCGCATCATCTGCCTGTTTTATTGTCTGCTGGCCTTTTCCCACTGCATTGCCGGTATTCTCCGGGGCGCGGGCAAAACCTCCATTCCCATGCTCATCATGCTGGTGTGCTGGTGTTTGATCCGGGTGAGCTACATCACCGTGGCCGTTTCCTACTTCCCCCAGCTGGAGACAGTTTCCCGGGCCTACCCCATCACCTGGAGCTGCAGCAGTCTGGTGTTCCTGATTTACTTCCTGAAAGCCGACTGGATTCACAACTTCGACCGTCTGGCCGCCAAAAACGCCTGACAAAATTGCCCGCCGCATTTTTGCGGCGGGCTTGGTTTATTCTTTTGCCTTGACCTTGCAGATCAGCTGAGTCATGGTGCCCATGGGGCAGTAGACACACCAGCTCCGGGGTTTGAACAGCACCATGGTAATCAGTCCCAGCACCGTGGAGGTGAGCATCACGCTGTAGAATCCGAAGGCAAACTGAGCAACCCCGGGATGCATCAGCGTGCCGTGATAGGCCCAGTTCCAGGGCAGCTTGAAGGTCCACAGCAGCGTCACCACCTGCCGCAAATCCTGGGCTCCGGCAAAGACCAGGTAAGTATTCCACAGCATCTGGAAAAACATGATAAAAAAGAAGATCAAAAATCCATAACGGAACCACTTGCTTTTCATCCATCCCGGGATGTCCTTCTTCCGGGACAGGCCGAACCGGCCCCCCAGCAGGCTGAACAGCTGGCCCCGGCCGCAATAGCGGTTGCAGTAGCCCTTGGTCCCCCGGGTGATGGAGATGATCAAAGGAATAAAGAAGCACAGAAGTCCCAGCCAGGCAAACAGAATGTTGAAAAATCCCAGAATCAGATATGCTGCCGACAAAATCCACAAATAGTCATACCATTTCTTTTTCATTCTTCCGCCTCCTCGATGGCAATCACTGACGCCGGGCACTCCTTGGCGCATTTGCCGCAGCCCACACAGGTTTCCCGGTTGACCCAGGCGTAAATTCCCTTGAAAATGGAAATGGCTCCCTTGGGGCACACCTTCACACAGCATCCGCAGGCCACGCAGGCGTCCTGTTCCACCTTGGCTTTCCTTCTCTTCCGAACCGCTCCGTTCATTTGCATCCCTCCTGTAGAAAGTATGCTTATCCTAGCGAAGATTTCCCCGTTTTTCCGTGACGCTGTCACAAAAGTTCTCCTTGCGTCCCCTGGGAGAATAAACTACAATAGCATCAGAACCCCGGAAAGGAGGCGGCGGCATGATCGATCTGAATCATCTGGAACAGTACCGGGAGGGCAACCGGCTGGAAGCGAAAAAAGCAGTGGGCGGTCTGCCGGTGAGTCTGTGGGAAACCTACTCCGCCTTTGCCAACACCCAGGGCGGACTGATTCTGCTGGGTGTGGTGGAATCTCCGGACGGCAGCCTGCACCCCATCGATCTGCCGGACCCGGATGGGCTGGTGATGGACTTCTGGGCGCTGGTGAACGATCCCGGAACCGTCAGCGCCAATCTGCTCACCGACAAGGACGTGACCATCGAGCAGGCGGAGGGGAAACAAATTGTGGCCATCCGGATACCCAAAGCATCGGGCAGGGATTTTCCGGTGTATATCTTCGGCGACCCACTGTATGGCGCCTACTACCGGATTGGAGACGGCGATTTCCGATTATTCCAAAAGAAATTACTGGAATCCGAAAGAAATCCTTGACATTTCAGTTTATAGGCAGTAAACTATAGTTAGTTTACTGCCTGTAAACTATTTCAGGAGGGATTTTTTATGGATGTGAAATTGGGTGCCGTGGAATTCCGGTTTGCGGAGATCATCTGGGCCAACGAACCTCTGCATTCCCGGGAACTGGTGGAGCTGTGCCAGAAGGAGTTAAACTGGAACCGCTCCACCACCTACACCGTGCTGCGCAAGCTGTGCCAGCGGGGTATTTTTCAGAACAACGGCGGGATGGTGACCTCCCTGCTGTCCCGGGAGGATTTCTTCAGTGTCCAGTCCGGGCAGTTCGTGGAGGAGACCTTCCAGGGGTCCCTGCCCGCCTTCATCGCCGCCTTCATCCAGCGCAATTCCATTTCCCGGGAGGATGCGGAGGAAATCCGCCGGATGATCGACGCCGCAGCAGGAAAGGAGTAAGCCATGAATGATCTGTTTTTGCTGGTACTCAGCCGGAGTGTTGCCGTCCTTCCCCTGATCGGGGCAGTGATGGCGCTGCGGCTGGTTCTGAAATCCGTCCCAAAGTGGACCATTTGTCTGCTGTGGGCGCTGGTGGGTCTGCGGCTGGTATGTCCGTCCTTTCCTGAGAGTCCGTTCTCCGTGGCTTCTGATGCCGCCGGGAACCAGCTGATGATCCAGTGGGCGGATGCCTACGCCGGACAGCTTCCCCCGGACCAGGCCGGCGCTGCCGTTTACGAGATCATGGACGCAGAAGACAGCAGCAGCTTTGTGCCTTCCGCCGCAGAAACAGCCCAGGCCTGGAGCGCTACCCTGGTTCCCGTTCTCGCCTGGCTCTGGCTGGCAGGCATGGGCGGAACCCTCTTGTGGGGCTCCGCTGACTACATTTTCCTGAAACGCAAAGTCCGGGCCTGCCTTCCATCTTCCGGATATTGGGTGTGCGACGACATTCCCGCGCCCTGTGTCCTGGGACTGTTCCGACCCAGAATCTATCTGCCCTCCGGTTTACCCGAAGATCAGATTCCCCTGATTCTGGCCCACGAGCGTTCCCACCTGCGCCGGGGGGACCCCTGGTGGAAGCTGTTGGGATTCACTGTGGTATGCGTCTATTGGTTTCATCCACTGGTGTGGGCCGGATATGTGCTGTTCTGCCGGGACATCGAACTGGCCTGCGACGAAAAAGCAGTGGCCGGACTGGATCAGAGCAGCCGGGCTTCCTACTCCCGGGCCATGCTGGAATGTGCCATGGGCTACCGGAGCTTCCGGGTATCCCCTCTGGCCTTCGGAGAAATCGGGGTCAAAGAGCGGGTAAAGCGGGTGCTGTCCTACCGAAAACCCAAATTCTGGGCGCTTGTCGCCGGGCTGCTGGCCTGCTGCGCCCTGGCTCTGTTCTTCCTGACCAGCCCCCGGGGAACCTCCGGCGCTGCCGGCGTCACCGGCGAATACAGCCTGACCATCGGCGCCGAGGGAATCACCGGGGTGGAAGTCTCCACGCCCAATGAAAGCTGTTTCTTCTCCCCGGGAGAGGCCGGGGTGTTTTCCAAGGGTGAAGAACTCCGGCTGGAGGTGCTGGACCATCTGGACTCCTTGGAGGGAGTCAACATCTCCGCCATGACCGGCGGGGAAGAATACAACGTGGTGTACACCCTGTATGTGCCGGAAGGAGGCGGTCCGCCAACGCTCCACGCAACCCAAGGGGATTGCTGGGCCCTGACCCGGGATGGATTCCCTCTGACCCAGGGAACGGCGGTGACCTGGGTGGACTTTCTGGGAAAGCCGGGTTCTTACGCCGGGCAGGACATTACCACGGAGGTGGATTTCTTCCCTGGATTTTCCTTCCGCTATACCCCGGAGTGCGTCTGGTTAATCTCCCCGGACGGTACGGAAACTTCGATTCTGTACGGAATGCCCATCTATAACTGCTTCTTCGCCGACATCACCGGCGACGGGCTTCCGGAGCTGTGCGCCACGATAGCCATGGGTTCCGGGATCATCGACACACGGGTGGTAGTCTACGACTGCATCAGCGGCAAAAACTACGAACTGGAAGACCGTGGAACCTGGGACTATGTTCTTTCCGCCCAGGACGGCGTTCTGGTGGTCAGCCGATATGCCTATCCCCAGTCTGGGGCCGATGCTCCCGAATCAATTGGAATGCTGTCCATTTCCCCGGAGGGGAATCTCACCATGACCGAGCTGCCGGACTCCATAGCCGCTCAGGATGGCCTGGTGGAGTCTTGGAGTCAGCTGTGCACCGGTTTTTCCTTCCTCTCCATGGAGGCGGGAGAGCAGATCTTCTTCTCCAACCCGGTGGAATTTTCCCAGGACGGCGGGGTTTTCTCCTTTCTGGCTTCCTATGACTGGTCCGGCAACGCCTTGGAAGTGGGCCTGCTGTCCCAGACAGGGGAGGAACTCTGCCTGACGGTATTCGAGCCCAACCAGGAGTACCGGCAGATCACCGGCATTCCCGCCGGAACCTATCAGGTGTTTGTCCGCAACCCCCTGTCCAATGAACCGGAGGAACCCTGGCCGGACTATCTGGATCTGATTAGCGGCGCTGTGATTTTCACCCTCAGCGGAGGAAGTATTGTGCTTTCTCCCGAAGCATAACGGATGGCGGCAGCCCCAGACATTCGGGCTGCCGCCTTATTTTCTTCCAGTCTTTCCCAGGCGCTTCCTGTCAATCCGATTCTTTACTTTTTCTCCCCCGGGTGGTAAAATATATTTACTAACTCTTTGGGAGGAATTTTGATGTCTTTTACCGTATTTACCGACGGCTCCAGCAATCTGCCCGGCGGATTGCTGCAGGAACTGGAGATTCAGGTGCTTCCCTGTCACTATGTGCTGGATGGTCAGCCCGGGGTTTTTCTGGGGGATATCGATGCATTTGATACCCATGGCTATTATGACAAGCTCCGGGGCGGCTCGGTGCTGAAAACCAGTCTGCTGAACACACACCTGTTTCTGGATGCCTTCCGCCCGGAACTGGAAGCAGGCCGGGATGTGGTGTATGTAGGAATGTCCTCCGGCATCAGCGGGACCATCCAGGCTGCCCGGATTGCGGCGGAGGAGCTGGCAGAGGATTTCCCCGAGCGGACCGTGCGGATTGTGGATTCCTTGGGTGCCGGATTCGGCACCGGGCTGCTCACCTGCCGTGCCGCCGACCTGCGAAACGAGGGCAAAACCGCCGGAGAAGCCGCCGATATTCTGGATGAAGAAGCCATGCACCTGCTGCAATATTTCACCGTGGATGACCTGAATTTTCTCAAGCGCACCGGCCGGGTCAGCGGCGCCTCCGCCGCCATCGGCACGGTGCTGAACATCAAGCCCCTGCTCTGGGGAGACGCAACCGGGCATATCGTGGCCTGCGGCAAATACCGGGGACGGAAAAAGGTGATGGAGGCCATTGTGGAGATGTACCGCACCCGAGCCATCCATCCGGAAAATCAGCGGGTGGCCATCACCCACGGGGACTGCCCCCAGGAAGCGGAGCAGCTGGCCCAGCTGGTCCGGGAAATCTGTCCGCCCAAGGAACTGATCGTGTGTCCTCATGAGCCTTTCACCGGCGCCCATGTAGGACCGGGGATGCTGGCCCTGTTCTTCTTCGGCCAGAGACGAGATACGCTATAAGACTGGAAAACCGCTGAGGAAAAATCCTCAGCGGTTTTTTATTCCGTTTTCCCGTTCAGAATCAAGTCTTCCGGTTTCCTCTTGGGCACATAGTGAACATCCTGGTCGTCCCGGTAGTAGTGGGTGTCCCCATCGGGGCCCACCTGGGTCAACACCACCTGCTCCGCCGGCTCCCCCAGGGCAACAACCAGCATGGGCGCAATATGCTCCGGCAGGTGCAGGGCCGCTTTCAGATCCCCCGCCTGGAAGTTGCCGATCATGCAGCCCCCCAATCCCTTCTCCACCGCAGCCAGAAGCATGGTCTGGGCCACAATACCCACATCCCGCTGGTACCGGGCCAGAGACGGATCAATCTGCTGATTCTGGCAGATCACGATAAATCCGGTGGGATTCTTCCCCGGGTGGGGCAGCGTCAGCTGGGACAGGGCCTTGGCCCAGTGAGTCAGAGGCTGAACCAGGGCCAGTTCCTCGGGCTTCCACACCAGATAGTAGCACAGCGGCTGGGCGTTCACCGAGGAGGGGCACAGCCGGGCGCAGTCCACCAATTCTTCCAATTCCTCCCGGTTGATGGCCCGGTTCTGATTGAATCCCCGGTAGCTGCGGTTTTTTCGCAGTAATTCTTTGAGCATGGGGTTACCGCCTTTCGTTTTTTCCCATTTTACCAGACAGACAAATCGCCGTCAAGTTTTTTGTTTGTTA
>DVKV01000013.1 GCA_018715835.1 Candidatus Faecousia intestinavium | reverse complement strand
ATCCTGATGAGCTTGTTCACGGTGTATGTGTGTGAGGTATTTAACTTGGTGGGCATTCCCGGCCTGGGGTATTTCCACTGGGAGCCCAACGTCCAGCTGATTCCGTTCTCGGACGAGCATACCCGGCGCTACCTGATCCAGCTGGGGCTGAATGCTGCCCTGTTCGTCCCCTTCGGTGTCCTGGTGCCCATGATCTGGCGGGAATTCCGATCCTGGGGTTCCACCACCGGTGCGGGATTTCTCACCTCCTTGCTGATTGAGGGCATTCAGCTGTGCTCCTTCCGGGCCACGGATGTGGACGACCTGATCATGAACACTCTGGGCACTTTTGCCGGCTATCTGCTGGCCTGGATTTTCCTGCACGGCTTCTGGAAAAGAAGCCAGTTCGGCAAACCCAGCAGAGGTCCGGGGCTGGCTCTGACGATTCTGATTTGTCTTGCAGTGATGGTGGTCATCCGGATGCCGGTTTCCACCTGGATTTACAGCCTGATTCCTGCATGAAATACAACAATCCGGCGCTTTCTTTTTGGAAAGCGCCGGATTTTGCGTTTATTCAATACAGGAAGCTGCCCTGGTAGACAATCTCCGCTCCGCCGGTAAGCAATACCCGCTCCAGGGTATAGTTTACGGTGAGCACGCCGCCGGGCAGGCTGACGGAAATGTCCGTTCCGGCTTGGCACAGTCCTTTTTCCACTGCGGCGGCCACCGCGGCGCAGGCGCTGGTGCCGCAGGCCATGGTCTCCCCATTGCCTCGCTCCCAGACCCGCACCCGCAGGGCGGTGGGACTGACTACCCGGACGAACTCGGTGTTCACCCCCTCGGGGAAGAGCGGATGATGTTCAAATCGGGGGCCGATGGCGGAAAGGTTCAGATCGTCAATGGCATCCCGGAATACCACACAGTGGGGATTGCCCACGCTGACCCCCCAGACAGGATAGATTTTTCCGTCCACCTCCAGGGGGAAGTCTCGCAGCTGGGAAACTTCCACGGCAGCGGGGAGGGCGGCGGCATCCAGGGTGGCCCGGCCCATGTCCACACAGACGGAGCCTACCTGACCATCCCGGAGGAACAGCTTCAGGTGTTTGACTCCGCTGTCGGTCTCCACGGTGATGTGTTCACTGCGCAGATACCCCAGATCATACAGGTATTTGCCCACGCAGCGGATGTTGTTGCCCGCCAGTTTGCCCAGACTGCCGTCTTTGTTGAAGCTGCGCATTTTCACATCTGCCACAGAGGAATGCTCCATGAGCACAATTCCGTCGCCGCCGATGCCGTAGTGGGGGCGGCACAGACTGACGCACAGGGACTCCGGGGAGGAGATGCTGCCGTCAAAGTTCTCGATGAAGATATAGTCGTTGCCGGTGCCGTGCATCTTGGTGAAGGGGATTTTCCGCCGCCACAGCCGCATGGCGTTGATGTCCACCAACTCGGTGCTGCTCTGGTTGTAGCGGCTGAAGGCCACGTCTGCCAGGGCCTCGGCGGTGTCCAGGGAAGTCAGGCAGGGAATGCCCAGCTGCATGGCCTTCCGATGCAGGGCAATGTAGTCACCCATGGTGGCATCCTTCACTGCTCCGGTGTAGACGATGTAGCACAGCTGCCCGGACTCCATTAGGGTGTGAATCCGGTCGCTTTCCGTGGCGTTGGGCACGGCGGTGACCGGAACGCCCAGGGCGGCAATGGCCTGGGCGGTGCCTTCCGTGGCATAGAGGGTCAGACCCAGGTCATAGAATCGCTTGGCCAGGGGGACCACTTCCGGGTAGTCTCCGGTCTCCACGCTGAGCAGCACCCCGGCGGGCTTGCCGGCATACAGATCCGGTACGGTGAAGCCTGCGGCGGTGAGACCCTTGAACATGGCCTCCCCCAGGGTCCGGCCGATGCCCAGCACTTCGCCGGTTGACTTCATCTGGGGACCCAGAATGGAGTTGGCGTCGTTGAGCTTTTCAAAGGAGAATACCGGCACCTTTACCGCATAGTAGGGGGGTGTCCGGTACAGTCCATCCCCATAGCCCAGTTCCGGCAGCCTGGCGCCCAGCATGATCCGGGAAGCCAGGTCCACCATGGGCACTCCGGTGACCTTGCTGATGTAGGGCACGGTCCGGGAGGCCCGGGGATTGACCTCGATGACGTACAGCTCATCCTGGTAGATCAGGTACTGGATGTTCACCAGACCCTTGGTGCCCATGGCCAAAGCCAGCTTCCGGGAACACTGGCAGATCCGGTGGAGGAATTTGTCGCTGAGATTGTAGGGGGGATAGACGGCGATGGAGTCACCGCTGTGAACGCCTGCCCGCTCGATATGCTCCATGATGCCGGGAATCAGTACGTTCTCTCCGTCAGAGATTACATCCACTTCCAGCTCGGTGCCAGGCATATACTTGTCGATGAGCACCGGATTGTCAATACCTCCGGCGAGAATCCCCTGCATATACCGTTCCGTCTCCTCCGGACTCCGGGAGATGGTCATATTCTGCCCACCAATGACGTAGGAAGGCCGCAGCAGCACCGGGTAGCCAAGCTCCCCGGCGGCTTCCAGAGCCTGGGGCAGGGTGTTGACCCCCCGGCCCCGGGGACGGCGGATTCCGAAGTGCTCCAGCAGGTCGTCAAACCGGGCCCGGTCCTCCGCCAGATCGATGCTGTCGGCGCTGGTACCCAGAATGGTTATTCCCTGGCTGTCCAGGTACTGGGTGAGCTTGATGGCGGTCTGACCGCCGAAAGCTACCACCACGCCCACTGGCTGCTCCACCTTGAGAATGTTCATCACATCTTCCCGGCACAACGGTTCAAAGTAGAGCCGGTGGGCGGTATCGTAGTCGGTGGAGACGGTTTCCGGGTTGTTGTTGATGATGACCACATCATAGCCCATTTCCTGGAGGGTCCAGACGCAGTGAACACAGCTGTAGTCAAATTCAATGCCCTGGCCGATTCGGATGGGGCCGGAGCCCAGCACCACAATCACCGGTTTCCCACTCCGGGCCATGGCCCGGGCTTCGCAGTCGGCATCAAAGCCGGAATAGAAGTAGGGGGTCTGGGCGTCGAATTCCGCGGCGCAGGTGTCCACCATTTTGTAGGTCATGGGAAGACCGGGCAGTTCCCGGCAGCCGCTGAGCCGGGCCAACGCTTCGTCGGGATAGCCCAGGATCTTTCCCTGACGGTAAAGATCCTCCGTCATGGGCTCCCGGGTGAGAAGCTGTTCATAGTCTGCCAGATTCAGAAGCTTATGGAGGAACCAACGGTCAATTCTGGTAACGGCGTGGATTTCTTCTATGGAGATTCCTGCCTTCAGGGCTTCAAACACGGTAAACAGCCGATGATCGTCCTGCTGGGCCAGCCGCTCCATCAAGGGAGCATCGCTCAGGGGGGCGGCGTTCAGGGTGTCCAGGGAGATTTCCGCTCCCCGGATGGCCTTCATCAGCGCCATCTCAAAGGTGGCGGCAATGGCCATGACCTCGCCGGTGGCTTTCATCTGGGTGCCCAGCTTCCGGCTGGAACCGGCGAATTTGTCAAAGGGCCACTTGGGAACCTTCACCACTACATAGTCCAGGGCGGGCTCAAAGCAGGCGCAGGTTTTGCCGGTGATGTCGTTGGGAATCTCGTCCAGGGTGTAGCCCAGGGCAATCCGGGTACTGACCTTGGCGATGGGGTAGCCGGTGGCCTTGGAAGCCAAGGCCGAGGACCGGGACACCCGGGGATTGACCTCAATCACGGCATATTCAAAGCTGTCCGGGTTCAGGGCGAACTGGCAGTTGCAGCCGCCCACAATGCCGATTTCCGAGATGATGTCCAGGGCCGCGCTGCGAAGCATCTGATATTCTTTGTCCGCCAGGGTCAGGGCCGGGGCCACCACAATGGAGTCGCCGGTGTGAATGCCCACCGGGTCGAAATTCTCCATGGAGCACACGGCAATCACGTTTCCCGCTCCGTCCCGGATGGTTTCAAACTCAATTTCCTTCCAACCGGAAATGCACCGCTCCACCAGAATCTGGTGAATGGGGGACAGGGTCAGACCGTTGTGGGCGATAACGGCCAGTTCCTCCGGGGTGGAAGCAATGCCGCCGCCGCTGCCGCCCAGGGTATAGGCCGGGCGGATAATGACAGGGTAGCCGATTTCTTCTGCAATCCGGGAGGCTTCTTCCAGAGTTTCGGCAGTGGCGGAGGGAATCACCGGCTGACCCATGGCCGCCAGGGTTTCCCGGAACTGCTCCCGGTCCTCTGCCTTTTCAATTGCCTCGATGGGGGAGCCCAGAAGCCGGACACCGTATTTTTCCAGAGTGCCGTCCCGGCTCAGCTGCATGGCGATGGTCAGACCGGTCTGGCCGCCAAAGCTCGCCAGCAGACCATCCGGCCGCTCCTTGCGGATGATCCGCCGGACGGTCTCCGTCGTCAGGGGCTCTAAGTAAATTTCGTCCGCCAGGTGTTTGTCGGTCATGATGGTGGCGGGATTGGAGTTCAGAAGCACCGTGTTGATGCCCTCCTGCCGCAGAACCCGGCAAGCCTGGGCACCGGCGTAGTCAAATTCCGCGGCCTGGCCGATGACAATGGGGCCGGAGCCGATGAGCAGGACCTTGTGAATGCTTTTATCCTTGGGCATGGAGGACACCTCCCATCATCTGAATAAAGCGATCAAAAAGGAAGCCGGTATCCCGGGGGCCGGAGCAGGCTTCCGGATGGAACTGAACAGTGAAGCAGTTTTGCTCCGGGTAGTCCAGTCCTTCGCAGCTGCCGTCGTTGGCGTTGACATAGGACAGCCGGGCGATGCCCGTCATGGAATCGCTGTCCACGGCATAGCCGTGGTTCTGACTGGTGATATAGCATCGGCCGGAGGTACAGTCCTTCACCGGCTGGTTTCCGCCCCGGTGGCCGTATTTCAGCTTATAGGTTTTTCCGCCCATAGCCAGGGCCATGAGCTGATGCCCCAGGCAGATGCCGAAAATGGGCAGTTTGCCGGCCAGAAGCCGCAGCTGTTCAATGCAGAAGGTGTTTTCCTCCGGGTCTCCGGGGCCGTTGGAGAGCATCAGCCCGTCCGGGTTCCGGGCGAGAATTTCTTCTGCCGGGGTGTCCTGAGGCAGCACGGTGACCCGGCAGCCCCTGGCGCAGAGGGAGCGGATGATGTTGGCCTTGGCGCCGTAGTCCAGCAGAGCCACGGAAAAACGCTCCTCCCCTTGAGCAGGGTATTCCAGGGGTTTCGTTCGGCTGGCCTGAGCCACCACGCCCTGTACCCGATAATTTACAATGGGCGTCAGGTCGGCGGGGGGCTGGGTACAGATCCGGGCGTTCATCACGCCCTGCTCCCGGATGATTCGGGTGATGTAGCGGGTATCCACCCCGGCGATGCCGCAGATGCCCTGGCGCTTCAAAAAGGCGTCCAGGGCATACTGACTGCGGAAATTGGAAGGGTCGGTGCAAAGTTGTCGGACTACATAGCCCTTGGCCAGACACTGCCCTTCAAAATCTTCTTCAATGACCCCGTAGTTGCCGATCAGGGGGAAGGTCTGCAGAATGATCTGCCCGGCATAGCTGGGGTCGGTGAGGGTTTCCAGATAGCCCACCATGCCGGTGGTGAACACCAGTTCACCGGTGCTCTCCCCGGGGGCGCCGATGGCTTGCCCGGGGAACACCATGCCGTTGGAAAGCACCAGATAGGCGCTGGCGGCGGTACTCATGGTGCTACCTCATCACTGGGCGCAGGCGGCCTTGATCACATCCAAAGCCTCCTGCAGCAGTTCTGTGGGGATGTTCAGGGCGGGCAGCAGCCGGAGTTTGGTCTTGGCGCTGAGGCACAGCACTCCATGCTCCCGGCAGGCGGCCAGCACCTGGGACACCGGTTTTTCCGTCTGGATGCCCACCATCAGACCCATGCCGGTGACGCCCAGAATTCCCGGGGCACCGGTGAGGGTGGAGAAGATCAGATTCTCCTTCTCCTTTACCTGTGCAAGAAAATCATCGGTGAGCCGTCCCAGGATACTCAATGCTCCGGCACAGCACACCGGATTGCCGCCGAAGGTGGAACCGTGGTCCCCGGGGCCCAGGGTATGCTCCACCTTTTCTCCCAGCAGGGTAGCGCCCAGGGGCAGACCACCCCCCAGACCCTTGGCGGTGGAGACAATATCCGGCTGCACGCCGTAGTTCATATAGGCGTAGAGCTTTCCGGTGCGGCCGTTGCCGGTCTGAACCTCATCGATCATCAGCAGCACGTCCTGCTCCTTGCAGAGTCTGGCGGCAGCCTGAATGAACTCTGCATTCAGAGGTACCACGCCCCCTTCGCCCTGGATGCACTCCAGAAGAAGTCCCGCCACTTTGTGCTGGGAGAGAGTCTGCTCCAAGGCGGCAATGTCGTTGGCGGGGGTATGGACGAAGCCCGGGGTCAGGGGCTGGAACAGTTCATGATAGTGGGCCTGGCCGGTGGCGGCCAGGGTGGTGATGGTCCGACCATGGAAGCTGTTTTCCAGGGTGACAATGGTATAGTATTCCGGACCCTTCTTGTCACAGGCGTACTTCCGGGCGGTTTTGATGGCGCATTCGTTGGCCTCTGCGCCGGAGTTGGAGAAGAAGACCTTTTTCATCCCGGTTTTTTGGCACAGCTGCTGGGCCAGCAGAACACAGGGCTGGGTGTAGTAGAGATTGGAGGTGTGCTGCAGCACGCCCAGCTGCGCCGTCACCGCCTGCTGCCATTGCTGGTCGGCGATACCGAAGGCGGTGACGCCGATGCCGCTGCCCATGTCGATGTAGCGTTTGCCATCTTCATCATAAACCAAGGAACCTTCTCCCCGCAACAGGGCAACGGGGAACCGGGCGTAGGTGCCCGCCACATAGGTTTCATCCAGCTGCTTCAGATCAGACATTGTTTCATCCTCCTACTACCATGGTGCCGGCGCCTTCGTCGGTGAGAATCTCCATAAGAATGGAATGGGGCACCCGTCCATCCAGAATAATCACGCTGCCCACGCCGCGGTTGATGGCTTCGATGCAGCAGTCCACCTTGGGAATCATGCCGCCGGAGATCACCTTCTGTCCGAACAGCTCCCGGGCCTGGGACATGGAAAGCTTGCGGATCAGGGTGCTGGGATCGTCCTTGTCCCGGAGAATTCCGGCGATGTCCGTCATCATAATCAGACGTTCCGCATTCAGTGCTCCGGCAATAAAGGCAGCGGCGGTGTCACCGTTGATGTTATACACATTTCCTTCCTCATCGCAGCCCAAGGTAGAAATCACGGGAATGTACCCCTTTTCCAGCAGGTCCACCACCGGCTGAATGTTCACGGAAGTGATTTTGCCCACATAGCCCAGCCGGGGGTCCTTCTGCTCCGCCCGGATCAGCGCGCCGTCCAGGCCGGAGATGCCCATGGCGTTGCCGCCCCGGCGCTCCAGCATTCCAACCAAAGTCTTGTTGACCTTGCCGGCCAGCACCATCTGGGCGATGTCCACGGTCTCCTGGTCGGTGACTCGGAGGCCGTCCACAAATTCCGGCTTTTTGCCCAGTTTTTCCATCAGATCGCTGATTTCAGGGCCGCCGCCGTGAACCAGGACCACCTTCACGCCCACCAGCCACAGAAGGACAATGTCCTCCATGACCTGCTGCTTGCGTTCCTCGTTGATCATGGCATTGCCGCCGTATTTGATGACCACGACCTTGCCGTTGTATTGCCGGATGTAGGGCAGGGCCTGGGTCAGTACCTGGGCCCGCTGGGCATTGGAAAAAGTACAATCATTCATCATGTCCGATAATCTCCGTTGATTTTCACATAGTCGTAGGTCAGGTCGCAGCCCCAGGCAGTGGCGGCGCCGTCGCCGTCTCCCAGGCTGACCAGAATTTCAATTTCCTTTTCCAGCAGAACCTGCTTGGCGATTTCCTCGGAGAAGGGGATTCCCGCTCCATTTTCGCATACCGCCACCGTGCCCGCCGGAGAGCGGAAGGATACGGCAACCTTGTTCACATCTACCGGGGCGCCGCTGTAGCCAATGGCACACAGCACCCGGCCCCAGTTGGCGTCGGCGCCGAACATGGCGGCCTTGGTCAGGCTGGAACAGATGACGCTTTTGGCGATGGTCTTGGCGGCAGCAACATCGGCAGCGCCGGTGACTTTGCACTCCAGCAGTCTGGTGGCTCCTTCGCCGTCTCCGGCCAGGCACCGGCACAGGTAGACGTTGACGGTATTCAGGGCCTTCATGAATTCGGCGAAATCTTCGTTTTCTTCTGTGATTTCCGGGTTTTCTGCCAGACCGTTGGCCAGAATGGTGACCATGTCGTTGGTGGAGGTGTCCCCATCCACACTGACCATGTTGAAGGTGTTCTGAATGTCACCGCTCAGCGCCTTCTGCAGCATAGATGCAGAGATGGCGGCGTCGGTGGTGAGGAAAACCAGCATGGTGGCCATGTTGGGATGAATCATGCCGCTGCCCTTGGCAATGCCGCCGATGTGGCAGGTCTTGCCTCCCAGAGTGAATTCCAGGGCGATTTCCTTGGGGACGGTGTCGGTGGTCATAATGGCCTCGCAGGCATCACCGCTGCCGCTCTCCGACAGCTGAGCGGCCAGGGCATCGATGTGGGCGGCTACCGGGTCCAGGCTCAGGGGCTGGCCGATGACACCGGTGGAAGCCACCACCACGTCCTTCGGGGAGATTCCCAGGGCTTTTCCTGCCAGATCGCACATCCCCTGGGCGATTTCCAGACCGTTGGCGTTGCAGGTATTGGCGTTGCCGCTGTTGCAGATCACAGCCTGGGCCTTGCCGTCGGAGATGTTTGCCTTGGTCACGGTCAGGGGGGCGCCCTTGACCAGATTGGTGGTGTATACTGCCGCGGCATGGGCGGGCACCTGACTGTAGATCAGGGCCAGGTCCTTTTTGGTCCGGTTTTTCCGGATGCCGCAGTGAAGGCCTGCGGCGGTAAATCCTTTTGCGGCGCAGACGCCGCCGGAAATGGTTTTCATATCTTCTTTCCTCCGATTCTGTTGGTTATACATTCAGCCCAAGGGTCTGGTCCAGACCCAGTACGATGTTCATATTCTGGATGGCAGCGCCGGAAGCGCCTTTGCCCAGGTTATCGAAGCAGGCGGTGAGCAAAATCCGGTCCTCATTTCCCGCCACCCGGATGACCATGTCGTCCCGTCCGGCCATCTGATTGGCCGGGAGCATGGCAAGATCCTCTGAGAAGGATTCGAAGTGAACCACTGGGGTGTGATAAACTTCGGCGTAGAGCTGGCGGATGTCTTCTGCGGTGCCAAGCAGATCTTTCCGGAATACCGGTACCGTCACTTCCATGCCGCTGTAGAAATCCGCCACAATGGGGCAGAACACCGGAGCGGTATCCAGACCGCAGATGTGGATCATTTCTTTCAGGTGCTTGTGCTGCTGGGTCAGACCGTACTGCCGGGGGGACTGGTAGGCAAGATCACGGTGCGGATTTTCATATTCGGTGATCATTTTCTTGCCGCCGCCGGAATAACCGGTGAGGGAGAAACAGGTCAGGGCAGCGCCGGTCTTCAGCAGACCAGCCTGAACCAGGGGCGCCACCAGGGCAATGAATCCGCTGGCGTGGCAGCCCGGATTGGCAATCCGGTTGGCATGGATGATTTTTTCCTGCTGACCGGGCAGTTCCGGAAAGCCGTAGACCCAGCCCGGCGCGGTGCGGTGGGCGGTGGAGGTGTCGATGATGACCGTATCTCCGTGAACCAGGCTGACAGCCTCCCGGGCGGCGTCATCCGGCAGACACAGGAAGGCAACCTGGGCGGCGTTGAGGGCCTCCTCCCGGGCCTTGGGATCTTTTCGATGGGCTTCGTCCAGATGAATCAAGGACAAATCCTTCCGCTCACTCAGCCGCTCGCTGATGCGCAGCCCGGTGGTACCGGCACTGCCGTCGATAAAGACTGAAATCATACTGTTATGCCGGCCTCCGGGGATTGCGCCCCATGGAAAGATCCGGCCCTCCTTCCTGATTCTGGTGGAATAATATGGGGTGATTATACAGCGGTTATTCGTCTATGTCAAGATATTTGTGAATATATATACAGTAGCTTTGTATATATGGCCAAAATCCGAATGGAGAACCAGCGGCTTTACAGTGCGTTTTCCTCAGGAAAAAGCCGGTGGAAATTTGGCCCGAATCGGTTGCGCACAAAGGCGCTTTCTGTTATAGTCTAAGAAAACGGAAAGGACCTGTTTGTCATGAATTATGAAGCTTGCCGTCTGTGCCCCCGACAGTGCGCCGTGGACCGAACCGCCGGACAGCGGGGATTCTGCGGCTGTCCGGACGTGGCCCTGGTGGCCAAGACTATGATCCACCGCTGGGAGGAGCCGGTTCTGGCCGGAGAGGGAGGAAGCGGCGCCATCTTCTTCGGGGGCTGCACCCTGGGCTGCCGCTACTGCCAGAACCGGGCCATCAGCGGCGGCCCGGTGGGAATCCCAATGGACAGCGCCCGGCTGCGGCAGGTCATGGAGGACTTGATTGCGCAGGGAGCGGAGAACATCGACCTGGTGACTCCCACTCATTTCCTGCCCACCATTCTCCCGGCCCTGACCCCCAGGCTGCCGGTGCCGGTGGTATACAACTGCGGCGGATATGAGCGGGCGGAGAGCCTGAAGTCCCTGGAAGGGCTGGTGGATATTTACCTGCCGGACTGGAAATACGCCGACCCCGCCCTGGCCCGAACCCTGTCCGGGGCGGAGGACTATCCCGAAGTGGCCCGGAATGCCATTGTGGAAATGGTGCGACAGACCGGCCCGGTATGCTGGAACGGGGAGAAAATCCGCCGAGGTGTGGTGATCCGTCATCTGGTTCTGCCGGGACAGGTGGAAAATTCCCTGAAAGTTCTGGACTGGATCGGGGAGACTTTTGCTCCCGGAGAGGTGCTGGTGAGTCTGATGCGGCAGTATACCCCCATGCCGGGGATGGAGCCGCCCTTTGACCGCACCGTTACCCAGAAGGAATATGAAGCGGTGCTGAGCTGGATGTATCTGAACCGGCTGGAGGGCTTCACACAGGAGGCAAATGCCGCCGGAACCGGCTTTATTCCGGATTTTTAACAGCGCGGTTGCAATCGTGGCTGGGGTATGATACAATAGATCAAAATTTATCGAAAAAGAGGAACGGCTATGCAAGTGGAAAATCACAAGGAAGAAGTCCCTTTCAGCTTTTATGAAGACCAGTTCCGGCAGGCGGACCCGGCAGAGGTGACCGGACGGCTGAAGGGTGTTCAATGGGACGGGGAGGAACTGACCGTGACTTTGCTCGGACGACAGTTTGCCATTTCACACCCCACGTATGCCATCCGGGCCCTGGACGGTGGTCCGATTCCCCCTCTGGCAACCCAGACGTTCCTGCTGCGGTATCTGCTGGAATGTAAGGATACCCTCTGGGGCGGACAGTGGAAGACCTTCCGGGAGATGCCCTGGGGAGAGATGTACATCCAGCCCTATACCGGCCGGGTGCTGACCCGGGCAGCCTTTACCTTCGGCACCCGGGTGGCAGCCTACCGGGCCGCAGCGGAGAAAATGGGGGCCCAGCCGGTGCCCCACGGGGACGCCGGATTCCGCTTCACCCTGGTGCCCGGCTATGAAATGCAGCTGCTGGTATGGGAAGGGGATGAGGAATTCCCCCCCAATGCCCAGGTGCTGTACTCGGACAACTTCGCCGAGGGCTTTGCACCGGAAGACCGGGTGGTGGCGGGAGATATTTTGATTTCCACCATCAAATCCAATCTGTAACAGAAGCCGCCTGCTTTCCAGGCGGCTTTGCCGCGCATAAAAGTTCAAAAACGAACAAATTTGTCTTGACAGTGGGAGGATTATCGTGTAAAGTTCAAATGGTTCGAAAATGAACTGATTGGAGGTGTGCAAAATGGTCTGGGAAGAGCGGATCAACTTTTTTGAAATAATGGCACAGGCCAAAAAACTCTACAGCAGGTCTTTGGAACCGGTTTGTGAACGGTGGAACTTAAACCGCTGCGAACTGGATGTGCTGCTGTTTCTATACAATAACCCCTTTTATGACCGGGCCACGGATGTAGCCACCCGCCGGGGAATTGCAAAATCCCACGTCTCCCTGTCCGTCACGAATTTGGAGCGGCGGGGTTTTCTTTGCCGGGAATATGATCCGGGGGACCGGCGCAATGCCCACCTGAAGGTGACACCAGCCGGAATGGAACCGGCAGAGGCAGGCAGACAGGCCCAAAAAATATTTTTTGACAGACTGCACCAGGGAATTTCACCGGAGGAATTTGCGGTTTGGAAAAAAACCACGAAAAAAGTCCTGGAAAATATGAATGGGCTTAACGGTTTGAAACCGGAAGCGGAAGAATGAGCCTTGTGCCGGCTCAGAGATCAAAGGAGTAGATTTATGGAACAGAAAACAAAGCGGGACATGGGCTCTGGCAGCGTGAAAAAACTGATGGTCCAGATGGCGGTTCCTGCGGTCATCGGACAGGTTATTAACCTATTGTACAACGTGGTGGACCGGATTTATATCGGCCATATACCGGAAATTGGGGGTGTTGCCCTGACGGGTGTGGGATTGTTTACACCAATTCTCATGCTGATCACGGCTTTTGCCATGCTGGCAGGGGCTGGCGGCGCACCGCGGGCAGCCATTGCCATGGGCCGGGGACAGAAGGAAGAGGCGGAAGCCATTGTGGGCAACTGCTTTATGGTGTTGATGATTTTGACTGTGATACTCACCGGCGCTTTTTATGCCGGTGCGCCCTGGCTGATTCGTCTGTTCGGTGGCAGTGATAATACGCTGCCCTATGCCCTGCAATACGGACGGATCTATATTCTGGGTACTGTGTTTGTCCTGATTGTCATGGGTATGAATCCCTTCATTTCCACCCAGGGCTTTGCCAAAACCAGTATGCTGACCACTGTCATCGGCGCTGTGATCAATATTGTGCTGGACCCCATTTTTATCTTTGTATTTGACATGGGTGTGGCCGGAGCAGCCTGGGCAACGGTGCTGAGCCAGATGGTCAGTGCGGTTTGGATTCTGAAATTTCTGACAGGCAAGCAGACGGTGCTCAAATTGAAAGCCAAGAATCTGAAACTGAAACCCAAGGTGATTTTGCCCTGCCTGGCCCTGGGGGTGTCCAGTTTTGTCATGATCGGCACGGAGAGTGTACTTTCTGTCAGCTTCACCTCCTCTTTGGCCCGATACGGTGGGGATGTGGCAGTGGGTGCCATGACGGTGCTGACCTCCATCAACCAGTTGATTACCATGCCGCTGACGGGCATTTGCCAGGGCGGCCAACCGCTGATCAGCTATAACTATGGCGCCGGAAAGCTGGATCGGGTGAAAGAAGCGTTTTATTGCCAGTTTGGAGCCTGCGTGACTTACACTGTGGCCTTCTGGCTGCTGCTGATGGCTGTTCCGAATGTTTTTGCCGGAATCTTTACCAGCGACCAGGCACTGGTGGACTATACCGCCTGGGCTTTGCGGATTTTCCTGGCCTGCGGCTTCTCGGTGGGATTCCAGATCAGCTGTCAGCAGGCTTTCATGGCGCTGGGGCAAGCCAAAATCAGCCTGTTCATGGCATGCCTGCGGAAACTGATTCTGCTGATTCCCCTGATTTTCCTGCTGCCTGTCTTCTTCCAGGATAAGGCGACGGCAGTGTTCCTGGCGGAGCCGGTCAGCGATATTGTGGCGGCGCTGATCACCACAGCGGCATTTTTCACTTATTTCCGCAAATTGCTCAAAACCAGCGCACGGAACGAATGAGTTCTGCGCAGCAAAAACCGGGAGGTCTCCTGAAGGTGACCACCCGGTTTTTCCAAGGAAACGGAATTATTCTTTGTAATTTTGGCCAAATATCTTGCATTCTTTTTGGTAAGGTGCTATAATTCTTCAGTTAAGAGTTTCTAAGTTCAATAACCTGAAGGAGTAAATAAAATATGGT
>DVKV01000166.1 GCA_018715835.1 Candidatus Faecousia intestinavium | reverse complement strand
GTCTGAAAAGACTCTCGTTGGCTCTCTGATTATCGGTCAGTCCGGCGGCCCTTCTTCCGTCATCAACTGCTCTGCCTATGGCGTCATCAAGGCCGGCCTGGACAACCCCAACATCACCAAGGTCTACGGTGCGTTCCACGGCATCAAGGGCGTGCTGAATGACCAGCTGATGATTATGGATGAGGAAGATCCCGCCGAGCTGGAGAATATGCTCCACACCCCCTCTTCCGCCCTGGGCTCCTGCCGCTACAAGATTGCCGACCCCGATGTGGACGACACCGACTACAAGCGGATTCTGGAGATTTTCCAGAAGTACAACGTCCGTTACTTCTTCTACAACGGCGGCAATGACTCCATGGACACCTGCAACAAGATCTCCAAGTACATGAACAAGGTTGGCTATGAGTGCCGGGTTATGGGCGTGCCCAAGACCATCGACAACGACCTGGCCGGCACCGATCACTGCCCCGGCTTCGCCTCCGCTGCCAAGTACATCGCCACTTCCTTTATGGAAGTCAGCCGGGACTGCCAGGTTTACGACACCGGCATGGTTACCGTCATCGAGTGCATGGGCCGTCACGCCGGCTGGCTGACTGCTGCCGCTGCTCTGGCCAATGTGAAGGGCGACGGCCCCGATCTGGTGTACCTGCCTGAGGTGGACTTCAGCATGGACCAGTTCATCGCCGATGTGAAGCGGGTCTACGCCGAGAAGAAGAACTGCCTGGTGGCGGTTTCCGAGGGCATCCACTATGCCGACGGCACCTTCGTGTCCGAGGCCAAGACCTCCGGTACCGACGGCTTCGGCCATGCCCAGCTGGGCGGCCTGGCGGCTCGTCTGACGGAGATCATCAAGGCCGAGCTGGGCGGCGTGAAGGTCCGTCCCATCGAGCTGAGCCTGCTGCAGCGCTGCGCTGCACACTGCGCCTCCGGCACTGACATCGCCGAATCCTTCATGTCCGGCAAGGTGGCGGTGGAGTCCGCCGTGTCCGGTGTCACGGACAAGATGGTGGGCTTCAAGTGCACCCGCGGCCCCGAGGGCTACAAGTGCGAGCCGGAGCTGTTTGACCTGAGCCTGGTGGCCAACACCGAAAAGAAGGTGCCCCGTGAGTGGATCAACGAGGCCGGCAACGGCGTCAACCAGGGCTTCATCGACTACTGCCTGCCCCTGATTCAGGGTGAGACCGGCATGGTCAAGGAAGACGGCCTGCCCCGGTTTGTCCACCTGAAGCGTGTCTTTGCCAAGTAAGCCACTGCGAATCCCCAGCGCCTGCCCTTTCCGGGCAGGCGCTTTTGCTGTGTTTTATGCAAAAAACGTCCGCCGCATATGGGCGGATGTTTTTGCTATAAAAGCATTTTTTCGCTCCACCTGGTTGACAACCGGCTTTTTCAGAATTATACTATACCTCATCCTATATCATATTCTGTTTTCTGCGGGAGGAAATGCCAAAATGGTGATCAAATGGGATGTAACCATTCCCAAGCTGTCTGGGGATCAGACCCGGAGAACCTTTATTTACCTGCCCGAGTCATATGAACAGGACCCGGAACGCCGGTATCCGGTTCTTTATATGTTTGACGGACACAATGTTTTCTTTGACGAGGACGCCACCTTCGGCAAGTCCTGGGGAATGAACCGGTATCTGGAGGAAACCGGCAAACAGATGATCGTGGTGGGCGTGGAGTGCAACCATGAAGGCAACCGCCGCCTGGTGGAGTATGCGCCCATGACCTATACCAACTCGGAGCACGGCACCATCAAGGGCAAGGGAAGCGTGATGATGAACTGGATGGTCAAGGAGCTCAAGCCCGCCATCGATAAAAATTTCCGTACCCTGCCGGACCGGAAGAACACCATTCTGGCGGGATCTTCCATGGGCGGCCTGATGGCATTGTACGGGGTGTGCGCCTATAACCATGTGTTCCAGCGGGCGGCCTGCCTGTCTCCCAGCCTGTGGGTTTCCCCGGGAAAGGTGCTGGAAATGGTGGCCCGGGCTCACATCCGGCGGGACACCACGGTGTATATGGACTACGGCGAACTGGAAATGTTCAACCATGCGGCAACCCAGGAGGCCATGATTTCCACGGCACACCTGCTTCTGACCAAGCGGGTGAATCTGGCCTTCCGGATTGTCCCCGGCGGAACCCATTCCGAGGCGTCCTGGGAACAGCAGGTTCCCATTTTCATGGACTGCCTGAATCTGTAAATCAACCAAATTTTAGGAGAGATAGAATGGAAATTCGGTATGAAAAACACTGGAGCGGCAACCTGAACCGGGAAATGGAGTTCAAAGTCTACGGCCACGGCGGTAAGCCTGTGATGTTCATTCCCTGCCAGGCGGGCCGTTTCTGGGACTTTGAAGATTTTCACATGATCGACTACTGGGCCAGGTGGATTGAGGAGGGCCGGTGCATGGTCTTCTCCGTGGATACCATTGACAACGAGGCCTGGGCCGCCAAGGGGGCGGACAACCGTTGGCGGATTGAAAACCATGAAAAATGGTACCATTATATTGTCAACGAAATGGTGCCCACCATCAAGCACCTGGCCGGGCTGGCCAACGGCTATGACCAGGGAATCATGACCTTCGGCTGCTCCATGGGCGCCATGCACGCGGCGAACCTGTACTACCGGCGGCCAGACCTGTTTGACAGCTGCTTCGCAATCTCCGGACTGTACGACAACAAGGAGTTTTTCGGAGACTACTGCGACGATCTGGTCTACAACAACTGCCCCTGCCTGTATCTGCAGAACCTGCCTGATGATCACTACTATAAGGATCTGTACAACAGCCAGAAGAGCCTGATTGTCTGCGGTCAGGGCGCCTGGGAGGAACCCCTGCTGGAATCCACCCGGTGGCTGGACACGGTGTGCTGCCAGAAGGGCATCCACACCCGGTTTGAATACTGGGGCTATGACGTGAACCACGACTGGCCCTGGTGGTACAAAATGGTGGAAACTTACGTTCCCTGGCTGCTGGAGTGAGCGGTGACCGGGGACTGGAAAAAGAGAGAACAAAGGAGCGAGGCAGACATGAAAAATTTCGTATTTATTTCCCCCAATTTTCCCATGACTTACTGGAAGTTCTGCCGGGAACTGAAGAACAACGGCATGCGGGTGCTGGGCATCGGCGACTGCCCTTATGACGGGTTACTCCAGGAGTTGAAGGACTCGCTGCACGAATATTATAAGGTGAGCAGCCTGGAGAACAACGACGAGGTGTTCAAGGCGGTGGCCTTCTTCACCTTCAAGTACGGCAAAATCGACTGGCTGGAATCCAACAACGAGTATTGGCTCATGCGGGATGCCTGGCTGCGGACGGAGTTCAACATCACCACCGGACCCAAGCTGGATGAGATGGACAAAATCAAGTTCAAGTCTGTGATGAAGCAGTACTACGCCAAGGCCGGACTGCCCACTGCCCGTTACCACCTGGTGGAAGGGCTGGCGGACGCTCTGGAATTTGCTCACACCGTGGGCTATCCGGTGGTGGTGAAGCCGGACAACGGTGTGGGTGCCAACAACACCTACAAGCTCACCCGGGACGAGGATGTGCAGTGGTTTATCGACACCAAGGACGATGCGGTGTACATCATGGAGGAGTACGTCAACGGCTATGTGCAGACCTTTGACGGTATTGTGGACTCCCATGGTAAGATGCTGTTTGAGTCCGGCAATGTAACACCCTACTCCCTGATGGACATTGTGAACACCTCCGGCGACTCGGTGTACTATCTGGTGAAGGAACTGCCGGAGAAGATCCGGGATGCGGGACTGCGGACGGTGGAGGCTTTCGGCGTGAAGAGCCGGTTCATCCACCTGGAATTCTTTGTGCTGAACGAGGATCAGGAAGGCCTGGGCAAGAAGGGTGATGTGCTGGGCCTGGAGGTCAATATGCGCCCCGCCGGCGGCTACACTCCGGAGATGTATAACTACTCCCAGGAGACGGACGTGTATAAGATCTGGGCGGACATGGTGGCGTTTGACTGCGACACCAAAGGCACCGGAAACCATCACTACTGCGCATTCTATGGCCGGCGGGACGGACGGGCTTACAGACTGGACGACTACGAAGTGATGATGAAGTACGGTAAGCACATGGTGATGTGGGGCCGGATTCCCGACGCTCTGGCCGGAGCCATGGCCAACCAGATGTATGTGGCCAACTTCGACACCGAGGAAGAGATGAACGCTTTCTATGCCGATCTGGCGGCTACTTTTGACTAAAAGAGGAAATTCCCGGAGCTTTGGCTCCGGGAATTTTTTATGGAAGAAATGCAATGCCCTCGTGGCGCAGAAGCCATATTTTCTTGTCCAGACCTCCGGCGTAGCCGGTGAGCTGCCCCCGGCTGCCCAGAACCCGGTGGCAGGGGATCAGGATGCTGATTGGGTTGCGGCCAACCGCTCCGCCTACCGCCTGGGCGGACATTCGGTTCCGGCCCAGAGCGCAAGCTGCCTGCCGGGCAAGATCGCCGTAGGTCCGGCTCTGCCCGTAGGGAATTTCCAGCAGCAGCTCCCAGATCAGACGCTGAAACGGGGTGCCCTGGGGCGCCAGCGGAAAGTCTATGGGGGCGGGCTTCCCGGCGAAATACCCGTCCAGCCATTGAGCGGCCTGCAGCAGCGTGGGGTGGGGACTGCCGCCTCCCTGGGGCGGGCGGTTCATCCAGATGCCGGTGAGGCCTGTTTCGCCGCAGGACAGCAAAAGATGCCCCACCGGGCTTTCGTAGTCCAGATACAGGTCCATGATGTCCTCCTTTTGGTGTTTTTGTCCATTATAGCGGGAAACAGACGGAAAGTCTATGGCGAAAACACAGCTTGATTTTCCGGAAATCCCTGCTATAATAGGGCGAAGTGCGTAAAAATAAGGAGATTTTTCCAATTATGAGACAGGAAATTCTGGGACGGCAGTTTGATGAAGAACGGGCGCTGTACCATTTGCAGAATACGGATGTGGTGGATTGTCGGTTTGCAGGCCCCGCAGACGGGGAATCGGTGCTGAAGGAGGCCCGGAACATCCGGGTGGAAAACTGCGATTTTTCCCTGCGGTATCCTTTGTGGCATGTGGAGGGCTTCCGGCTCCACGACTCCCGGATGGACGAGCTGACCCGGGCGGCCATCTGGTATTCCCGGGACGGGCTGATCACCGACAGCGATTTGATGGGCATCAAGGCGGTTCGGGAGTGCGAAAATATCAAGCTCAGCAACTGCAGCATTGACTCTGAGGAATTTGGCTGGAAGAGTCGGGGAATCACCCTGACGGACAGTAAAATCAACGCCCAGTATCTGTTCTTCGACAGCCGGGATGTGGTTCTGGACCGGGTGCAGATGCAGGGAAAGTATTCCTTCCAGTACATGGAAAATCTCACCATCCGAAACTCCGTTCTGGACACCAAGGACGCCTTTTGGCACAGCAGAAATGTAACGGTGGAAAACAGCGTGGTGAAAGGAGAATACCTGGGCTGGTTCTCCGACGGCCTGACCCTGGTGAACTGCAAGATCCAGGGCACCCAGCCCCTGTGCTACTGCAAGAACCTCCGGCTTGTGGACTGCACCATGGTGGACACCGATCTGGCTTTTGAGTATTCTGATGTGGAGGCTGCCATCCAGGGCCACATCGACTCGGTGAAAAATCCCCGCTCCGGAGAGATTGTGGCGGACAGCGTGGGAGAAGTGATTCTGGGTGACGCGGTGATGGAGTGCACCGGAAAGGTCACCATCCGCTGAAATGCAAAAATTCCCGAAGCGAAAGCTCCGGGAATTTTTTGTTACAGATAATCCTTGGAATTGTCTTCCCAGGGTTCCCGGGCGGAGGAAGAATCCTGCGGCGCGGAATCCTGAGGTGCGGAATACTGTGTGTACTGCGGGGGAATGGCGGCAGGCTCCTGCTTCCGGGGGGGCATCCCGCCGTCCTTGTTCCGGTTGAAGAACAGGAAGAAGGGCAGGGTAACACTGATGAGGATGCTCAGCACCAGATACAGCACGCAGTTGCTGGGGTCCAGGGACTTGTACACATCGTAGAGGGCCATGTAGTACAAAATGGTGTAGGCAATGCCGATACCTGCCATGGGCAGGCACAGACCCAGCATGCTCAGAAGCGGTCCCATAATCAGATCCAGCAGGTATTCCTCGCTGACTCCCTGCATGGCAGCAAGCACCAGTTGGGTCAGAAGGGAGATTGCCAGAATGATCACGGCAATGCCCAGCACAAAGCTGAGAATTCCCAGCACCAGCAGGGATTTCCGCTTGGAGCGGTTGCGGCCACGGACCACATATTGATACTGGTCGGACAGAGAGCCCAGCAGCCACACATCCACCACGGGAATCCAGGCCAGCCAGGGCTTGTTCAATCCTCGGCGCTTGGCAATGGTGTAGATGGCCAGGGCAGTCAGCACATAGCTGAGAAGACTGATGACCAGAGAAGGAACCAGGGAGATGAGGCTGCTCAGCAGCGTCACCATCACTTCACCGTCATATGCATAAGCCATTGGATTACCTCCCAATTCTCTTTTGAGATAGAATATCACAAACCCCGGGGAAAAGCAATCCTTTTCCCCGGGGTTTTCTGAATCTTAGGAATTACTGCATCAGCTTGCACACCAGTTCGGTGTAGGCGAAGGGGTCCTCCAGGGGCAGCTCCGCCATGAGCTGGGCCTGATACATCAGAAGCAAAGCGTAGTCCTTGGCCTTCAGGGGATCTTCCGTCATGGCCTTCCGCATGGCCTGAACGGCGGGATGGTCGGCGTTCAGTTCCAGAATCCGGCCCACCGGGAAGGCAAACTCCGGGTTCACCCGCTTCATATACTTCTCCATCTCGAAGCTCATACCGGCGTCAGGCACCATGCAGGCGGGGGCGGAGCCCAGGTCGGCGGACAGCCGGACCTCCTTTACCTGCTCGCCCAGGGAGTCCTTGACGAAGGTGAGCATTCCCTTCAGTTCTTCGGCCTTTTCCTCGGCCTGCTTCTTTTCCTCCTCGGTCTGCAATCCCAGATCCTCGCTGGAAGCGTTGCAGAAACTCTTCTCCTGATAGGTCACCAGCGTCTGGGGAATGAACTCGTCCACATCCTCGGTGAACAGCAGCACGTCATAGCCCTTCTTGCTCAGGGTTTCCACCTGGGGCAGCTTGGCCAGACGGTCTTTGTTCTCGCCGGGAACGAAATAGATCTTCTCCTGACCCTCGGCCATGGCATCCACATATTCCTTCAGAGAGATCAGTTTGCCCTGCTTGTGGGAGTAGAACAGCAGCAGATCCTGGCAGGCATCCTTGTGGGCGCCGTAGTCGGACACGGTGCCGTACTTCAGCTGACGGCCAAAGGCGGCGTAGAACTTTTCGTAGTTCTCCCGGTCGCTCTCGAGCATGGATTTCAGCTCGGACTTGATCTTCTTTTCAATGTTCCGGGCGATGATGGTCAGCTGACGGTTGTGCTGGAGCATTTCACGGCTGATGTTCAGGCTCAGATCCTGGCTGTCCACCACGCCCCGGACGAAGCGGAAGTGCTCCGGCAGCAGGTCTTCGCAGTTTTCCATAATCATCACGCCGGCGCTGTAGAGCTGCAGGCCCCGCTTAAAGTCCTTGGTGTAGAAGTCATAGGGGGCTTTGCCGGGGATATACAGCAGAGCCTTGAAGGACACGGTGCCCTCGGCGCTGGAGTGGATCACCCGCAGGGGCTTGGTGTAGTCGAAGAACTTGTCCCGGTAGAAGCTTTCGTATTCTTCTTCGGACACGTCCTTCTTGGCCCGCTGCCAGATGGGCACCATGGAGTTCAGGGTTTCCATCTCGGTGTAGGACTCATACTCCGGGGCCTTGTCCTTGTCTTCCTCGCCTTCGGCCTTCTCCACAGGCCGGGACTTGGTGACTTCCATGCGGATGGGGTAGCGGATATAGTCGGAGTACTTGCGCACCAGGGAGCGGATTTCGTACTCATCCAGGTATTCGGAGTACTTGTCCTCCTCGGTGTCGGCCTTCAGGGTCATGATGATGTCGGTGCCGGGGGCATCCTTCTGGGTTTCCTCGATGGTATAGCCGTCGGCACCGTCGGAAACCCACTTCCAGGCGGTATCCTCGCCGTACTTCTTGGAAATTACGGTGACGGAAGAGGCCACCATGAAGGCGGAGTAGAAGCCTACGCCGAACTGACCGATGATGTCAATGTCGTCCTTCTTCTCCATGGCCTGCTTGAAGCTCAGGGAGCCGGACTTGGCAATGGTGCCCAGGTTCTCTTCCATCTCTTCCCTGGACATACCGATGCCGTTGTCAGAGACGGTCAGGGTCCGGTTCTCCGGGTCCCGGGTGATGGTAATGGCGAACTCATCCCGGTTGATGCCCACCTTGTCATCGGTGAGGGCGGTGTAGGCCAGCTTGTCGATGGCATCGGAGGCATTGGAGATGATTTCCCGGAGGAAGATCTCCCGGTGGGTATAGATGGAGTTGATCATCAGGTCCAGCAGACGCTGGGACTCGGCTTTGAATTGCTGCTTTTCCATAGTAAAACGTCACGTCCTTATTTGCAGATTGAATTGAGTTGCTGTAATGTTAGCACTCTATGCGTCTGAGTGCTAACATTATAGCGCATCCTGGGAAAAAAGCAAGGACTTTGGAAAAAAGTTCTTTCTTTATTCATAATTTTGTGATAGCATTACACTGTATTAATATGCGTTCAGGGGAGATTTGCCCCGAAGGGACACTTTTTAGAATTAAGGAGCATTTGGATGATTACAGTCAGCAATCTTGGTATGCAGTTCGGCGGACAGTGGCTGTTCCAGCATGTGGATCTGCAATTCCTGCCCGGCAACTGCTATGGCATTATCGGCGCCAACGGCGCCGGAAAGTCCACCTTCCTGCGGATTCTCACCGGGGAACTGGACTCCACCACCGGCAGCATCTCCATCGAAGCGGACAAGCGGGTGTCGGTGCTGAAGCAGAACCAGAATGCCTACGATGATTACACCATTCTGGACACGGTGATTATGGGCAACCAGCACCTGTACGAAGTGATGAAGGAGAAGGACGCCATCTACGAAAAGCCGGACTTCACCGACGAGGACGGCCTGCGGGCGGCGGATCTGGAAGCGGAGTTCGCCGAACTGGGTGGCTGGGAAGCGGAATCCGACGCCTCCCGCCTGCTTCAGGGGCTGGGCATCGGCACGGAGCTGCATTATGATCTGATGGGCTCCACCGACCCCCGGCTGAAGGTGAAGGTGCTGCTGGCCCAGGCGCTGTTCGGCAACCCGGACATCGTCATGCTGGACGAGCCCACCAACAACCTGGACATCGAGGCCATCAACTGGCTGGAGGATTTCCTGCTGGACTTCCCCGGCATGGTCATCGCCGTGTCCCACGACCGGCACTTCCTGAATACCGTCTGCACCCACACCGTGGACATCGACTACGGCAAGATCAAGATGTATGTGGGCAACTACGACTTCTGGTATGAATCCTCCCAGATGGTGCAGGCCATGATCCGCAACAAGAACAAGCGCAATCAGGAGAAGATTGAGGAACTGCAGCTGTTCATCCAGCGGTTCTCTGCCAACAAGGCCAAGGCCAAGCAGGCCACCGCCCGCCGGAAACTCCTGGACAAGCTGACCGTAGAGGAAATGCCCTGCTCCACCCGGCGCTACCCCTTCGTGGGCTTCCAGCCGGAGCGGGAGCTGGGCAAGGATGTGCTCACCGTGAAGGATGTATCCGTCACCGTGGACGGGGTCAAGCTGCTGGACAAGGTGTACTTCTCCGTGAACCGCACCGACAAGATCGCCTTTGTGGGTGAAAATGAACTGGCCCAGACTGCCTTGTTCCAGATTCTCATGGGCGAGCTGGAGCCGGATGAGGGCAGCATCAAGTGGGGTGTGTCCACCACCCGCAGCTACCTGCCCAAGGACAACAGCCCCTGCTTTGAGGGCAACAAGATGGAACTGGTGGACTGGCTGCGTCAGTACTCCGTCAAGAAGGACGACGTGTATCTCCGGGGCTTCCTGGGACGGATGCTGTTCTCCGGGGAAGATGCCTTCAAGAGCGTGGAGGTCCTCTCCGGCGGTGAGAAGGTCCGGTGTATGCTCTCCAAAATGATGCTGTCCGGCGCCAACGTGGTGCTGCTGGACCAGCCCACCAACCACCTGGACATGGAGTCCATTCAGGCAGTGAACAAGGGCCTGGAAGCCTTCCCTGGCGTGGTGCTGCTGGCCTCCCACGACCACGAAATGCTGACCTCCGTGTGTAACCGGGTCATCGCCTTCCAGCCCGACGGCACCATTGTGGACCGCTACGGCACCTACGACGATTACCTGAACTGGCTCGGCGAACAGAAGAACAAATAAACTTTGGAGCGGAATCGGTTATGGAAAAGATTTTGGATTTGATTACGGAGAAAATGCAGCAGGCATTCTCCGATGCGGGATATGATCCCGCTTTCGGCCGGGTAACGGTGTCCAACCGGCCTGACCTGTGCGAGTACCAGTGCAACGGCGCCCTGGCTGCCGCCAAGCAGTACAAGTGCGCCCCCATCCAGATTGCCAAGGCCGTGGCGGAGAAATTGGACGCCCGGGATTTCGATATGGTGGAGGCGGTGATGCCGGGCTTTCTGAATCTGAAGCTCAGCGGCAGCTTCTTAAAGGCTTACCTGGAGCAGATGCGGGCCAACGAAGATTTCGGCGTGGTGAAAACCGGGGCAGGGAAGACCATTGTGGTGGATTACGGCGGACCCAATGTGGCCAAGCCCCTGCACATCGGTCATCTGCGCTCCGCCATCATCGGCGAGAGCCTGAAACGGCTGTACAAATTCTTCGGCTATCATGCCATCGGCGACATTCACCTGGGCGACTGGGGACTGCAGATGGGCCTGATTATCGCGGAGCTGAAGCGGCGGCAGCCGGATTTGCCCTACTTTGACCCGGACTTCACCGGAGAGTACCCGACTCAGGCCCCCTTCACCATTTCGGAACTGGAGGAGATCTATCCCGCCGCCTCTGCCCGGAAGAAAGAGGATGCGGACTTTGCCGAGCAGGCCCACACCGCCACCTTTGAACTCCAGCAGGGCCGCCGGGGCTACCGGGCCCTGTGGCAGCATATCATGAACATCTCCGTGGCGGATCTGAAGAAGAACTACGAAAATCTGGGCGTCTCCTTTGAGAGCTGGCTGGGCGAGTCCGATGCCGACCCCTACATTCCTCCCATGGTACAGGACCTGAAAGACCGGGGCCTGGCGGTGGAGAGCGAGGGCGCCTGGGTGATTCCCGTGGCCCAGGAGTCGGACAAGAAGGAAGTGCCCCCCTGCATTCTCGTCAAGTCCGATGGCTCCGCCATCTACGCCACCACGGACCTTGCCACCATGGTTCAGCGGATGCAGGACTTCCACCCCGATAAGATTCTCTACGTCACCGACAAGCGGCAGAGTCTGCACTTTGAGCAGGTCTTCCGGGCTGCCCGGAAGGCGGGCATCGTGCCGGAAACCACCCAGCTTGAGCATCTGGGCTTCGGCACCATGAACGGCAAGGACGGCAAGCCCTTCAAGACCCGGGACGGCGGCGTTATGCGGCTGGAGACCCTGGTGAAGGACATGACCGACTTTGTCCGGGCCAAGGTGGTGGAAAACCAGATCGTGGCAGCGGAGGAGGTGGAGGACACCACCCGCAAGATTGCCATGGCGGCCCTGAAATACGGGGATCTGAGCAACCAGCCCACCAAGGATTATATCTTTGATCTGGACCGGTTCGCCGCCTTTGAAGGCAACACCGGCCCCTATATCCTCTACACCATTGTGCGGATCAAGTCCATTCTGGCCAAGTACGGCAGCTGGGAAAACCTGGAAATTCAGGAGCCGGCCAACTCCTACGCCAAGGATCTGATGATTGCCATTACCAAATTTGCCCCGGCCCTGGAAAGTGCCCTGGCCACTTCTGCTCCCAACCTGATCTGCGCCTATATCTATGAACTTGCCGGATGCGTCAACAAGTTCTACCATGAGACCCGGATTCTGGGCGAGGAGGATGCGCTCAAGCAGGCGGGCTACATTGCCCTGATCGGTCTTGCCAAGGATGTGCTGGAACAGTGCATTGATATTCTGGGCTTCTCCGCCCCGGAAAAAATGTAATACAATACCTTCTGACCCACGTCCCGGCGGGCGCATCCTGCGCTCGCCGGGACGTTTTGACCGCTGCAGATGGAGAAAAACGGAAAAAAAGCTTTCTTTTATGAACCATTTGTGATAAAGTGATACGGTATCAAAGCGGATGCTGAATAACATTTTCAGATAATTTTAAGTTTCACCGCATGGAAAGGATCTGCTATGAAAAGCCGGGAAATCACGTTTGCCGCTTCGGGGCTGGTACTGCTGGTCCTGATTGCGTTTTTTTCATATGCCAAAAACCAGTGCCAGACGCCGGTTCCGGAGCCTTCCGCCTGGGGCGGATATTATGGGGAGCCTTTCGTGCTGGAGCTATCCGCGCCGGAAAACGGCACAGTCTACTATACCCTGGACGGAAGCGAGCCCACGGAGAACTCTCAGGTTTACCAGGGTGGAATCCTCTTGGAAGACCGCTCCCAGGAGCCGAATGTTTACAATGCCATCCCGAATGTGGTGACGGACTGGAAGGACCGTACGATGGATTCTGCGCCGGTGCCAAAAGGAACGGTGGTCCGGGCAATCTTTATCAACGATCTGGGAATGGAAAGCGAGATTTTAACCCAGACCTATTTCATCGGCCTGGAGCCGCCGGAATCCGGATACACCCTTTCGCTGGTGTTTGCGTATGAGGATCTGTTCGGAGACCAGGGAATCTACGTTACGGGAAAGGACTATGATGACTGGTATCTGTCCGGGGGACAGGAGGACACGGCTCCTGTTCCCAACTATGAGCAGGATTGGGAAGTGTGTGTCACGGCGGAATTGCTGGACGGCAGCGGGGATGTCCTGAACCAGAGAGCGGGCCTGAAAATCCAGGGCGCTTCTGCCCGGGGTGCAGCCAAAAAGCGCTTCACCCTGACTGCCCGGGAAGAATACAGCGGCAGTCAGATTTTTGATGCGGTTCTTTTTGAAGGGGTTACCACCCATTCGGTGATGATCAAAGAAGCCCTTCCCGATGCCATGCTGCCGGAGCTGGTGGCGGATCGGGCGGTTTCTGTCCAGCGGAGCGTTCCTGTCCGGGTGTACCTGAACGGAGAATACTGGTATGACAGCTTCATGCTGGAGCGGTATGACAATGAGTATTTCCGCCAGTATTATCAGGTGAGCGACCGGACGCTGATTAAGGATGGAGTCATGGACGAGGAGTCCCGGGCCGCCATGGAGCTGGACGAGTACAGTGAGTTCTTGTATTGGGTGACAACCACCGACTTTTCCGACCCAGAGCAGTGGGAGCAGATTCAGCAGGAAGCGGATATTCAGAGCTATATCGATTATCTGTCCATCAACCTCTGCATGGGAAATTATGATTTTGACGATAACCACAACTATGTGCTCTGGCGCAGCCTCTATTCCGGAAATACCTCCTACCTGGATCAGCGCTGGCGCTGGTGCCTGTATGATATGGATGTGGTATTGTGGGGCGGCGGAAATCCCGAGTTCCAGGATTATGCGGATCTGAATATTTTTTCCGACCCGGCGGTATTCGGAATCGACAATACCACCCTGTTCTCCGCGCTGCGGCCCAATCTGGAGTTTTGCCGGCAGTTCGTCACTTCCTGCATGGACATCGTGAATAACAACTTTGCCCCGGAGCGGGTGGAGCAGGTGCTGGAGAAATACGGTCAGGATCTGGATTGGCTGGACGGCTTTTTCCGGCGGCGGCCTGCGTTTGTGGCGGAGCATCTGGCGGAGGAATTTGACCTGACCGGTGATCTGGAAACGGTGGAAATCACCACCCGGGACCCGGAACTGGGAACGGTGGTGGTGAATACCTCTGAAATTGATCTGACGGAGGGCAGCTGGTCGGGAAAATACTATGAAGATTATCCCATCACCATTACGGCGTACCCGGCGGAAGGGTGCCGGTTCGTGGGATGGAAAGGAGATGTGGAAGATGGAGCGGAGAGCCTTGCCCTTTCAGTGGACGGCGGCGTTTCCCTGGAAGCGGTGTTTCAGCGGGAATGAGGAGCGGGCCTTTCGCACGGAGCTGAAATATGTTTGCTCCGAGGGAGAGCTGCAGCAGATTCTGGCCCGGATTCGCCCCTTGTGCCGCCCGGACAGCCACACCGATGAAACCGGCGTCTATCGGATTCGCAGCGTCTATTTTGACGACCGGGACAACACCTGCTTCTATGAAAATGAAAACGGGGTGGACCCACGGGAAAAATTCCGCATCCGGATTTACAACGCCTCCGACCATCGGATTACCCTGGAATGCAAGCGCAAGGAGCGAACCCTGACCCACAAGGACAGCTGCCCGCTGTCCAGAGCGCAGTGTGAAGAAATCCTGGCGGGAAGCTTCCCCCAACCCCGGGAGGACCAGCCCCTGCTGCGGAAGTTCTATGCCCAGTTTGCCAAGGACGTCCTGCGGCCCAAAGTCATTGTGGCCTATGAGCGCACGCCCTTTGTATACCCGGCGGGAAACGTGCGCATCACCTTCGACCGGAACATCGGTTCATCATCGGATGTCAGCCGTTTTTTTGACCAGGATCCGCCCCTTCGGCCGGTGCTGCCCACAGGACGCCATGTGCTGGAAGTGAAATACGATGAATTTCTTCCGGACTTTCTCTACCAGGTGATGAACCTGGGAAGTCTGCGGCAGAGCGGCTTTTCCAAATATTATCTGTGCCGAAAATTTACAGTATAGGGAGAAGAAAAATGAGCATTCAGGATGTGTTGAAAAAATCGTTTCTCAGCCAGTTCAATTCGGAGCTTTCCACTCCGGACATTCTGGTCACCCTGATCGTGGCGGCGGTGATCGGAATTTACATCTTTGTTGTCTACCGGATGGTGTGCCGGAAAGCGTTTTACTCCAAATCCTTCGCCATCTCTCTGCCCATCATCGCCATGATTACTGCCTCCATTATTGTCACCATCCAGTCCAATGCGGTGATTTCCCTGGGCATGGTGGGTGCGCTGTCCATCGTCCGGTTCCGCACGGCGGTGAAGGAACCCATGGATCTGGCATTCCTGTTCTGGGCCATTTCCGTGGGCATCATCTGCGGCGCATCGCTGATCGAGCTGGCGGCGGAAGCTTCGGTGCTGATCACGCTGGTTATGCTGGGCCTCCACTTTGTGCCCAATGCCAAACCGGCGCTGCTCCTGCTGGTCAACGGCACAGACCCCGGAATTCAGGAGCCGCTTCATGGTGTGCTGAAAGCCAATACCAGCTACTATAAGATCAAGTCCCGGAACCGAACCGGGGCGGGCATCGATCTGATTGTGGAGCTGAAAACCAAGCGGGAAGAGGAACTGGTGGAGCAGGTTCTGGCCATCCCTAAGGTATCTGCGGCCACTCTGATGACCCACGACGGAGAAATTACATACTGAGCAGCAAAAGCCCGGCAGGAAACATCCTGCCGGGCAGTTTCTGTTTCAGCGCATGGCTTCCAGAGCCAGGGCGTTCTGGGTTTTGTACAGCTGGGCGTAGATGCCGCCGCTTTCCAGCAGCTGCTGGTGGGTGCCGCACTCGGTGATCACGCCGTCGGCGATGGAGACAATCCGGTTGGCACTGCGGATGGTGCTGAGCCGGTGGGCGATGATCAGGGAGGTCCGTCCCTGAGCCAGGGCGTCGAAGGCCCGCTGGATTTTGGCCTCGGTAACCGAGTCCAGGGCGGAGGTGGCCTCGTCCAGAATCAGAATGGGGGGATTCTTCAGGAAGATCCGGGCGATGGCGATGCGCTGCTTCTGC
>DVKV01000165.1 GCA_018715835.1 Candidatus Faecousia intestinavium | reverse complement strand
GTGCCGATGATTACAGGAAGACGCCCTTCCTCCTCTGCCCGGCTGACAATGGTGTGGATCCGCTTCACGAAAGGACAGGTTGCGTCAATGATCTCCACGTCCCGTTTTTCCAGGGCTTCATACACTGCCCTGCCCACGCCGTGGGAGCGGATGATCACCGTATCACCAGCCCGGGCTTCCTCCGGCGTGTCTATTACCTTCACGCCCATTGCCTGAAAATGATCCACCACATGGCGGTTGTGGATAATAGGGCCAAGGGTTACCACACGTTTTCCAGCCTTAGCCGCCTGCTCCACCAGTTCCACCGCACGGTTGACCCCGAAGCAAAATCCGGCGCTTTCGGCAATCCGAACGCTCATTGCGTCACCTTCTTCTCCACAATTTCCCGGATGTGAGCCACCACTTCCTCCAGATTCATCTGAGAAGTGTCCACCTTGATAGAATCCCGGGCCATTTTCAGCGGCGCAATCTCCCGGTGGGTGTCCTGGTAATCTCGCTGCTGAATTTCCCGAAGAATTCTGGCATAATCCGCCTTTTCGCCCCGGGCCGCCAATTCCTTGGTCCGGCGCTGTGCCCGGATCTCCGGTGTGGCAGTGAGGAAGATCTTTACTGTGGCCTTGGGCAGTACCACCGTGCCGATGTCCCGGCCGTCCATAATTACGTTGTGCTTCCGGGCAACCTCCCGCTGCATCTCCAGAAGCAGATCCCGAACCAAAGGCTGGGCCGACACAAGGCTGGCTTTCTGGGAGATATCCTGGGTGCGGATGTCCCCCGTCACATCCATGCCGTTCATGATCATATGCTGAACACCTTCCTCGTCATATTCCATGGCGATGTTCAGTTCATCGATATACCGGCGGATTCCGTCGGCATCTTTGGGGCTGATTCCCCACAGATCGAAGAAATATGCCACTGTGCGGTAAATGGCACCGGTGTCTACGTAATAAAACCCCAGTTCCTTGGCCAGCCGACGGGCAATGGTGCTTTTCCCCGCACCGGCGGGTCCGTCAATGGCAATGGAGATTTTCTTTTCCATAAGGCAAACCTGCTTTCTGTTGTTCTATTGGGAAAGAGTTCCGTTTTTCTGACCGTTGCGAAGCTTTGCCAATGCAGCGGTTTCCATCTGCAAAACCGCCTGGGGTGAAATTCCAAGCCGTTTGCCAGCTTCCTCCGGCATCACCGGGGGCTTTCCTTCCAGGCCGAAGCGAAGAGTCAGAAGCTCCGCCTCCTTCTGATCCAGGCCGGAAAGCATATCCAGAATCCGTGCCCGGCTTTGGAATTGGGCTGTATCCTCCACAGCCTGCTGCTGGGTTTGTTCCTCTTCCTCCGGTTCTTCCGGTGTCTTCACCTGGGCCAGCAGGCGGGCATCATCCAGCATTTTCCGGATGGACTCCGCTTCCTCCAGTTCCATGTGCAGCTGCTCGGCAATTTCTTCCAGCGTGGGATTTCTACCCAATTCACCCAGAAGGCGCTCATCCACCTGCTTATAGTCTTCCAGTCCTCTGCGGGCTTTTTGTCCCACACCGTTTGCCCTGGCCTGCAGGGTGACCGCCTTGGCCATGTAAAACCGGATCCAGAAATCCCGGATGTTTTTATAGTTGCTGCCATCGCACCGGTTCACCGCCTGCCAGAGACCCAGGCTTCCCTCCTGAATCAAATCCAGGAGCAGTACCCCAAATCCTGTGAATTCCCGGGCAATTTCCAGCACCCGGGACAGTCCCATACAGGCCAGATTCTGCTTTGCCTGCTCGTCGCCCTGGGCGGCCTGAGCCACCAGAAGGCCCTCTTCCCCGTATACGGGCGTCGCCGCCAGTTCTTCCAGATACATCCGCAGCGGATCATCCGGCTCCCACTGGTCCGGGGTAATGCCGTCCTTGCTCAGCTCCATTTCCCGAAGCAGACGGGCCGTGGCTTCTCCTGCGGCTTTCACCCGCGGCAGATCCGACACATCCAGCCCGATCTCCATGGATTCCAGATCCTGAAAAGCATCTTCCACTGCCTGCTCTTCTTCCTCCTCCAGTAGTGCCAGCAAATGAGCAGCCGAAACCGACTCCCCAGGCTGACGGGAGGACAGCAGCTGTTCCCAGGGGCTGTCTCCAAAGGAAAAATCCAACTCATTCATTGAGAAAATCCTCCAATCCCAGGCTTTCACCGTTCTTTTGCAGTTTTAGAATGGCCTGCCGCTCAATCTGACGCACCCGTTCCTTGGAGATCCCAAGCTGTTTGCCGATCTCTTCCAGAGAATAGCTGTTTCCGTCCACCATGCCGAAATGCAGGCGCAAAATCTGCTGCTGCCGGGGATTGAGCGTGGACAACAGCTTTTCCAGGGTATGTTCCAGCTCCTGGCGCACCAACGTCTGGTATGGCTGGGGAGCCTGGACATCTTCCACCAAGGATTGCAGCGCCCCGTCTTCCTCCTCCCCGATGGGAACATCCAGTGAACAGACATCCGGATCCAATTTTAGCAGTTCCTGCACTTTGTCCGTTGTCAGGCCGCTTCGCTGGGCAACCGCCTCCAGGCTGGGTTCCTCCCCGGTCTCCTGGCGCAGCGCCGTCCGGGCCGCCTGAATTTTTCGAATTTTCTCTGCAGTGTGCAGCGGCACCCGGATGGGTCCTGCATGATTCATCAGGCACCGGGTAACCCCCTGCCGAATCCATTTGGTTGCATAGGTGGAAAAACGGCAGTCCATGGTATAGTCAAATTTTCTGGCCGCCGCCAGGAGGCCGATGCTGCCCTCCTGAATCAGATCCAGCAGTGCAACCCCCCGTCCGGTGTACTCCCGGGCGATGGAAACCACCAGCCGAAGATTGGAGTTTACCATCTGGCGGATGGCATCTTCGTCTCCCTCTGCGCATCGCTTCGCCAGATCCCGTTCCTGCTCCGCTGTGAGTCTGGGATACTCCCGGATTTCCCGGAGAAATTGACGGACATCGTCTTCCCCTGCGCTGACCGGGATATCCGATTGTTGATCCATTTGAACTGTCATTGTCGATACCCTTTTCTTTTTTGCAAACTGTCACGCATTGCCATTAAATCTTCCTCTGATTTAGCACTGGCAGCCTGATGCTCTCCCTGAATGGTTCGCACACAATCCAGCAGTGCCTGTTCATTGACCGGCCCTGTCTGACGCTGAGCCACCCCCGCAATGTGAGACATTTCTTCTGGTGTCATGTCTTCCAGCCCGCTCAAGGTAACCTCAAAGCCCTGCTCGTGCCGCTTCCTCAGCTGCCGGTAAACCCGCCCCAAAAGCTCGGAAGAAAACATCTCCGGCTGTAAAGAGCCGGTCTGGTCCAGCAGTGCCGGCTCTTTCAGAATCATCGCCAGCAGCAATTCCTCCGCCATGGCAGACTTCAGATTGTCATAATGAATACTCCGGCTCTTGGGCTGGAGGGACCGGGCCGGGGCCAGGTCGATTTTCTCCTGTTTCTTTCGCTCCTTGGCCAGGCGTCTTTTTCTGGCGCGGGAGACCTCCAGATTCATGGCCTCCATGCTGATTCCGGCAGCTTCCGCCACACGACCGGCATAAACCTCCCGCTGAACAGCGCTGGACAAGGTGCTGACCAGCTCCGCCGACTCCTGAAGGAAATTCACCTTTTGGTCATCGTCTCTCAGGTCATATTTCCGGGCAATGGCTTTCAACTGGTACTCCACCCGGTTGGATGATTCCTCCAGCAGCAGTTTGAATCGATCTGCCCCAAATTTTTTCAGGAATTCGTCCGGGTCCTTGGCGTCCCGCATTTGCAGCACCTTTACCTGTAGGCCAGCCCGCTCCAGAATGGGAATGGCACGCTGGGTTGCGTTCTGCCCGGCGGCATCGCCGTCATAGATCAGAACCACCTGATCGGTGTATTTGGACAGCAGCGTGGCGCCGTCTTCCGTCAGAGCGGTTCCCAAGGAGGCCACCGCACAGTCAAATCCATATTGGTGCAGGGCGATGGCATCCATATAGC
>DVKV01000164.1 GCA_018715835.1 Candidatus Faecousia intestinavium | reverse complement strand
TCCTCTCCCCTCCCGGCTTTTCTCCCGTTCCGGAGGATTTCAGAAGTACAACATTTCCGTTACGACCGGTATCGCTTTTTTTCGCAAATGTGCCAAATGTTCTTGCTTTTTTTCGTTGTCAATGATAGAATATCATTGACTATACCATTGATGGTACCAAAAGGTAGGGATGCATAAATGGGTAAGAACGATTTCGATATCGATTTCGACTTTGAAAAAGAATATGGTTTTGATCCGAAGACACTTCTGGGCTCGGACGCCAATGATGATACGGTAGACCTGAACGAATTTTCCGATGAAGAACTGGGCCTGTCTTCTCAGAATCCCGCTCCCGGCACTTCGGAGGACACAGACAACTCCCTTTTTGAGGACGAAGATCTCAACGGGGATTTTGATGCGGACGCAGGGCTGGACGATTTCCTGAATATGGGTCGTGAAGCGGAAGAGGAAGAACAGACATATGACGAGGACGACCCGGGGGATTTTTCCGACGCAGAGGATTACCCTGACCATCAGATGTACGATCCGGATCTGTCCGGGGCTGACTACCCCGAGGAGATGGATATGAACCTACAGGATCAGGAGTTTGAAGACCCACAGCAGTACGACCCGGAGCAGTACGATCCGGATTATCCGGATTTTGACGACGGGGAGCAGCCGGGGGAAGCGGACGAAGAACACCCCAGACGAAAAAAGACTGCCGCGCGGCCCAAGCGGAAAGCGCCCAAGGTCAATCTTCCCAAGATTGCCATGCCCAATATCTTCGGCAAGTTCTATGATGTGTATTTCGCCCCCGTGTTCAACAAGGAACTGCGTGAGCCTGCGCCGGACCCCAAGAATCCTCGGCGCCGCCGGCGGAAGGCGCCCATCCAGATCTTTAAGGAGGTTTACCTCCCGCCCATCATTGCCTGTGTCTGCCTGGTTCTGGTGATGTCTTTTGTAATCGGTGCCCTTACCGACTTCATTCAACTGAAAAAGGATGAAGCGGACCGGGCGGAGAGCCATTTGAGTTCCTCCATCAGCGCCGCGGAACAGGAAGCCCAGCGGGTACAGCAGGTAATGGATGAAGCGGAGGCCCTGGTGACCGGTTATGACTATGATGGTGCCATTGCCCTGCTCCAGACACTGGATGTCTCCAACGAGGAGGTCGCCGCCAAGATCCGGGACTACTCCCTGGCAAAGGACCAGCTGAAGGCCCATCAGGACCCCAACGTGATCCCCAACTTGAGCTTCCATGTGCTGATTGAGGATACTACCCGTGCCTTTGCAGATCAGGAGTTGGGCGGCTCCTACAACCGGAACTTTGTGACCACTGGAGAATTCCGGAAAATTTTGCAGCAGCTGTATGACAACGGCTATGTCCTGGTGGATTTTGACAGCTTCACTGGGTCCAACAAGGACACCTCCGGCAATGACGTATTTGCGACCGTTCCTATCTACCTTCCCGAAGGGAAGAAGCCCGTTATGATTACCGAAACCATGGTAAACTATTATCTGTACATGGTGGACAGCAACGAAGACGGTGTTGCCGACGCCGGCGGCGACGGTTTCGCCAGCAAGCTGGTGATCAGCAATGGAGAAATCAAGAATGAGTACGTGAACGCCAGCGGTGAAACCCTTGTCGGTGACTACGATCTGGTTCCCATCCTGGAGTCCTTCATCAAGGAACATCCAGACTTCTCCTATCGAGGTGCCCGGGCGACCCTGGCAGTCAGCGGTAAAGATGGTGTTCTCGGCTATCGCTGTACCAACGAATTTGTGGCAACAAAGGGTCAGGATTATGTGGATCAGGAAAAGGCACAGGCCATGGAAGTGGCCAAGGCGCTGAAGGAGAAAGGATATACCTTTGCTTGTTATACCTTCGGCGATGTAGCCTACGCCTCTTACAGCGTGCAGCAGATTTCTGCCGATATCCAGTCCTGGACACAGCAGGTTTTGCCTGTTTTGGGCGGAGACTGCAATATCTTTATCTTTGCCAAGACCAGTGGTCTGACCTCCTATGGCACCACCAGTCAGGCCTTCAATGCTATTTACAACAGCGGTTTCCGGTATTTCATCACCCATGGAACCCAGCCTTCGGCAGAGGTGAACACCAACTATGTCCGCCAGAACCGTCTGATGGTCACCGGCGAATATATGCAGCACTACGCCAATTACTTCAATAACACCAGCTATACCCTCTTCGATGCATCTCTGGTGCTGGACAGCGCCGCCCGCGGCAACGTTCCCACCGGCTGATGAAACAAATTACACAGCGCCGGGAAAGTCCCGGCGCTGTTTTGTAAGGAGCTGCTATGGAAATCAAACCCGGAAAATACCGGCACTTCAAGGGAAACCTTTACGAGGTGATCGGTGTGGCATCCCATTCGGAAACCATGGAGCCCATGGTGGTTTACCGTGCCCTGTACGGCGAAGGCGGACTGTGGGTTCGTCCAGCGGCCATGTGGTCGGAAACCGTGGAGCGGGATGGCTACTGCGGCCCACGGTTTTCTCCCGTGGAAGAAGGAACGGACGCACCGTAAAGGATGCGTCCGTCTTTTTTTATTTGCTTCCCCGGAGTTCGATGATCTGATCCCGCAAAACCGCGGCGTATTCGTATTCCATCATCCGTGCAGCTTCCTTCATCTGCTTCTCCAGACGGGCAATCTCCCGTTCCTTCTCCGCCTTGGTCATCTTCACACCACTGCGGCCTTTTCGCTCCGCCGTGGGGGAAGAAATTTCGATCAGGTCCCGGACCGATTTGATAACGGTTTTGGGCACAATGCCATGTTCCTGATTGTAGGCATTCTGAATGCTTCTGCGCCGTGCCGTTTCATCCATAGCCTTTCGCATGGAAGGCGTTACGGAATCGGCATACATGATGACCTTGCCTTCCGCATTCCGGGCTGCCCGGCCAATGGTCTGAATCAGGCTGGTTTCGCTGCGAAGGAAGCCCTCCTTGTCCGCATCCAGAATGGCCACCAGGCTGACTTCCGGCAAGTCCAGGCCCTCCCGCAGCAGATTGATTCCCACCAGCACATCGAATTTTGCCATCCGCAGATCCCGAATGATCTCCATCCGCTCCATGGCGCCGATGTCCGAGTGCATATACCGGACCTTGATCCCCGCCTTTTGCAGATAGGTGGTCAGATCCTCCGCCATCTTCTTGGTCAGGGTAGTCACCAGCACCCGCTCCTGCTTTGCGGTCCGGGCATTGATTTCACCGATCAGGTCGTCAATCTGCCCGTCAATGGGCCGCACCTCCACCTCTGGGTCTAAAAGGCCGGTGGGACGGATCACCTGCTCCACAATCTGCCCGGAGCGGGTCTGTTCGTAGTCTCCAGGAGTAGCGGAAACATAGATCACCTGATTGATTTTCTGGTCAAATTCCGTAAAATTCAGGGGACGGTTGTCGTAGGCCGAGGGCAGGCGGAAACCGTAGTTCACCAGGGCGTCCTTCCGGCTCCGGTCTCCGGCATACATCGCCCGGCACTGAGGCAGGGTTACATGGCTTTCGTCGATAAACATGAGAAAATCCTTGGGAAAATAATCCAGCAGCGTGGTAGGCGGCGTTCCCGGCGCCCGTCCCTGGATCACCCGGGAATAGTTCTCAATGCCGTTGCAGAATCCGATTTCCGTCAGCATCTCCAAATCGTAAGCGGTGCGCTGGGCGATCCGCTGAGCCTCAATCAGCTTGTCCTTTGAACGGAACCAGGCAACCTGCTGGTCGCACTCCTTCTGAATTTCCAGCATGGCCCGTTGGAGCTTTTCTTTGGAGGCCACATAGTGGCTGGCGGGGTAGATGGCCACATGGTCCACATACCGTTCCGCAATTCCGGAAACCGCATTGATCTCGCTGATTCTGTCCACTTCATCTCCGAAAAATTCCACCCGGATGGCCCGTCCCGACCAATAGGCGGGATAGATTTCCAGGGTGTCTCCGCGGAGCCGGAACTTATTCCGGGAAAAGTCCAGATCATTCCGCTCATAGCGAATCTCCGCCAGCTTTTTCAGCACATCATCCAAAGGGTATTCCTGCCCCACCCGCAGGGAAATCACCATGCTCTTATAGTCGATGGGGTCGCCCAGACCATACAGGCAGCTGACGGAACTGACCACAATCACATCCCGCCGCTCAAACAGAGCGGAGGTTGCGGAGTGTCGCAGCCGGTCAATTTCCTCGTTTACGGAGGCATCCTTTTCAATGTAGGTATCCGTGTGGGCAATATAGGCCTCGGGCTGGTAGTAGTCATAATAGGAAATAAAATATTCCACCGCGTTTTCCGGGAAAAACTCCCGGAACTCACTGCACAGCTGGGCTGCCAAGGTCTTGTTGTGGGCCAGCACCAGGGTAGGCCGGTTCAGCTGGGCAATCACCGACGCCATGGTAAAGGTCTTGCCGGAACCGGTTACACCCAGAAGGGTCTGCTCCCGCAATCCCCAATTCACCCCGTTAACCAGTCCGGCAATGGCCTGGGGCTGATCTCCGGAGGGTCTGTATTCCGAAACCAGTTTGAATTGATCCATTTCTTTTCCTCCTTATGGCAGCATTGGCACGTCAAACCGGTAGCCGGACTGAACCATGGATACATAGTCCCCTTCCGAAACCACGATGTGATCGGCCAGGTGTACCTCCACCGCCTGGAGCGCCGCCGCAATTCGGCGGGTGGTCTGCACATCCTCCACCGAAGGCACCGCTACTCCGCTGGGGTGATTGTGAGCCAGAACCACCGTGGTGGCCCGGGTGTTCAGCGCCACCTCTACAATGGAGCGGACAGAGATACTGGCAGAGTTCACGCTTCCCTCCCCCACTTCCCGGCAACAGATCACCTTGCATTTGGCATCCATGCACAGCAGGAATACCGTTTCCCGGGTCCGGCCGAAAAAGTAGGGCACCAGATAGGCCCCACAAGCATCCAGAGTGGTCAGCATCTCCACCCGCTGGCTGCAATCAACCTGGTAATACCGGCTCAGTGCCGTGACCAGGCTCAGCAGCGTTGCGGAATGGTCGCTGATCCCCGGCACCTTTTTTAGTTCCTCCACCGGCGCTTCCAGTACCCGGGACAAACTGCCGAAGTGGGCCAGCAGCTCATGGGCGATGGGATTGGTATCCTTTTGGGGAATGGCGTAAAACAGAAGCAGTTCCAGCGCCTGGGTATCCGTAAAATTGTCCAGGCCCTCCGTCAGGAACCGCTCTTTCAGTCGTTCCCGGTGACCTTTGTGTATGGATGCTTTGGCCATAGCTTCACCTCAAATAAAATTGCCCTTGCTATTTTTGTCGAATCCCGGTACAATGAAGATACCCGTCGAATCCCGCCGGGTAAGAAATCCGGCTTTTTGCATATGCTACAGACACACGAAGGAGGACCCACATGGAAGAAAATCGAGATATATTCGGCATGCTGGATTTACAGCTTCGCCCTGGGTTCTGTGTCAAGGATCACCAGATTCTCCACGTCAACCCCGCCGCCCAGGGGCTGCCCCTCTCTCCCGGAGCAGACATTCGTACTCTGCTGGCCACCGGACTGGAAGAATATGAGGATTTTCAGGAAGGATGTCTGTCCCTTGCCCTGAACCTGATGCCCGAAGGATGTGGGGTGACCGTCACCCGTGTGGATGGTTGGGATATCTTCCTCTTTGACCCGCTTCAGGAGGACACTGCCTTACAGGCCATGGCATTATCCGCCCAGGAGCTGCGCCAATCCCTCAGCAGTATAATGATCGCCGCTCAGCGCATGATCCCTCTGGCTTCCCAGGAGAATCCACACGGTGCAGAACAGGCAGCGCTTCTGAACCGTGGGATGCACCAGATGCTGCGCACCATCAGCAATATGTCTGACGCTGGACGTTATCACACGGGCTATCACCCGGAATATCAGAATCTCACCGCTCTGTTTGGAGAAATCCTGGAAAAGGCCCAGACTCTGCTGAACTCCGCAGATCTTAATCTGGAATTCTCCATCCCCGATCAGCCCATCTTCGGAATGGCAGATGCTGAGCAGCTGGAACGCGCTGTTTTGAACCTGCTATCCAATGCTGGGAAAGCCTCCGAAAAAGGGGGAACCATTTCCGCCGCCCTCACCCGCCGGGGGAAGATGCTCCGGCTGTGCGTTCAAGACAGCGGCAAAGGAATTCCTGAAGCAGTGCGGGGAAACGTCTTTCAGCGTTATCTGCGGCACCCTTCTTTGGATGACAGCCTGAACGGAATCGGGCTGGGCTTTGTTCTGATCCGCAGCGCTGCTGCCAATCACGGGGGCACCGTGCTGATTGACCAGCCCGGGAAAACCGGAACACGGGTGACCATGACCATCGCCCTGCGGGAATCGGGAACCGATGTGCTCCGCTCCCCGATTCTCCGCCCGGATTACGCCGGTGGATGGGATCACGCCCTGGTTGAGCTGTCCGACTGTCTGCCCCTGCAAGTCTATCGTCCAGAGAATTGACGATCCGGAATGTCCCGGCTGGTTACCAGCCGGGGTTTTTCATTCAGGGGTTCAGATAGGATTTCAGGTACTGCCCGGTATAGCTCTGTTCCACCTTGGCCACTTCCTCCGGGGTGCCGGTGGCGACCACATAGCCACCGCCGCTGCCGCCCTCCGGACCCAGATCAATGATATAATCCGCGGTTTTGATCACGTCCAGATTGTGTTCAATCACCAGGACCGTATTGCCGGCATCCACCAGGCGCTGCAGGACATCAATCAGTTTGTGAACGTCCGCTGCATGGAGGCCGGTGGTGGGCTCATCCAGAATATAGATGGTCTTTCCTGTTGCCACCCGGGCAAGCTCCGTGGCCAGCTTCACCCGCTGGGCTTCACCGCCGGAGAGGGTAGTACTGGACTGTCCCAGTTTCACATATCCCAGACCAACTTCCACCAGAGTTTGGGCCTTTCGGCGGATTTTTGGCAGATTCTCAAAGAAATCCACCGCTTCCTCCGCCGTCATATCCAGAACCTGGGCGATATTCTTCCCTTTATAGTGCACTTCCAGAGTTTCCCGGTTGTACCGGGCACCGTGGCATACCTCACAGGGCACGAACACGTCCGCCAGGAAGTGCATTTCAATTTTCACCAGGCCGTCACCATTGCAGGCCTCGCACCGTCCGCCCTTTACGTTAAAGGAGAACCGTCCCGGGCCATAACCCCGGATTTTGGCATCGTTTGTGGAGGCAAACAGATCCCTGATATCATTGAACAGCCCCGTATACGTTGCGGGGTTGGAACGAGGCGTCCGTCCGATGGGGCTCTGGTCAATGTCAATGACCTTGTCCAGGTATTCCATTCCCTCCACACACCGGCAGGCCCCGGGGCGGGTGCGGGCATGATTCAGCTTGCCCAGGAGGGTCTTGTTCAGCACTTCGTTGACCAGACTGGACTTTCCGGACCCGGAAACGCCTGTCACACAGGTCAGGGTCCCCAGAGGGATCTGGACGTCCACGTCTTTCAAATTGTTTTCCGCTGCACCCCGTACCGTCAGGAAGTTCCCGTTTCCGGTACGGCGCTGGGTCGGAACCGGGATTTTCTTCACGCCGGACAGGTACTGCCCCGTGATGGACTCTTTACAGGCAAGAATATCCTCCAGCGTACCAGCTGCCACGATTTCTCCTCCGTGGCTTCCCGCTCCCGGGCCCACATCCACAATGAAATCCGCCGCCCGCATGGTGTCCTCGTCATGCTCCACCACAATCAGGGTGTTGCCCAGGTCCCGGAGCTTTTTCAGCGTACCCAGAAGTTTGTCATTGTCCCGCTGGTGCAGACCAATGGAAGGCTCATCCAGAATGTACAGGACCCCCATCAACGAGGAGCCGATCTGGGTAGCCAGGCGGATTCGCTGGCTTTCGCCGCCGGACAGGGTACCGGAAGCTCTGGACAAGGTCAGATAGCCCAGTCCCACGTCGGAAAGAAACTGAAGCCGGGATCGGATTTCCTTCACGATCTGCTCTGCCACCAGGGCCATATTCCCTTCCAGCTTCAACTGCTCCATAAACTGCAGTTCTTCCAGAATGCTCATCCGGCAGAAGTCCATAATGCCGATACCTCCCACGGTAACCGCCCGGGCGATCTCCGAAAGCCTGTCCCCGTGGCACTGGGGACAGGGCGCCGTGGTCATGCACTCCTCCAGTTCCTTTCTGGCCGCGTCGGACTGAGTTTCCCGATACCGGCGGGACACGTTGTTCAGGATTCCTTCAAAGGGCTGCTCCAGCACTCCCATGCCATTGCCACGGTTGTAGGTCATCCGAAGCTTCTCCCCTTTGGTACCGTAGAGAATTACGTCCATGGCATCCCTGGATAGTTCTTTCACCGGCGCCGTCAGGGAGAAATGGTATTTTTGTGCCAGCGCCTCAAAATACATCCGGAAAATGGAATCCGTCCGGGCGCTCTGCCAGCCGGGAGCCTGAATGGCCCCGTCGAAAATCGACTTGTCCTTGTCCGGGATCACCAGATCCTCGTCAGCGATCAGCTGAAATCCCAGGCCGGTGCAGCTGGGACAAGCGCCGCTGGGATTGTTGAAAGAAAACATCCGGGGTTCCAGTTCCGTCAGGCTGATGCCGCAGTCATCACAGGCATAATTCTGGGAAAAACTCAGTTCTTCCTGGGTTGCGGGAAGGGAAATGGTCACCAGGCCGCCAGAATGGTTGCAGGCCGTTTCAATGGAGTCGGTCAAACGGCGGCGAAGACCGTCTTTCAGCACCAGCCGATCCACCACCAGCTCAATGTTGTGTTTTTTGTTTTTCTCGCAGCTGATCTCTTCTGTCAGGTCATACAGGATGCCATCCACTCGCACCCGGGAAAAGCCCGCTTTCCGGGCATCCTCAAAGACTTTCTTATGCTCACCCTTTTTCCCCCGGATGACCGGAGAAAGCACCAGAAATTTGGCTCCCTCCCCCAGATTTTCCACCCGGTCCACAATCTGGTCAATGGTCTGCCGGCGGATCTCCTTGCCGCATTTGGGGCAGTGGGGTATACCCACCCGTGCCCACAGAAGACGCAGGTAGTCGTAGATCTCCGTCACCGTTCCCACCGTGGAACGTGGATTCTTGGAGGTGGTCTTCTGATCGATGGAAATGGCCGGTGAAAGGCCGTCAATGGAATCCACGTCCGGCTTGTCCATCTGGCCCAAAAACTGCCGGGCATAGGAACTCAGGCTCTCCACATATCGCCTCTGACCCTCGGCATAGATGGTATCAAAAGCAAGACTGGATTTTCCGGATCCGCTCAATCCAGTAAACACCACCAGTTTGTCCCGGGGAATCGTCAGGTTGATGTTTTTCAGATTGTTCTCCCTGGCCCCCTGGATTCGGATTTGATCGTTCATAAATCGCTCCTAAGTCTTAAAAATCATTACAAAGTAGTATAACACAGTTTGTCGATTCTCACAAGGTGTGTTTCAAACAAAATTTCGGTTTATATCAAATCCCCCCTCATTTCTTTTCCTGTATTTTACAAAAAAGAATCTCAATTTTCTCGTTATTTTGTCCGTATTTCTATTGCTTTTCCACCTGCTCTGATGCTATAATGGACTCGTACAGTTTGCCCGGTCGCTTCCGGGTACAGGTAAACAAGAAAATATAGAAATTAAAGCGAGGTATTCATTCGATGATTGCATACGGTGAAAACATTCAGGTTTTCTGCGGCAACTCCAATCCCAAGTTTGCTCAGACCATCTGCAAAGAGCTGGGCATCGAAATGGGAAAAGCCACGGTCAAGCACTTTGCTGACGGCGAGGCATCCGTTTCTCTGGAAGAAACCGTCCGTGGCTCCGACGTATTCCTGGTTCAGTCCACCTGCAAGCCCGTCAATGACCACCTGATGGAACTACTGGTGATGATCGATGCCTGCCGCCGTGCTTCCGCAGGCCGGATCACCGCTGTTATCCCCTACTTTGGGTATGCCCGTCAGGATCGGAAAGCCAAGTCCCGGGATCCCATCTCCGCGAAGTTGGTTGCCAATATGCTCACCGCCGCCGGTGCCGACCGGATTCTGACCATGGATCTGCACGCTGCGCAGATTCAGGGTTTCTTCGACATCCCTCTGGATCACCTGCTGGGTAATGTTACCTTCGTTGACTACTACATGAAGAAATTCCCCGAGGATCAGTTCAATCACGAAGAATTCGTCGTTGTGTCTCCTGACGTGGGTTCTGTGGGCCGCGCCAGAGCCTTCGCCGCAAAGGTGCATATGGGTCTGGCTATTGTGGACAAGCGCCGTCCCAAGGCCAATGTTTCTGAGGTCATGAACATCATCGGCGACGTGAAGGACAAGACCTGCATCCTGTATGACGACATGGTGGATACCGCTGGCTCTCTGTGCAATGCCGCCAAGGCCCTTGTGGAAATCGGCGGTGCCAAGGAAGTTTATGCCTGCGCCACCCATGGTGTTCTCTCCGGTCCCGCCTACGAGCGTCTGGAAGCCAGCCCCATCAAGGAAATGCTCTTCCTGAACACCATCCCCGAGAAAGAAAACACCCCCAGCGGCAAGTGCAAGTTCCTGGACGTGGCTCCTGTGTTCGCCCGTGCCATTGAGCACATTCACGGCGCCACTTCCATTGCCGATCTGTTCTGAGCCGTGTTGGGAAAATCAGATTCCGAAAGCTGGCTGATTGCAGGGCTGGGAAATCCTGGTCCGGAGTACGTTAAAACCCGTCATAACTGTGGGTTCCGCGCACTGGACCTGCTGGCACAGTCACTGGACTGCAAAATAGACAAGCTGAAGTTTCAGGGTCTGTACGGGCAGACTTCCTATCATGGGAAGAAGCTTTTTCTGCTGAAGCCTCAGACCTTTATGAATCTGTCCGGCCGCTCCGTTCTGCAGCTGTCTGCCTATTTTCACATTCCGCCCCAGCGGATCATCGTCCTGTTTGACGATATTTCCCTGGCTCCGGGGCGGCTTCGTGTCCGGGCGGAAGGTTCCGCCGGCGGACACAACGGCATCAAATCCATCATTCAGGAGCTGGGCAGTCAGTCCTTCCCCCGGGTAAAAATCGGAGTAGGCGCCAAGCCCACCCCAGAGTTTGACCTGGCGGCTTGGGTTTTGTCCACCTTCTCTGCCAATGAAGAGAAGGCACTGGCCTTCTCCCTGGAAAATGCAGGGAAAGCCGCCCTCACCATCGTGGAAAGCGGTGTTCCGGAAGCCGCCAGCCGGTTCAACGGCTCTCATCCGGAATAAAAAGAGAGATATTGTCAAAGCGCCACGGAAAGGGGGTAATCTTCCCCCTTTCCGCGTTGCTGCGTGGAGAAAACAACCAATTTCGAGGTATCGCCATGGAAGAATTGTTGCAGCTTCTGAACACCATCGGGGACTATCGTTCCATGCTTGCCGCACTGCAGCAGGGACAGAGCGTTGCCGTCACCGGCATCGGCCAGATCAACCGCAGTCACATGATTGCGGGCATTTCCCGCAGCTGTGTCCGGCCCATGGTCATTGTCTGTCAGGACGACATGGCCGCCCGCCGTCTTCAGGAAGAATTAAAGGGATTTCTTGGAGAGTCCACCCCGATTCTTCCCAGCCGGGAACTGACCCTATATGATGCAGCGGTTGTCTCCCGATCCTGGGAGCAGAAACGGCTGCGCCAGCTGTATGATCTGGCGATGGAAAAAACGCCCATGCTTCTGACCAGCTGGGAAGCCCTCAGTCTGCGGACCATTCCAAAATCCACGCTGCTGCACACTGCCTTTACCCTGGAAACCGGGAAGGAATATCCCCTTCCCGAACTGATTGACCGTCTGACCGCAGCGGGATACAGCCGGTGCGGGATGGTGGAGGGCAGCGGTCAGTTCGCCATCCGGGGCGGTATTGTGGATGTGTTCTCCCCCGCTGCCGACCAACCCATCCGCATGGAATTCTTCGGGGATGAATTGGATACCATGGGTTATTTTGACCCAGTGTCCCAGCGCCGCAATGAGAACACAGACCGGGTAACCATCCTCCCGGTGTGCGAAACGCTGCCTGGTCTGCACCCCAAAGGGGTCGAAGGCCTTTGTCAGGATCTGACCAACCTGATTTCCCGACAGAATCGCCGGAAAAACCGGAACGATGCCCTGATTTCCACCCTGACCAAAGATCTGGAAAAATATGAAAATGGCCTTTCCAATCCGGCCTCCGATCGGTATATGGCCCTGATTTATCCGGAAATGGCCACCGCCGCCGACTACATTCCAGGCGATGCCCTGGTTGTGGTCTGTGATCACAGCAGCCTTCAGCGCACCGCCCGGAGCCGTTCGGAAGAGATGGGCATGCAGTTGGACAGTCTGCTTCAGGGTGGACTGCTGGTGGGAGAGCTGTGCGATTTTGTATTCCAATGGGAGGATTTCTGCAAAAGTCTGACCGGACACACCGTGGTATATTTTGACGCCTTCGGCGGCACCTCCTACCCGGAGGAGTGCCCCCCCAAGCAGCTTTTCCCTTTGACCGCCAAGCAGCTTCCCGGCTACGGCGGCAACATGGACACCGCCGCTTCTGATCTGGCCCACTATCAGAAAATGGAATTCGGCTCCCTGGTGTTGTGTGGCTCCCGTCGTCGGGCGGAACTGATGCAGGAAATGCTGAGTCAGCGGGGGCTTTCCAGCTTCCTGTGCATTCCCCTGAACACCCTGCCCAAGCCTGGTCAGATTTTGCTCAGCGACGGTTCCCTGCCCTTCGGCATGGAGTATCCCCTGTCCAAAATCGCCGTTCTCACCGAAGGCCAGCTTCTTTCCCGGAATGTTCCCAAGAAAAAAGCCGCAAAGAAAACCGGCTCCACCAATCGTCAGAAACTGAACTCCTTCACCGATCTGGTGCCCGGGGATCTGGTGGTTCACGAAAATTATGGCATCGGCCGCTTTGTCGCCATGGAGCAGATTAAAGTGGACAATGCGGTGAAAGACTATATAAAGATTGCTTATCAGGGCAGCGATACCCTGTTCGTCCCGGCCACCCAGCTGGATCTGGTCAGCAAATACATCGGCGGCGGAGAAAATGCTCAGGTGAAGCTGAACAAGATCGGCTCTGACGCCTGGCAGAAAACCAAAGCCAAGGCCCGGAAGGCTGCCAAGGATATGGCCGGGGAACTGATTCAGCTCTATGCTGCCCGGAAACGCCAGCCCGGCTATGCTTTTTCCGCCGATGCCCCCTGGCAGCGGGAGTTTGAAGAAAACTTCCCCTATCCGGAAACAGATGACCAGCTGCGCTGCATTGCCGACATCAAGCGGGATATGGAATCCCCCACCCCCATGGATCGGCTGCTGTGCGGGGACGTTGGCTTCGGAAAAACGGAGGTGGCCCTTCGAGCTGTGATGAAGGCAGTGATGGACGGCAAGCAGGTGGCCATCCTGGTGCCCACTACCGTGCTGGCCCAGCAGCATTATCAGACCGCCGTGGCCCGGTTCCGGGGTTTCCCCGTAAACATCGACGTGCTCAGCCGGTTCCGAACTCCGAAGCTGCAGCAGCAAACCCTGCAGAAGCTCAGGGCCGGTTCCATTGATCTGATCATCGGTACCCACAAGCTGCTGCAAAAAAGCGTTCAATTCAAGGATCTGGGGCTTTTGATTATTGACGAGGAGCAGCGCTTCGGTGTCAGCCATAAGGAACGGCTGAAGGAAATGTCCAAGGGCGTAGATGTGCTGACCCTCTCGGCAACCCCCATTCCCCGGACACTGAACATGGCGCTGTCCGGCATCCGGGATATGTCCACCATTGAGGAGCCCCCTGCCGACCGGTATCCGGTGCAGACCTTTGTGATGGAGCACAATACCGCTGTGCTGGATGACGCCATCCGCCGGGAGGTGGAACGGGGCGGCCAGGTTTACTATCTGCACAATCGGACGGAAACCATTGACGAATGCGCCAGTGCCCTCCAGCGTCGGATCCCCGGCCTGCGGGTGGGAGTTGCCCATGGGCAGATGAGTGAGGAAGCTCTGGGCGAGGTCATGCAGGCCATGACCGAGGGCGAAATCCAGGTTTTGGTATGCACCACCATCATTGAAACCGGCCTGGACATTCCAAACGCCAATACCCTGATTATTGAAAATGCCGACCGGTTCGGCCTGTCCCAGCTGCATCAGCTCCGGGGGCGGGTAGGACGCTCCACCCGGCACGCCTATGCCTATTTCACCTACCGTCCGGACAAAAACCTGACGGAAATTGCGGAAAAACGGCTGTCTGCCATCCGGGATTTTGCGGAATTCGGCTCCGGCTTCAAAATTGCCATGCGGGATCTGGAAATCCGGGGTGCCGGCAACCTGCTGGGTTCCGAGCAGTCTGGCCATATGATGAGTGTAGGCTATGATATGTACCTGAAGCTGCTGGATGAGGCGGTTCTGGAGGAGAAGGGCGAGATGCCCAAGGCACCGGACTGCACCGCCGATCTGAACGTTACCGCCAATGTGGACAAAGCCTATGTCTCCCGGGGAGAAGAGCGAATGGATCTGTATCGCCGGATGGCTGCCATCCGCACCCAGGAAGATGCCGACGATCTGCTGGACGAAATTGTGGACCGGTACGGTGAACCACCCAAGGGTGTGCTGAACCTCATCGACATCGCACTGCTCCGGGCCAAAGCCCGGGAGGCGGGAATTCAGGATATCCGGCAAAAGGCTGGGGATGTGCTGTTTACCCTCAGCAATCTGCATTTCGAGGCGGTGTCTTCCCTGTGTTCCGACCCGGATTACAAATCCCGGCTCACTTTCCTGGCCAATACAAAAGAGCCTACCCTCCGGCTGAAGCTTTCCTCCGGGGTAGACAGTCTGAAGCAGAGCAAGGTGTTTGTGGACAAGTACCGCAGCGTGCTGAATTCTTAAGAAAATGTTAGGATTCTTGCTTTTCGAAAAGATTATGCTATAATACCTTAAACTTTTTATCCTGCAACAGGAGGACGTGCCATGGCACAAGGTAAATTTTCCCAGCCCAGGCCCCACCGGGACGAAGAACGGCAGATTGAAAAAACCTTCCGTCAGCTCACCGGTCAGGAGCCCATTCCCAAGCCCGAACCGGGCCTGGACTTTGAACACACCGAAACATCATTCCAGGAGGCATCTCCTCAATCAGAGGTAAATTCCTCCCAGGAGGCCACGGGGGAAGATCTTCTCCGAGAGGTTCTCAACTTCCCGGGAGAGGATGACTCCCAGTCTCCCAAATCCGACGCTCGTACGTCTCATGCTCAGGAGTCCTCCCCCTGGGAGGATTCCGGGATCCCATCGGAGGAAGACGATCCGGAGCAGCCGGAAAACCCGGTCCTGTACTGGCTGAACACCGCAATGGATTTTTGCACCAAGTACAAGAAATACGTTCTGGCAGGTCTGTGCGCCATGGCGCTGATTCTGATTGTTAGCGTGGTGGGGATTTTTCTGGCCAGCGCCTCTGATCCCTACGACGGGAAAATTCTGGACAATGTGTTTCTCGGAGATATCCCCGTGGGCGGCATGACCGAAGACGAAGCCATCTCCGCAGTGAAAACCATCACCGATCAGACCTACGGCGCAGAGCCCATGGTAATAGACCTGTCTGGTGTACAGGTAGAACTGTCCGCTAAGGACACCAAAGCGACTTTGGATGTGAAAAAAGCGGTGGCCGCCGCTTATTCCTATGGCAGAACCGGCTCCGCCCAGGAAAAGGAGCAAGCCTATGCCGCTTCCAAAATCCAGCCCTATGTCGTCGACCTTACAGACTATGTGGATGTGGATGAAGGATACATCCGCAGCGTGCTGGAAAGCTATGCGGGAGATTCCGGGAGTACCCTGACCCAGACCAAATATGGCCTGGAGGGTGAACAGCCGGAGCTTTCTGCGGATAAATTTGATGAGAAAGCCCCCGGTCAGACTCTGGTGATCACCATGGGTACCCCGGGTATTGGGTTTGATCCGGAGGCGGTGCTTCAGCAGGTTCTGGAGGCCTATGGAGACCACAAGTTTCTGGTGACGGTAGAGACCGTTGAGGAACTGACGGAGCCGGATCCCATCAATCTGGAATCTATCTACAAGGAATTCTATATTGCTCCGGTAAATGCCACCATCGATCCAACCACTTCCGAAATCAAGCCCGGCTCCTACGGCTATGAGTTCGATTTGGAAGAAGCGAAAAAACTGGTGGACGAAGCGGAATTCGGAGAAGAAATCCGTATTCCCATGGAATACATTGAGCCGGATATTTTGGACGAATCTTCTCTGTTCCAGGATGTTCTGGGCTCCGGGCAGACCAAGCATAACACCAACGAAAACCGGAACACTAACCTGCGGCTGGCCTGTCAGGCCATCAACGGTGTGGTGCTGAATCCCGGCGAGAC
>DVKV01000163.1 GCA_018715835.1 Candidatus Faecousia intestinavium | reverse complement strand
CTGAGATGGACTCCATGCCCACGGAGCTGGATGCCGTATCCCGGAAGATCATTCAGATGGAAATTGAAGAAGCCGCGCTGAAGAAGGAAGAGGACGAACTGTCCAAGGGCCGTCTGGCCGAGCTTCAGAAGGAGCTGGCCGAGGAGCGGGACAAGTTCAACGCCATGAAGGCCCAGTGGGAGAATGAGAAAAACGCCATTGGTAAGGTTCAGCAGCTGCGGGAAATCATTGAAGATCTGAACCGTCAGATTGAGGCCGCCGAGCAGCAATACGATCTGGAAAAGGCCGCTGAATTGAAGTACGGCCGTCTTCCCGAAGCCCAGCGTCAGCTGGAGGAAGAGGAGCGCCGGGCTCAGACCGCCAAGGAAAACAACATTCTCCGTGACCGGGTCACCGACGAGGAAATCGCCCGGATTGTGGAGCGCTGGACCGGCATTCCCGTATCTCGTCTGGTTCAGGGAGAGCGGGAAAAACTGCTGCATCTGGACGAAACCCTCCACCAGAGAGTGGTGGGTCAGGATGAGGCCGTGCAGGCCGTCACCGAGGCCATCCAGCGCAGCCGGGCCGGAATTCAGGACCCCAACCGTCCCATCGGCTCGTTCCTGTTCCTGGGTCCCACCGGCGTGGGCAAAACGGAACTGGCCAAGACATTGGCTCAGGCACTGTTCGACGACGAAAACAATCTGGTGCGGATCGATATGTCCGAATACATGGAGAAATTCTCCGTGTCCCGTTTGATCGGTGCGCCTCCCGGATATGTGGGCTATGAAGAGGGCGGCCAGCTGACGGAAGCCGTTCGCCGCAAGCCCTACAGCGTGGTGCTGTTCGATGAGGTGGAGAAGGCCCATCCGGATGTGTTCAATGTGCTGCTGCAGGTACTGGACGACGGCCGGATTACCGACTCCCAGGGCCGGACCGTGGATTTCAAAAACACCATTCTGATTCTGACCTCCAATCTGGGCTCCGAATTCCTGCTGAACGGCGTTCATGACGACGGCACCATTGATCCCCAGGCCAAGGCCCAGGTGGAAGCTCTGCTGCGGCGGTCCTTCCGTCCGGAGTTCCTGAACCGGCTGGATGAAATCGTCTTCTACAAGCCTTTGACCAAGGAAAACATCACCAAGATCATCGATCTGCAGATCGACAAGCTGAACAGCCGTCTGGAAAACCAGCAGATTCACTGCCAGCTGACCGACGCCGCAAAGTCTGCCATTGTGGACGCAGCCTACGATCCCCAGTACGGCGCCCGGCCGCTGCGCCGGTATGTCCAGCATACCGTAGAAACCATGCTCAGCAAGCGGCTGCTCCAGGGCGATGTGGCCCCCGGCCAGACCATCACCGTGGACAGCGAAAACGGAGAACTGGTTCTCCGGTAACAGGTATTTTTCAGGCAGCCGGAACTCCGGCTGCCTGATTTTTTATTTCCCATGGATGGTGCTCCGGATTTGTCACAAATCTTCCGGTCTGGTTTTTTAATGATTATTAAAGTGTCGGAATTCCCAGGTCGATTTCTTGATTTTCCCAGAGGTATATGTTATAGTTAACGTAATTATGCGTTATCGGAGGCCCTCTTGCATGCGATCCTATCTTAGAAATGCCATCTGTCTGGGCAGCCTTCTGGCTGCCATGCTGCTGTGCGCTGGCTGTGGAAAATCCAACTCCCCCACTTCTCAGGTCCCCCCCTCTACGGCTGCGGCAACCACCCAGCCCCAAACGGAGCCTCCAAAAGAATCTGTGGAACACTATGAAGGGATCATGAAGGCCGGCGAACTGTACCTGTTGGATTCCTATCCCAACCTGAAATCCGTTGATCTGAGCGGCAGCGACTGCTACAGTACCATTCTGGATTATATGGAAAAACACCCCGACATTCAGGTCACCTACACCGTGGATTTCGGTGGGAGCGTCGTTGCCAACGATGCCACCAGCGCCACCCTGGAAGCCGGTGCCTATGAATATGAACTGCTGTTGGAAAATCTGCAGTACCTGCCCAACTTGCAGGTTCTCTCCCTTCCGGGCATCACCTTGAACACGGAGCAGATGGATGCGCTGGTGGAAACCTATCCAGAGCTTTCCTTTGATTATGTGTTAACCATTCTGGGACAGACCTACACCCAGGATGTGACGGAACTGGATCTTACTGCTTTGGAAACCGCCCAGGTCGAGGAAGTTGCTCCCAAGCTGGGGCTTCTTACCCATTTGACCGATGTGGAATTAAGCAGTTCCCTGACCATTGAGGACGTGGCCATTTTGCAGGATGCCGCCCCCCGCATTACCTTCCATTATTCTTTCACCCTGTTCGGCAAAACCATCTCCACCACTGATGAAACGGTGGAATTCAAGAATCAGTCCATCGGCAATGAGGGCGAAGCGGATATCCGCCGGGTTCTGCCCATACTGGATAACTGTACCCGCTTTGTCCTGGACAACTGCGATATTGACAGTGAAGTGCTGGCCGGAATCCGGGAGGACTTCCGGGATGGCCCCAAGGTGGTCTGGCGAGTGTATTTTGGTGTAGGCGGTCGGTATAACGCTCTGACGGATACCGATACCATCCGTGCGGTCTATAATGTTACCGACGAAACCTGCGGCCCTATGAAATATTGTGAAGACGTGAAATACATGGACATCGGCCACAACGAGTATCTCACCGACCTGAGTTTTGTGGGATATATGCCCAACATTGAGGTACTCATCGCTTCGGGCTGCGCAGCGAAAACCCTGGAGGGATTTGAAAACTGCAAGAAGCTGACCTGGCTGGAGCTGGCCTACTGCTACAAGCTGGAGAGCGTAGAACCTCTGGCGGAGTGTGAAAGTCTGACCTACCTGAACATCAGCTATTCCAAGGTTACCGACTATATGCCCCTGGAAACGCTGCCCCTGAAACGGTTCATGTGTCTCAGCCCCAAAGCATCCACGGAAGAGCAGAACCTGTTTGTGGAGATTCACCCCAAGCCGGACTGCATCACTGTTTTCTATGGCTATTCCAACCCCTATGGCTATGGCTGGCGCTATGACGACAATGGAAAAACCTTCAACGATTATTACAAGAATGTGGTGCGGGAAGCCTTCAACTACGATTATCTGGAACAGTTCCTGCCCAAAGATGACTGATTTTTCCCCTCCCCCGGTTCCAGCCGGGGGAGGGCATTTTCTTTTCGGGGACTATTGCTATTTCTCCCGGCATTTCTTATAATAGAGCCATCTTAGAAAGACAAAGGAGACTGGGCCATGAAATACGATTTTACTTCCATCCTGGATCGTCGGGGCAAGGATGCCATTGCCATTGAGGCGGTAGGCGCCCCGGGTTCTGCCTATCCCGCCCCCAAAGAAGGCTTTGATGTGATCCCCATGTGGGTTGCGGATATGAACTTCCCCGTAGTTCCCACCATTCAGCAGGCCATGATTCAGCGGGCAGAGCATCCCGCCTTTGGCTATTTCCGTCCCTCGGATGCGTATTATAACGCCATTATCCGTTGGCAAAAAGAGCACAACGGCATGAGCGTCACGCCTGAGAACATCGGCTATGAAAACGGTGTGCTGGGCGGCGTGGTAACCGCTCTGAATGTTTTCTGCTCCCGGGGTGACAAGGTGCTGGTCCACTCCCCCACCTATGTGGGATTTACCGGCTGTCTGACCAACAATGGCTACGACATCGTTCACTCTCCCCTGAAAAAGGACGACCAGGGAATCTGGCGCATGGACTTTGAAGACATGGAGAAAAAGCTGGCGGAGGAAAAAATTCACGCGGCAATCTTCTGTTCCCCTCACAATCCCTGCGGTCGGGTTTGGGAAGCCTGGGAAATTGAAAAAGCCATGGCCCTTTACAAAAAATACGATGTCATGGTGGTTTCCGACGAAATCTGGAGCGACATTCTTCTGTCCGGGCACAAGCACATCCCCACCCAGTCCGTCAGTGAGGACGCCAAAATGCGTACCGTTGCCCTGTACGCACCTTCCAAAACTTTCAACCTGGCAGGTCTGGTGGGAAGCTACCACATTATCTACAACAAGGCCATCAAAGACCGCTGTGACAAGGAATCTTCCCTCAGCCACTATAATTCCATGAACGTCATGTCCATGCACGCTCTGGTAGGGGCCTATTGTCCCGAAGGCGAGCAGTGGGTTCAGGAGCTGCGGGAAGTTCTCACCGGGAACGTGGATTTTGCCTGCGATTACATTGCCGCCCACTTCCCCGGCGTCACCGTCAGCAAGCCCCAGGGAACCTATATGCTGTTCCTGGACTGCGCCGAATGGCTCAAGGCTCACGGCAAAACCATGGATGAACTGATGAAAGCCGGATGGGACGTGGGTGTCGTCTGGCAGGATGGCCGGGCCTTCCATGGTCCGACCCACATCCGGATGAATCTGGCTCTTCCTCTGAGCCGGGTACAGGAAGCCTTCCGCCGTCTGGATCAGTATGTGTTCAACGCCTGATTATAAAAAGCCAACCGCCCTCCAAGTCTGGAGGGCGGTGTTCTCTTGCAGACACGATTCCCCCGGGATTAAATCCCGGGGGAATCGCCATCTGTCAGGTTACGCAGCGAGGACGACTCAAACGGCCTTCTGTTGGAGGACGGGGCCTATCCCAAGCCTCTGATCCAACGCGCGCTCTGCCACTGCGTCTTACCTGTTTCCAGTTTCGTCATCTCTGGAGATTACAGAATCATAGAGACAATCAGGTTGTAAACCGCATTCAGGGCAACGCTGGTGGGCACTGCTACGAACATCAGACGGTTAAACAGAGTGTTGCGCTCTTCTTCCTTGCTGCAGGAACCCAGGATCAGGGAGCCGCCGGAGGAGAAGGGGCTGATGGCAGAGCTCTGAGCCCCCAGTACCGTGCAGGTAAACAGCACAGCGGGGTTCAGGCCAGTGGATGCTGCCAGCGCAGGAACCAGGGGGAACAGCGCCGGTGTAACCACACCGGTGGTGGAACTGAAGAAGCTCATAATCGCAGCCACAATGCTGAAAGCCAGCGGGATCATCACAACCGGCACATTGCTGCCAATCCAGGCGGAGAGCATGTCGATGGTTCCGGCTTCCACCGCTACAGCGATCAGCATTCCGGCGCCGGCAATCATCAGAATGGTGTTCCAGGGCACTTTGGCAATGATCTCTTTCTGGGGAGCCAGCTTCAGGAACAGGGCAATTACGGCAAAAACAATGGCAACCAGGCCCACGTCAATCTTGCCGGCAACCGTGGAGATGAACTTCACATGGGGCAGCAGCATCTTCAGCAGGGGGAATACCAGAACCACAGCCATCATAATGAAAATCAGGCTCAGGGTCTGCTTCTGAACTTTGTTGTAGGAATCAGGCTTGGTAAACTGGACACCCTTACCGATGGTCCGGTTGGCAGGAACGGCAAAGCGCATGATGGTAATCAGGATCAGGGACACCACAATGGCCAGCGCAAACATGGTCAGCGTGGAAGAGAAGGAGTCAATGGCGGCAAGGTCCGGCGTGCTGGCGTAGGCCTCATCCATCAGTCCCCGGAAAATTACGCCCAAAGCAGCCGTGGGGAAATTACCGCCAGCCAGAGCGCCGCAGTTGATGGCCATGGCGCCGGTGAGCTTGTCCATTCTGGACTCTTCACAGATCAGCATGGTGATGGGAGCCAGGAACGCCAAGACGGTAAAGTAGGCAGCGCCCATTACAGAAAGAATCACCGCCACAAAGAACAGCGCATAGGGAAGCATCGAGGGGAAACTCCGGCAGGCATACAAAAGCGTCCGGGAAAGCTTTTCCAGGGTTCCATTGGCCGCCGCCACATTATAGAACAGCGACACCGCCAGAATGACGAACATCGTACTGGTGGGCCAGTAGGAAATGATATTCTTGGGGGTAAGGCCCATCACAAAGCAGCCGATGGCGTAGGCAAACACCATACAGAACAGGCCCGTGTTGATACCTGTCTTATATCCCAGGAAAACCGCCAGGGCAATGGAAACAATAATCAGAATACTCAGTGTTGTTCCAGTCATAACCAATCTCTCCTTCTTTACGGCTCAATGCCCAGCAGCTTGCAGGGCAGGGTGTGGCTCATGTAGCGGATCTGATCCATGGGAATGCCGTTGTCCGCCAGATACTGCAGATACTGCTCCATGGCGATTTCCCAGTTGGGATTCTCCGTCTGACCGCCGTCGGTATCGGTCATCACATTCTTGTAGCCAACGGTGCGGATGATTTCCAGGTTGTCCGGCAGGTTGCTCTTATACTTGCCGCCGCCCATATTCTGAGCGAAGCACCGCTCCAGAATCACGTCATAATCCTTGACCAGACGAATCTGATCCTCCACGGACATCCCCACAATCCACCACTCCGGATGGGTGACCACCACTTTTTCCACTCCGGCCTTCCGGGCGGCTTCCACCACGATGAACGCATCCTCCGGGGATACATGGGCCGTGCCCAGCACCGCATTGTGATCCTTGATCAGCTGGAATACATCCAACAGTTCCGGCACCACCTTGCCATCCCGGACCACATCCACAGCCTTGTCTGTGGGCTGCTTCATCATCTCCAGGTGCCGGCGGGCAGACTGGGTGGGCAGCCAAACCACTTTGGCCCCCAGCTTCAGGGCATTCTCCACCGCCGCCGGGTTGATCCCTCCCACACATCGGTTCAAGGTGACGGAACCAAACATGGTAAAATCATTGTCCCCATGGACAATCTGGTTGTACCGGTTGGCCATAATGGCTCTGGCCGTGGTATTTCCCAGATGGGTTTTGATGACAATGGCCCGCGCTCCTACCCGCACAGCGGCGTCACAGAGCTGGAAGTCATCATAGGCACGCAGCCGCAGATCCGGGTTGGTATGCACATGCATATCCACCACGCCCTGCATGGATACTTTCTGCATCGATCTCTTTCTCCTTTCCGTTTTTGGCTCTCACTCATTTTGTCGAAAAACAGGGTGGGATTCCCTTGTTTTTCTGTTGAATCTATCATATAATTACCAAGCGGATGCCGCAAGGGCCGATTCTGTATGCCAGGTATCGGAAAAACCGATATCTATATGAGTACCGCACAATCCATCCGCCGGATATTATACATATTCGCCAAAAACCTTGAAACTGGAGGAAACTTTATGGAACTGCGGGAGCTGGAGTATGTAACAGCCATTGCCGACGCCGGAAGTCTGAGTAAGGCGGCCGATCGGCTGTACCTGGCGCAGTCCAGCCTGAGCCAGTTTCTGAACCGGCTGGAATCGGAACTGGGGACGAAATTGTTTGTCCGGACATCCGGCGGTGTCCGTCCCACACTCTCCGGTGAAATCTACATCCGGAGCGCCCGGCAGATTCTCCGGCAATACCGGATGATGCGGGCGGAAGTTCAGGACATGGAGCGCCCCAGCGAAGGGCGGATTGACTTCGGGATCAGTTCGTTCCGGGGGGAATATCTGTTTCCCAAGGTACTGGATCGGTTCCGGAAGAGCGCTCCGGCGGTGGAAGTGGTTATTCACGAGATGGACAGTATCCGTTTGCATAAGGCCGTTTCCTCCGGTGAGCTGGATATGGCGCTGGTTGCCTTTCCCGATGGACTTCTCCCCCAAAAGGACAGCGGGGTACGCAGGATCAAACGGGATGAGGTAATGCTGGTGGCAAACAAAGAGCACCCTGTCATGCAGTACGTCAAAATCGGTCAGGGCGGTCCCCCCAGGCCCTGGGTGGACCTGTCAGAAATACTTCATTTTGAGTTTCTCCTGTCCAACCGCACCACAATCCTGGGCAGTTCCGCAGAACGGCTCTTCCGGGAACTTGGGAAGGAACCCCGTGCCCTGAATACCAATCTGACCGCATCTTTTGCCGCAGCGCTGGCTCGGCAAGGGTTGGGGCTGGCTTTTACCTATCGTTCCTGCGCCATCGCTCAGCCCGGTGTGGAATACCTCAGCATTGGAAAAAAACAGTATTTTGCTGATCTTGCTCTGCTCTACCCCCCGGACGGCTACCGCAGCCGGGCCATCCGCGCCCTGGAGGAGACCTTCCGTCAATGTCTGGAAGAGGATACCATATAATTTTGGCCCGCCTGTCAAAGGACAAGCGGGCCATTTTTATTCGTGCAGTTCCAAAGGCAGTCCGTCGGGATCTGCAAAAAAGGTAAACTTTCTCCCACTGTAAGCATCCATCCGGATGGGCTCTACCGGGATTCCCAAGGCTTTCAGTTCTGCCGCGGTTTTCTCAATATTTTCCACACGGAACGCCAGGTGCCGCAGTCCGGCAGCCTCCGGGCGGGTAACCCGGGCAGGCGGATTGGCAACGCCGAAAATCTCCAGTTCGGTATCGTCGTTGATTCTCAAATCCAGTTTCCAGTCTCCTTTATCCGGGCGATAGTTCTCCCGGATCACCGAAAACCCCAGCTTGTTCACATAAAAGTCCTTGGAACGGGGATAGTCGGAAACGATGATGGCAATGTGGTGAATGGCTGAAAGGTTCATGTCGATTTTCCTTCTTCCAAAAAGAATATTTCCTCCACAGGGAGTTTGAGCAACCGGGCAATCTTCATGGCCAGTTCCAGAGTTGGGTTATACTTGTCATTTTCAATGGCAATCACGGTCTGACGGCTGACCCCCAATGCTCTGGCCAGATCCTCCTGCCGGAGGCCGGCCTGTTTGCGCAGCTGGCGCACAATGTTTCTCATGCCGCATTACCCGCCAGGACCAGCCAGACGCTGATTGCCAGCAGCGCCGCCGTCAGGATCACGGTGACGAGTACCGTGCGCACGAACCGGTTGAGTTCCCGATATTCATCATCCCCGGACACCATCTTCTGCCGCAGCGCCAGCTGGTAGAATCCCTGAACACAAACACTGCAGCACAGAATGAATCCGGGAATCGGGAAATACGGTGCGTCATGAACCAGGGTCTGCCAGCACTGATACAAAACCCAGACACTCAGCAGCACGGCCGCCGTCCGGTATCCCCATGCCATAGAGCGCAGAACAATGTTCTGCTCCATCTCATCCATTTTCTTCATGATGCTTCCCTCCTTGGAGAATGTAAAACGCTCTTTACATTTATAGAGTACTCCAGGATTTGAGAAATGTCAAGAGCTTTTTACATTTTGTTCTTTAATTTCAAAAGTTCTTGCCTTTCCCCGGCAAAGCAACTATGATGAGAGAAAGACCCCTTGTGAAAAGAGGTGCGGCCTTTATGGAAATCAAGCAAATCTGGATGTCCCCCAGCTCCGGAAAAAACAATCATTACGCTCTGCACCTAAGTCTTGGCGTTGTGGGGATTGTGCTGCTAATGCTGCTTTTGATCAGCTTTGGAATCGTGGTGAGTTTTTCTCTGGGCCTTCCCAGAAAGGCGACAGCCATGGGACTGTGTGTCGCGTGCACCATTCTTGCCCTGGTTCTGGCCCGGCGGTTGGGACGTTATGCCGTCCACGGCGCCACTGTCTTTTTCCTCACCGGAGAAGATCGGCTGTTTGCTCTGGACTCCCGGGAACTTCCCTTCTGGGGCAGCAGCGGGCTTCAATGGCTCCAGGCAACTGCACAAGTCCAGGAATATTTGCGACGCCAGGCCCGGAATCCATCCCTTCCTCCGTCAGCCTGGGAAATCGGCAAGGTGCTGTCCCTCCGGGAGCACTTCGGTGATTACCGGGTTGTTTGTCAGGTTCACCGTCCCGGGCGGCGAGTCTTCCGGAGCAGCTTCTCCTTTTCCCAGAATTGGGACCGGTCTGAACTGCTGCTGCGGCAATTGGAACGGCGGGAACTCTGGCAGGCCCAAAAGCCCGCCACAAAAAACCGGCTCCCTGCCCTGGCGGCCAGTCTGGCTGGTGCAGCGACCCTTCTGGGGCTCTGCATTCTCAGCCATCCCGCACAGGGGATTCTGCCCCGGGTACTGTACTTTCCCTGTCTGGCCGGAGAACTGGCCGCCGTAACACTGGTGTGCATTTTCTGGACCATGCACACCAGAGGAGAATAACCCAACTGGAGGAAATCGACATGACGCTTCGTAATTATCAGCCTTCCGACTGCCGGGAAACAGCCCGGCTGTTCTATGAAACCGTTCACACCATAAATGCCCGGGATTACACCCAGGAACAACTGGACGCCTGGGCGCCCGAAAGCCGGGATCTGGAGGAGTGGAATCGACGGTTCCTGGAGCACCGCAGCGTGGTTGCGGTGGATCAGGGGCAAATTCTAGGCTTCGGTGATCTGGCACCCGACGGCTATCTGGACCGTTTGTTTGTCCACAAGGATTTTCAGCATCAGGGAATCGCCAGCGCCATCTGTCAGTATCTGGAGCAGGACTTTGCCGGCACCATCACCACCCATGCCTCCATCACCGCAAAGCCTTTTTTCCTTGCCAGAGGCTACCGGGTAGTCCGGGAGCAGCAAGTTT
>DVKV01000162.1 GCA_018715835.1 Candidatus Faecousia intestinavium | reverse complement strand
GAAAATTTCATACCTTCTCCTCCGTCTTTCCTTTCTCAGCTGCATTTTTATTTTCTGGGAATGTCCGGGCACTCCCGACATTCCGGCAGCAAAAAAGCTTGACAGTTTTGTAACAATGTGTTACAATCTGATTACATTTTTGCAGGAGGTACCAATATGTCCGAAGAAAATGCCGTCCTCATGTACAAAGGACGTCCGCTGATGCGGAAAGACAATCTTGTTTACTACGGCTCCATGGCCGACAGCCACATTGTGATGCTCCAGATTCTGGAGACCAAAAAGGTGGGCGATATGGACCTCGCCACCCGGGTTTCCGTGCAGCTTCAGCTCACCGATCCTGCCGTGAAAGGCCGGTCCCGTATTGTAAAGAAAAGCGAAAAAGACGGCTTCTACACCGCCCTGGACGTAGGCTGTGTATGGCTGGAACGCGCTCTGGCAGGCAAATAATCTGGTCTGTCCATAGAAAAAGCGGCTGCTGTCCCCAGACGGCGGCCGCTTAGAAAAGACGGAGGACAACGTATGAAATTCACCCGCAGACTGTTCAATTTTGCACTGGCCCTGGTCATGATCCTTGGCCCCCTTTCTGTAACCGCCTCGGCTTCCGGAACCACCGTGTATGGCATTGGCTTCGTCAATGCCTCTTCTTTACGCCTTCGCTCAGAAGCCAGCACATCCGCTTCCACCCTGACGATGGCACCCCGGAACGACTGTGTCGTGGTTCTCAGCAAGGACGGCGAATGGTACAAAGTAAACTACAACCTGCAGATCGGCTACATGCATGAAAGCTATCTGAAGGTTCTGACCAAAGAAAATGCAGAATTGGGCTACGGTGAAGTTTCCGGTTCCGGCGTGAACCTGCGCTCCGGTCCCTCCACTGCATCCTCCATCACCGCCACCGCCTCCAAAGGCGCCAAGTGCTATATCATCGGCGTCAATGAAGGCTGGTTCAAGGTGATTTACAATGGAAGCATCTGCTACATCCGCAGCGATTATCTGACTCTGACGGAAATTCCTTATGAAAACCAAGCCTCCCCCAACTCCCCCAAATTCTTCCGGGGCGGCCAGTCCACCGGTGTTGCGCCCAGCGCCGCAGCCCTGAACGGGTCTGCTTCCACCGGCAGCAACGCCAGCGCCGTTTCCATCACCGGAGCACAGATTTTAGCGGAAGCCAAAAAATATCTGGGCGCTCCCTATGTCAGCGGCGGTGCCTCTCCCAGCGGCTTTGACTGCTGCGGTTTTACTTACTACGTGCTCCGGCAGCTGGGATACGCCGCCTACCGCACGGTTGCCTCCCAGTATCAGCAGGGTACAGCCGTTTCCAAGGAGAATTTGCAGGCCGGCGACCTGGTGTTCTTTGCCAACACTGCTGGCTCCGGACTGTCCCATGTGGGTATTTACGCCGGAAACGGTCAGTTTATTCACGCCCCCAACTCCCGCTCCACGGTCTCCTATTCCGACCTGACCAGCGGTTACTGGGCCGAGCATTACTACGGCGCCCGGCGAATCGGATAAAGTCAAAATTTTCTCCCGGCATTCGGATGAATGCCGGGAGTTTTTTCGTTATACCAACAAGTCGTAGGCAATTCGGGGAGAGCCGTCGGCAATGTGAATGGTGCCGCACCGCCGGAATCCCTGCTTCCCCAATGCATGCTGCATCACATGATTATCTTCATGGGTATCAATCCGCAGATAATCGGAACGGGCTTTCCCATAGGCCACCGCCGTGCCCAGAATCCCGCCGGAGCCGTCCGAGGCAATCCGGTGGATGGTGCCGTAAGGCCGCTGGGCGTGCCATTGGCCGTCATCAATCTGTCCATAAGTGGGATCTTCTCCCAATGAAAAGAAAAACACGCCGTGAATGCCCTGGTCATCCTCCACTACCAGCAGATCTCCCTGCCGGATGTCCTGTTCCAGCTGCTGCCTGGGCGGGTGGGTAGTTCCCCACTGGTTGGGATTTCCGGTCTGGGCCATAAAATGGCGGGCAGAGGCATAAATCTCCAGAATTCGGGGAAGGTCGGTCTGCTCCGCTTTGCGAACCGTATAAACCATGATGGAGTCTCCTTTTCCTTTTTCGCCATTATAACGGATTTGCATGGGTTTTGCAACTGCTGCGCATACTAGCGAAAAACGGAAAGGATGGTGCCAAAATGGCAAATCACAAACGAGGCAGACAGAGTTTTGCTCTCAGCGATCCGCCGGTCATCACGCATTGGGCCAGTGTGGCGGGAAAGCGGGAGGCAGAAGGCCCCCTTGCCAATACCTTTGACCTCAAATGCCGGGATACCTATTTTGGCCAGAAAACCTGGGAGCAAGCCGAAAAACATATGCAGCAGCAGGCGCTGCGAAAGCTTCTGCAAAAAGCGGAGCTGACTCCACAGGAAGTGGATCTGGTATTCTCCGGGGATCTGCTGAATCAGTGCATCGGCTCCTCCTTCACCCTGCGAAATACCGGAATTCCCCATCTGGGACTTTACGGTGCCTGCTCCACCATGTCGGAAAGTCTGCTGCTTGCATCTATGGCCGTGGGCGGTGGATTTGCGGATCAGGTGGTGGCCATGACCTCCTCCCACTTTGCTTCCTCGGAACGGCAATACCGGTTTCCCCTGGGTTACGGCGGGCAGCGCACTCCCACATCCCAGTGGACCGTCACCGGTTCCGGAGCCGCATTGGTTTGCAGCCAGGGCAAGGGCCCCAGGATCACTGCCTGCACCATCGGTACGGTTACAGACCTTGGCATCCGGGACGCTAACAACATGGGTGCTGCCATGGCTCCGGCAGCCTATGCCACCATCCGAAGCCATTTTGAAGATCTGAAAACCGGCCCGGAGGAATTCGACCGGATCATCACCGGAGATCTGGGGCAGATCGGCAAGGAAATGCTGCTGGAACTTGCCCGGATGGATGGAGTTTCTCTGGGGGGAAAGCTGGAAGACTGCGGCACCCTGGTATTTGACAACACCGTTCAGGATGTCCACGCCGGTGGTTCCGGCTGCGGGTGCAGCGCCATCACCCTGTGCGGCTCCCTGCTGAGCCAGCTGAAGACAGGGAAGCTGAAAAAGATTCTGTTCTGCGGAACCGGCGCACTGCTCTCCCCCACCTCCACCCAGCAGGGGCTGCCCATTCCCGGCGTGTGCCATGCTGTCTGCATTCAAGGAGGAAACTGAGATGGACTATTTGAAAGCATTTGTGGTGGGCGGCATCCTGTGCCTGATCGGGCAGATTCTCATTGACAAAACCAAACTGACTCCTGCCCGGATTCTGGTCAGCTATGTGGTGATGGGGGTACTGCTGGGAGCTTTGGGTCTTTATCCTCCGCTGGTGGAGTTCGCCGGAGCCGGGGCCACCGTCCCCCTCACCGGCTTCGGCAATACTCTGGCCCAGGGCGTCCGGGAGGCTGTCCAGGAGGACGGGTTTCTGGGCATTATCACCGGTGGACTGAAAGCCTCCGCCGGCGGAATCGCCACTGCCATCCTAGCAGGTCTGATCGCCAGTCTTATTTTCAGGGTCAAGGATAAATCTTGAAAAGCTGGGTAAGCTAAGGTAGCGGGTAAACCGCAACAATCGTATGGAGGATTATAACCATGAATAACGAGAACAAGAAGCAGAATTCCAACACCAACCAGACCCAGAACCAGAATCAGAAGCGCACCAGCAGTCAGACCGAAGAGAAGAACTGCCGCTGAAGCAAAACGCCGGGCCGCCTTTGACAGACGGCCCGGTCTTTTTTACATTCACACTTCCACAAAGCGATTCAGATGAAAGAAATACAGGTATTGGTGGATCACCGGCATTTCATAGATTCGACTCAGGGCTCTTCCATAGGTCTGCACCTGGGGGCGGTACTTTTCCACCGCATGGGCAAGGGTTTCCTCCGTTACCCCATCGGTTTTGAAGTCCAAAACCGTAATCCCCTCCGGCTCCAGCAGAGCACAGTCCACCACGCCCTGAAGGAGAATCTGCTCTCCTTCCAACTCTGGACCAAACGCTCCGGCATCCTCCAGAATGGAAAATTTGAACTCCCGCAGGTAGGGCGTGCCGGTGCGGAGCTTCTGTCCGATGGGTGTGGCAAAGAACCGGGCCAGAGTCTCACAGTTGATCAGATCTGCCTGCTCCTGAGTCAGGAATTTTTCCTCTGCCAAGCGCTGGATTTCCCGGGAAATTTCCTGTACCGAAGCCCCAGACCGGTAGTCCATATATTGCAGGGCAGCGTGAATGGCACTGCCGTAGACCTTGCCCCGAGGCCCGGCGGCGGAGAAGTCCGCCTTTCTCCAGGTCCGGCGGACCAGTTTTGGTTCCTGGGTGTCCTCCGCCGCTTCCTCATCCTTTTCCCGGCCCTTTCGCTCCGTAGCAGTCTGCTTGGAAGGCGTCCGGGTGGCCTGCTGATGGGGGTATTGGAATGCCAGTGCCTGAGCCAGCCGCCGAAGATTCTCCGGGGAAAGGGACTCCCGGGGAGCTTCCTCCACCGCCAGAACAGTCTGGGGCTCCGGTGCCTGACACGCTTCAATCTTCCAGGGGCAGTCGCTCAACTTGGTCTGCTCCGGCCGTCCGCCCAGAGCATGAAGTGCCCCGGCCTCTGTTTTACCCATGGCCGTCAGCAGCACCCAGTCCCCCAGGCAGATGGCCTCTCGGCACAGCAGTTCTCCCCCGTCAAAATCCCGGCGCAGGGCAATCTCCTGCAAGTCCTTTTCCATGGTCTGGGAGGCATAGGTCATGATCAGCCGGTCCTTGGCCCGGGTCATAGCCACATACAGCACCCGCATTTCCTCGGATACGCTTTCCGCTGCCATTTTCACGGCGATGGCCCGTTTTGCAAGGGTCGGGTAGCGCACCCGGTTTTCCTGATCCACAGCGGACAGTCCCAGGCCCAGAGTTTTGTCGCAGAGAATCTGGCTGCGCAGGCTCTCCTGGTTGAACTTCCGGGAGAGGTTGCTCAGAAACACCACCGGGAACTCCAGTCCTTTGGATTTGTGGATGCTCATAATGGTAACGCAGCCGGAAGGCACCGAGCCCTCCGCCGCCAGGCCCCGGCTTTCCAGGGTCTGAAGGTAGTCCAGGAACTGGGACAAATCCCGGAGGCTACCCTGCTCGTAGCCCACTGCCAATTCATAGAACAGCCGCAGATTGGCCCGTTTGGCCTCGCCGCCGGGCATGGCGGCGTAAATGCTGTCCATCCGGGTCAGGGCAAAGCAGCTTTCCAGCAGAGCGGTCAGCGGCTTCTGACGGGCTTCCCAGCGAAGCTGTCTCAGGATTTTCAGGAAATTCTGGGCTTTGGGGCTTGGATCGGCACACAGGGCATCGTACACCGTGCCGGTTTTTCGGGCACCCCGGAAAGCTGCCAGATCATCTGCAGTAAAATCGAACAAGGGACTTGCCAGTGCGGCAATCAAGGGAATGTCCTGCCGGGGATTCTGGATAATCTGCAAAAACGACCAGAGGGTACCAATTTCCGCCGTCTGCATCAGGTTGGTGCTGCCGCCGGAGGTGCAGCGGATTCCCCGGGCTTCCAGCGCCCGCTGGAAAATGGCCCCGGCACTTCCCGGGGAGCGGAGCAGGATCACGATATCCTCCGGCTCCACCGGACGCAGCTGTCCATCCTGGCGCACCGGGGTGCCCTCCCGGAGCATGGTCTGAATCCGGTCCGCCACAAAATCCGCTTCTTCCTGATAAGTGTTTTCCCGAACCGGGATGGCGTACAGCTCCGCTCCCGGGGTTCCCAGTGGAATGTGAGGGATTCCCTCCTGCAGCATTTCCGAGCGGGTATAGTGAAGTCCTCCCACTTTCGGGCGCATACAGGCAGTGAACACATCGTTTACCGCAGCAATCACCTCGCCGCCGGACCGGAAATTCCGGCTGAGCAGCACCTTTCTGCCCTGCCCGGGAACAGCTTGATCCGCCGGGACATAGTCCCGGTATTTTTCCAGGAAAATTCCCGGGTCCGCCAGACGAAACTGGTAGATGGACTGCTTCACATCCCCCACCAGAAAGCCGTTCTTTCGCTTTTCCGACAGCGTCATAAAAATAGCGTCCTGGACGCCGTTGGAGTCCTGATACTCGTCCACCAGAATCTCCCGGAACCGAGCGGCGATTTCCGCTGCCGCAGCGGTTGGGCTGCTCCGGTTCTTTCCCAGCAGCAAATCCAGCGTCCGGTGTTCCAGGTCACTGAAGTCCAGCACCCGGCGGCTGCGTTTCGCCGCCGCATAGGCCCGGTCAAAATCTCTTACCAGAGAAACCAATCCACGGATTCCCGCCGCTGAAGTCTGCAGATCCTCCAGCAGCTGCCGGGAATCGTCGGTAAAGTTTTGCAGTTTCCGCTCCAGGCCCTTTTTGCAGGCGGCTCTGGCTGCTTTTACCCGGTCAGTCAGTTCCGGATTGGGATTTTTCCGTGGGAAAGTCAGCCGTCCAAAATCCACATTCCGCTGCCGAACCACCTCGTCCCAGGTCTGGCTGGCAAAGAGCTGTTCCAGCTGGGTCAGGGTGGAAGCAATGTTGGCCTCCGGCTTTTCCATCCCCTCTTCAAAACTCAGAAGTTCCCGGCACCGGCGGAAAACCCCAATCTGGCAGGACAGGTAGTCTTTCAGATCTTCCAACAGATAGGCTCCCCAGACTGTATCGGCGGCATCGGTTTTCTGCTGGGTCTGGGCTGCCTGAATGCACCCATCCAGCCACCCCTCGGGATTCAGGTGGCACCGGGCGCTGTCGTAGACCTTTTCCACCAATTCCGGCACCAGCCGGTCATCCCGACCCAGGCCCTGGGTATCTGCAAAGGCCCGGAAATCCCCGTCCGCCTGGGCATAGGCCTGATCCAGCAGGTCCTTCATCACCAGGTCCCGGATCTCCCGGCACTCGCTTTCATCCGCCACCCGGAAATCTGCCGGCAAATCCAGCCGGTAGGCGTATTCCCGAAGCAAGTCTCCGCAAAAACCGTGAACCGTAGAAATTTTGGTCAGGAACAGCCGCTGCATCTGTTTTTGCAGGTGCCGGTTCTCCGGCTCCTGGGCAATCCGTTCCGTCAGCTTGGCGGCAATTTTTCCCTGCAGCTCCGACGCTGCGGCTTTTGTATAGGTAATAATGAGAAATTCATCCAGATTGGCCGGATTCTGTACGTCCGTCAGGTAGGTCAGCAGCCGGTCCACCAGCACCTTGGTCTTCCCAGACCCAGCCGCCGCGGAAACCAGCAGTCTTCCTCCCCGGTCATGCACTGCCTGGGACTGTTCCGGCGTCAGCTTATCTGCCATGGCGATTCCTCTCTTTCTCGATTTCCTCCCAGAACCGCTGGGCGGTCATGGTCTTGTAGTTCCGGCGGCCCTCCACCTGCTCCTTGTGGCACACGGTGCCGTAGGGGCAGAAGTCACAGGCACTGTGGCTGGTTCCCCGGGTGTAAGGATTCGGCTCCACGTTACCGGAGGCGATGTCCTCCACCAATCCCGCCAGCACCTGAAAAACGTACTCCCGCAGAAGCTTCAGCTGCTCCCGGTTCGCCAGATCTCCAACCAGGGTGCCGTCCTTCCGGATGGAATAGCTCATCCGCTGTGGGTCCTCTCCCGGCTCCATGGCCTGCAAAACCGATTCATCTTCCAGCAGCAGTCCCTTCCGCCGCCAGGTGGGCTTACGCTGGGCCTGAGCAGACTGGGCATCCACACGGCCCTCCACCGGGAGGTAAGGGGCACGGGCCGGGAAATACTGGACGCCGGCAGCAACCGGCTTATCTCCCAGCACCTCACCCCCGCTGTCCCGCAGGGCGAACAGGTACAGCAGCATTTGAAGGCCCACCCCGTTGAACACGTCGCAGTAGTCAAAATCTTTTTTACCCGTCTTGTAATCCACCACCCGGAAATACTGGCAAGCCCCGGTATTCCACACGTCCACCCGGTCCACAAAGCCCCGGAGCAGGGCGTTGATCTTTCCGTTGGGAATGGCAATGGGTGGCAGTTTCCCCTCACCGCCAAAAGCCAGCTCAAATTCCACCGGCTCAAACAGCGCCTGGCTCAGCTCCTGCCACAGTTCCTGAATCACCATGTCCAGTTCCCCCAGGTTCCGTTGGAACAGATAAGTCATCCGCTGGGAGTCCAGCTGGGAAAACCGCTGGGCTGCATACTCCTCACTGAACCGGTGGGCCAGCTCCTGGGTCTGTTCCAGAGAGACCTGATGGAATCCCCCCATATCCCGGATGCACCGGGCGGTATTTTCCAGCACCGCATGGACAAAGCTTCCGAACTCCGCCGGGTCCACTGTGATTTCCTTGCGTTCCTTGGCTCGCATTCCATAACGCAGGAAATAGGACAGCCGGCACTCTGCCTGCCGGTCAATCTGAGAAGCAGACAGATTCAACGTGTTGCCGTAAAGGCTCCGGATCTGCTCCGCTGCAACCGTTCCCAGGGTATAGTCCCGCTTTTCCACCGCCTCCTGGTAGAAATTTTCCACCCCCAGGCTCCGGGCGGTTTCTTTTTCTCCCCACCGGGCCAGATAAGCCCCGGCCTCCCGGGCGTCTGCACAGGCAAAGCCCAGGCTCTCGGAAACCGTCTGCTCATCCCCTGCCAATTCCAGCAAACGACGGTAGACAAAGGATGGCTGGTCCGAGGCGCTGTACACCCAGATATGCTCCACAGCGCCGCAGAATACGCCATAAATTTCGCCGAATTCCGACTGGATGCCCTCCATGGCGCCGCCGGTCAAAGGCACCCCCAGATTCCGCAACGTCACCCGCTCTTGGTCGGTGAGCACACCGGTAGAGCCGGAATAGCCGGGTAACTTTCCCTCTTCCGCACCCAGCACCAGAAGATACTTCTCCTGATGACACCGCATGGCGCTGACCTGTCCCATCTGCACCGCATCCAGTACCGGCGGAATGGTACCCACAGTGTATTGGCTCAGCAGCAGCCGCAGTAGCCGGGAAAAATGCTCCGGCTCCCACTGGGTCTGTCCCAGGACATCATACATCTGCTCCAGCGCGGAAAGCAGAATTTCCCACAGCTGATTGAGAATCTGCGCCTCCCGGTTTTCTCCCGCCTGGTCCATTTCCAGGGCCATGTCCGACAGCCGCTGTTCCAGATTCAAGTCCTGAAGAAATCCGTACACGGCGCCAATCTGGTCTGCCAGAGTTCTTCCCTCCCGGAAACCCTGCTGCATCCGCTTCAGGGGCCAAATCGCAAGTTCCCGGGCCGCATTCAGGTCCGCCAGCTGCTTCCGGGAATCATCATTCCAGTCTCCGGACAGTCCCTCAGGGTGATTGGTCCAGTCGTTTGCCCACTGATTGCCCCGGATGCCCCAGATGATGGCATAGTTCTCCACCTGGTCGCAGGTGTCCGGGTCCAGGGGCGACAGGGCCGAGCGCAGATACCGCAGCACACTGCGCTGTTCAAAACCGCCCAGAACCGCCTCAATTCCCGTAAGAACCGTGGAAATCACGTTTTTTTGCAGAATATCCTCCCGGCCGGACCGGTACACCGGAATATGGAACCGGTGAAACACCAGATCTGCCACCGGCTGGTATGTAGTCAGGTCGGTGCATACCAAGGTAATATCCCGATACCGGCAGCCCCGGGAGACCAGTTCCACTACCTGCTCGGCACAGTGCATACAGGCCTGATACACCGATTCCGCCCGGCACACCGTCAGGCATTCCCGGGCCTCTCCCGGAGAAATGCTGCCCTGAAACAGTCGGCCCCGTACCGGTGCCAAAGGCGTGGGGTGGGGCTGCACCGTCTCCACCTCCACAGGAATTTCCTTCCGCCGGGCAAATTGCAGCAGTTCCCGGGCTGTCTGACCTGCCTTTTCAAAGGCAAGCAGGGGCGAGTCCGGCTGGTCACAGTTGAGGCTCACCGTCACCTCCGGCGCATTCTCAATCAGATGCTCCAGAATCATCAGGTTCTGCCGGGTAAAATCCGGGAATCCATCTATGTAAAACGTATGCTCCCGGGCATAGGTACCCTGCTCCAGCTGTTCCAGCAGCCAGGTCATCTGATCCCGGGGGTCCCGTTTGCCTCGGCTGCACAAACTGTCATAGCTCTCCATCAGCAGGGAAAGTTCCTCCAGTTTCTGGGCAAGGCTTCCTTCGGTCTGGGCCGCCGCCACAGCCAGGTCCCCAGCGGAAATACAGCAGCGTTTGAATTCGTCTATGCAGTCGATGACCCCGGACAGGAAGTCCGGCTTGGTTTCCACAGCAGCGTAAGCCTTCAGGCGGCTGCTCAGCTGACGGGCAGCCGCCGCCATGGCCACCACCCGTCCGCCTTCATCCAGGCATGCGATGGCGCCGCTGCCCATGCTGTCCGCCACCCGGCGGGCCAGCCGGGTAAAGGACAGAACCTCCGCATACCGGCTGGCAGTGTCTCCCGCCGCCTGGCAGAGCCGGCGCTCCATCTCATGGCTCACCAGTTCCGGCACCATCAGCACCCGGTTTTCCCGTCGGTTGGCCACATCCCGGGCAATCCGGCCGATGATTTCATCCCGGTTTGCCGTCCAATCCCGACCGATCAGCAAGCGCAGCATGGCAAATCCTCCTCTTTCTCTTTTTCTATATACAATACCACAAACCCGCCGGGATAGATAGCGGGAAATTATTGCCGGAAGAATAGATTCTCCAATTCTCCCAGGGCATCCAGGGCGTAAAAACGCAGGGTATATTCCTCCTCCCCTGTCAGCGCCCCGCACAAGGAATCGGGAAAGCCCGCTGTCTGGGCCGTTTCGGCAAAGCCTTCGGACGTAGCAGGAAGGCACAGGGTGGGAAAAACCACGCACCACCAGTTGTGCCCCTCTCCCTCCCCAATCACAATCCGCAAGGACTCATAAACCCCCGCCGGAAGGGTAAAGGTATCGTATACCCGGGTCTGAAATGCCTCCCGGCACAGGCTCACCACCGCCTCTTCTTCCACCCCGGCTGCTGCCAGGGTCTGGTTGGCGATTTGCTGGATTTTGGGAAGATTCTCCTGTAAGTAGGCTTTTGCCTGCTCTACATCTGCCAACTGGCTCAAATCTTCCGACAGACTTTCCACCACTGCGTCCCGCACCAGAAGCTTCACCTGCTGATCCTCCGGGTCATCGGAGTCCGCCACCACATGAAAGCGGATCAGCTCGTCATTCAGCAGCTGCCGGTCCGCCAGCAGCGTTCCGCACCAGACTGCCGCCGCCAAACACAGACAAAGAAATATTCGCTTTCCTATTTTAGCCATAAAAAACACCGTCCATACGGAAATACTTCCAGTATGGACGGCATTCTGGGATTTTATACCGGTTTGGCAATAAAAACCTTGGGATAATTGTCCTTCAGCATATTGCACACCACCGCAGCGTACTCAAAGTTGGGCAATATAGCGAACACCGCCGATCCGGAGCCGGTCATCTGCTGGTTCAGGGCGCCATAGCTGTGGCAAATGGATTTGATATAGTTCAGTTCCAGATGCTCCGAAGTGACAACCGGATCAAAAACATTGCACAGGTTCTCCGCTACCGCTCCCAGATCTCCCGCCAGCAGGGCGGTTTCCATAGCCCGGTTGTCCGGACGCTGGGGAATCGCCACCCGGTCAATCTTTTCGTACAGCTCCGGGGTAGAAACACTGAAATCCGGCTTGCACACCACGAAAATGCAGTCGGGCATATTGGGAAGCTTGCGCAGCCGTTCTCCTCTGCCCTCCACCATGGCGGTTCCGCCCAGCACACAGAAGGGAACGTCACTGCCCACCTGGGCGCCCAGCTCTGCCAGCGCCAGAACGGAAAGGGGCTCCCCGTAGTGCCGGTTCAGCGCCCGCAGCACCGCCGCGGCATCGGCGCTTCCGCCGCCCATACCCGCTCCGGAGGGAATCCGCTTGACAATCCGGATCTCCAGTCCATCAGGGTCCCGGTTCATGGTCCGGCAGAATACATCCGCCGCCTTCCATGCCAGGTTACGTTCATCTGTCGGCAGGGTTTCATCGCTGCAAAGAAGCCGCCAGGGTTTTCCGGTTCCTACGTCAATCTCAATATCGTCCCGGATGGAAATGGTCTGCATTACACTTTGCAAATCGTGATAGCCGTCCTCCCGCTTTCCCAGCACATCCAGGGTCAGGTTCAGCTTGGCATAGGCCGCCTCGTACAGTGTTGTCATGGTTCCAACCTTCCTTCTGTTTCTTGTCCCCCATTATATCCTGAATTTTTTCATTTTGCAATCGAAAACCTGATAAAAAACAAAAACCTGTACATCCTAATGGCATCCGGAACTTGAAATGGAGGTTAAG
>DVKV01000012.1 GCA_018715835.1 Candidatus Faecousia intestinavium | reverse complement strand
AAATTTGTCTCAAATTGATACGCTTTTCAAAAACTGTTTCTCTATTCAATCCACCGTCCAGGTGTTTTTAAGAAAGTCCGGCATCTCCTGATAGTACATCACCGCCATCTGGTCTCCGGTCACGCCTTTGGGTTCCCGCAGCCAGTCCTCCAGGGTATCCACGCAGCCATGGCAGTAGTGAGAAATGGCAAAATGCTCCCCGGGGGTCAGGGTCTCTTTCCGGTTGGTTTTCAGGAAGCAGTCCCGGACAATGCTGTAGGTATACTCAAACAGAAACCGGGCGTGGGCATTCTGCCCCGAGGTCCGGAAGGCCCGGCGGTAATAGTCCAGGTCCTTCTCAACCTCCCGGAAGGCGCACACGAAAAAGTCCTGCCAGCCGCCGCACAGCCGGACGTTAAAGTACCGCTCGGTAATCCCCAGAGAGTTGTAGTTGAGCACATCGTACTTGTCCCGGAAATGACGGTAGAAGGTGGCCTTGGAGATGCCGCAATGACTGACAATTTTCTCCACCGTCAGTTTCTCAAAGGGGATCACCGTACTCAGCTCGTAAAACGATTCCCAGATCCGCCGCTTCATATAGTTGTGGTCCATGCAAACTCCTTTCTCCCTTCCGGGAACGCCGCCGTCATCGGCAGGTGTCCTGATATTCCGAGGGGCTGAGCCCCGCCACTTTCTTGAATGTGGCGGAAAAATAAGTAATGTCCCGATAGCCCACCTGCTCCGCCACTTCGTATACCTTCATCCGGCAGTCCCGGAGCAGCTTCATGGCCCGGTGAATCCGGTAGCGGGTCAGATAGTTCAAAATGGTGTAGTCCGTCACCGTGATCTTCATCCGCTCTCCCTCTTTCCACACTTTTACCTGCACCACGCCGTTCTCCACCCCCGGAAGACCGTGAAGCACCGCATTCTCCACAATGGGCTGGAGAATCATCCGGGGCACCAGCAGTCCTTCCAGTTCTCCGGGCAGCTCCACCGTCAGGCTGCACCGGCCGGACAGCCGGATGGACTGAATCTCCATGTACCGCCGAAGGATCTCCACCTCCCGGCTGATGGGGACAAATTCCTCCCGGGAAATACAGAACCGGAGAATATCCCCCAGATTGGCGGCCATCAGCGCCACCTGGGGCACCTGGTGGATTTTGCCGATCCACTTCACGGTATCCAGGGTATTGCACAGGAAGTGGGGATTCAGCTGTGCCTGGAGCATCCGGATCTGGGCCTGGTTCAGCTCCCGCTGATTTTCCACCAGCTGCTCCTGATTCCGTTTCAGCGCCCCTACCATGCCGTTGAACCAGCCGGTCCAGCAGTTCGTTGGTGCCCCCGGCCACCACTTCCACCCAGATGCCGGTGCGGTCCTCGAACTCCCGGACGATGGGCCAGTACACCTCCTCCTTGTGGGAGGTGTATACCACCAGGCGTCTGTCCTCCTCCGGGGCATAGCGGGCAGTCTCCGGCTGCCGGTTTGCACAGCCGGAGACGCCCAGGGTCAGGCACAGCACCAGGGGCAGCACCTGAACGATTGAACGCCAACGTTTCACGAAAGTCCCCCTCTTCGGTTTCAGAGTTGTGAATTTTCTCTAATTATAGCATAATTTTTTTGCTTCGTACATCCATTTTTCACAAATATCGCAGTCAAACTCAAAAAACCGCAGATTTGTCCCCTGTTCATCCCAGGTCTTTGGCCTTACAATAAAAATAACCAATCGGAGGAGGATTTCCGCATCGTATTTTAGTCAAGTTAACGAAGGAGGAAATGAAAACATGAAACGAATCGTCTCTTTGCTCCTGGTCGCCGCGCTGATGCTTACTCTGGCTGCCTGCGGCGGCTCCCAGACCCCTTCCGCTACCAACGATGGCTCCGGCGAAACCCAGGCAGCCACACCGGCTCCGGCGGAACCGGAAAATCTGACGGAAACCCAGAAAATCATTCAGGAAGCCCAGGGCATGACCCTGGAGGAACTGGCCAAGAAGGCCATTGAAGAGTCCAACGGCAAGATGTTCTACGGCGTGGGCAACTCCAGCCGTGGCAAGAGCGCCCTGCCTCTGTTCATCGAGTATTTGCAGTCCATCGATTCCAGCTACACCCTGGAGTTTGAGTGGCAGCAGCCCAAGAACAACAAGATCTTCGATCAGCTCACCGCCGACTCCCTGAAGGACACCGGCACCTTCGCCATGACCCTGATTCAGGACGGCAACCAGATCGAGTCCAAGATGGTCCAGACCGGTATTCTGGACACTTTCATCCCCAAGGACTGGGCCGAAGCCAACGGCACCACCGCCGAAGAATACACCGGCTACCTGCCCCTGCAGACCCTGAACAAGATCTTCATGTACAACAACACCGGCTCCAAGACCTATGACAACTGCTGGGACTTCGTGGCCGAGGGTGAGCATGGTGAACTACATCGATCTGTTTACCAGCCGGCTGGCCAAAACCAATCTGTGGCTGCCCCTGCTGAATACGGTGTATCTGGCGGCGGGCACCTGCGTGGTCTCCATTTTCTTCGGAGGCATCTTTGCGTTTCTCATTACCCGGACCAATCTTGCCTGGAAACAGTACCTCAGTTCCATTTTCATCTTCCCCTACATCATGCCCCAGTGGACCCTGGCGGTGGTGTGGCAGAACCTGTTCAACTCCAACGCCGTCACCGGCACCTCCAACGGTCTTCTGGCTGCCACCCTGGGCATCCAAATGCCTCTGTGGTGGTGCAAGGGACTGTTCCCCTGCCTGGTGGTGCTGGGTCTGCACTATGCCCCCTTCGCCTACATTCTGATCGGAGGCATTTTCCGGAACATGGACGCCAATCTGGAGGAAGCCGCCACCATCCTGGACACTCCCAAGTGCAACACCATCGTCAACAAACTCACCGGGGCCAGCCTGGACAAGGGAATAGGAGGTTAAACCATGCCTGAAATCCGATTAGAACACATTACCAAGCGCTGGGGCAGATTCTACGCCGTAGACGACCTGGACCTGGTGATACAGGACAATGCCTTCGTCACCCTGCTGGGGCCCTCCGGCTGCGGCAAGACCACCATTCTGCGGATGATCGCCGGCCTGGAAACCCCCACCACGGGACGGATCACCATCGGGGATCAGGTGGTGTTTGACAGTGATCTGGGCATCAATGTCCCCGCAAACAAGCGGAAGGTGGGCTTCCTGTTCCAGAACTACGCCCTGTGGCCCAACATGACCGTATACGACAACATCTCCTTCGGACTGAAAAACATCCGGGAGCCGATGCCCAAAATCTTCTTTGAGGCCCGCACCGCCGCCCGTCTGGCGGAAATCCTGGCAAAGCCCGAGGACGTGGTGAAGATTCTGGCCGACTGCCGGGACAAGAAGGGAAAGCTGGACGAAAAGCGAGCCATGCTCAAACTCATTGACAACTTCGCCCTCTCCCAGTACTCTGCGAAGCAGCTTCTTTCCTACCACCTGGAAACCAACCCCGACCTGTCCGCCGCCATTGCCGCCCTTCAGGCCAAGGTGGAATCCGGGAAAAAAGCCGCCGCAGCGGCAGGCGGCACCCTGGACCCGGGCTTCCAGCTGGTGAAAGACGATCAGGTGGTGATGGAGACCCGGAAGCTGACCCGGGAGGAAATCGACCTGACCGTCCGGCGGGTAGCCCGGATTGTAAAAATCGGGATGTTCATGGAACGGTATCCGGCGGAGCTGTCCGGCGGACAGCAGCAGCGGGTGGCCATTGCCCGGACCCTGGCACCGGAACCCAAAGTGCTGTTCATGGACGAGCCGCTGAGCAATCTGGACGCCAAGCTCCGGCTGGAAATGCGCTACGAGCTCCAGCGGCTTCATGTGGAAACCGGCTCCACCTTTGTCTATGTCACCCACGACCAGATGGAAGCCATGACCCTGGCCACCCAGATCTGCCTGATTGAAAACGGGGTTCTGCAGCAATACGACGCACCCTTGACGGTGTACAACCGGCCCCACAACCTGTTCGTTGCGGACTTCGTCGGCAACCCCTCCATCAACTTTGTGGATGCCAAGGGCGCCCAGACTCCGGACGGCAGTCTGGAGCTGACGGTGTTCCAGAACCGGAAGGTCATTTTCCAGCCCAACAGCCCGGTGGATCTTGCCCAGTGGTTCCGGCAGCGGGATGCCCAGGCAGAAGAAAAAGCCGCCGCCCTGAAAGCCCGGGCTGCGGACAAGTCCTATGTGGAAAAGAGCAACAAGGACGAGCCCTTCCGCTATCCCATCGCCAAGGCAGTGGAGGATGACTTCTCCACTCCGGAAGATCCGGTGATCACCGACCAGGATTTCGTTCTGGGCATCCGGCCCGAGGCCATCGGCATTGCCGGTTCCGGCTCCCTGGACGGGGAGATCTACGGCGCCATGCCCACCGGCATGGAATCCACCATTAAGGTCCGGGTGGATGACTTCCTGCTCACCGGCGTGGTGTTCGGCAGCACCCTGTTCACCATCGGTTCCCAGGTCCATGTGGACGTGACAGGAGACAATGTGCTGCTGTTTGACCGGAAAAGCGGCGTGTGCATCGCAGTTGGTTCCCTGAAGGTATAAAAATTTCCCCGGGAGCGGAAGACCCTTCCCTCCTGGGGATCTGATCAGAAAAGCCCGGCGTCCGTATTTTGGGACGCCGGGCTCTTTCTGTTACAGTACCCGCACCTGATCGTCAGGACACAGCGTAAAGTCAATTCGTTTTTCCGGGATATCCGTATTGATTGCCCGGATCTTCACATATCCTGCTTCCTTCCGGCAGATAGGCTTGGTCTGAACCCAGAAGCCAATATGGCCGCCCACCACCGCAACAGTCCTGGGGCCCATCACATCCAGATTATCGCTGGTTTCAATGCAGACAACCCCATTGTAATAGGGCAGCGGATTTCCCAACTGATCCACAAAGGCAGCAGTGACCCGCGTTGCGTCCGGAACCGTGTTGTGCAGCTGGGTATCATCCACGGTTACCTTCAAATCCTTCAGGTAGGCATCCCGGGAATAGGTTCTGCGCAGAACCTCCTTGCCTTGGTAGTAGCCGATAATGGTACCGCCCTGCCACAGATCAACCCAGGTTCCCGGATCATTGTCCACCATAATCGGCGGGTGGGGCAGGCTGGAGTACACCAGGCTGGGGAAGAACCGTCCGATGTTCTTGCCGTAGCACTCCACCTCAACGTAGTCGCAGTTGGTGCAGACCATGAAGGGGATGGGCTTATTGTCATCATTTTCCCCTCTTGCAAACAATGTGCACGGCTCCATCACCAGTTCCTGCTCCGGGTCCACCTGGGACCGGTAGACATAAGCGGCATACTTGGGCATCCGGAAAATATCCATCACGCCGTGATAGCAAATCTTATCCCCGGAACCATAGTCACCATGGGTCTGATAGTCAAAGGCACACCAGCCGATGGCGCCCATGGCGTCATTTCTGGCATAGTTTGCATTCTGCACCCGGGCATGGACCTGCGCCTGACGCAGCTGGCGCTCCTCCCCGTCAAAGGGTTTGACCGGGTAAATGTGGCCGCAGTACTCCGTCACCAGGTAGGGAACCTTGTAAGGCAGCCCCGTCACGGACTGCTGGTTCTGCAGCACCAGTTCCCGGTAGTGCTTGTATTCCCGGGTCCAGTGGATGAAGTCGTTGAAGGAGTACACATCCTCCAGCAGGTGGCTGTTTTTGATGCACCGGACACCGGTAGTGGGCCGGGAACGATCCAGGCTGTGGGCGATCTCGTTGCTCTTGGCATAGAATTCGTCGTCATCCCCGGACTCGTTGATGCGGATGGACCAGATGAAGATACTGGGATGGTTATACTGGGTGGTAATCATGTCCCGGATGTCCTGATGGGAAACTTCCTTGAATTTTTCATCCCCGATGTAACCCCAGCCGGGAATCTCCGAAAATACCAGCAGGCCCACTTCATCACACCGGGAGAGGAATCCCTCAGACTGCAGGTAGTGGGATGTACGCACCGTGTTCACATGGAGGTAGGATTTCAGAATATCCGCGTCCCGCTTCTGGGCCCGCTCCGGCATGGCGTATCCCACATAGGGATAAGACTGGTGCCGGTCCAGGCCAACCAGCTTGCGCTTCTTCCCGTTCAGGTAGAATCCGTCCGGCTTGCACAGCACCGTGCGGAAGCCGGTCCTTGCCGTCACACGATCCACAGTGGTTCCGTCCTCCCGGATCACGTTCACCGTCACACTGTACAGATACGGGCGGTCCAGCTCCCAGAGTGTCAGACCCGCTACCGGGTGCTTGTCCAATATCGGATTGGAAAACCCTGCGGGGAAGTCCGCCTGGTTTTCGTAGCGGTGTACGCAGTTTCCCTCCGGGTCCTGAATCTCCACCTCTACCCGGGCCCAGAATGCCTCTGCGGCGTTGTCCAGCTGGATCTCCGGGTACAGCTGCGCAGTGGTGCCCTCCAGGTCGTAGCGCAGCAGCACATCGGAAATATACGCCGATTCCGTGAATATCACGTTCACATCCCGGTAAATGCCGCCGAAGCACATATAGTCAATGGTATAGCCAAAGGGCGGGATCTGGCGATCCTCGGTGGAGTCCACCATCAGGAACAGGGTATTCTCCCCTTCATGGAGCAGCCCTGTAATGTCCACCCGGGAACGGGAATAGCCGCCCCGGTGTTCAGATGCAAATTCGCCGTTTACATAGAGCTGGTAGCGGGCCATGACACCCAAAAACTCCAGAATCACTCGCTTGCCACGGTATGTCTCCGGCACGGTGAATTTCCGCACATAGGAACTGACCATGGCGGTTTCATCATGGCTGAAACAGTTGTAACTCAGTTCTTTCACCGTATGCGGTATGGTAATGGGCTGATAAGTATCCCATGCGGGGGCAGAAATTTCCCCCTGGTCAAAGCTTGGCTTAAACAGCCATCCCAAATTCAGACTCAACCGTTCCTGCATTGTAATTTCTCCTCCTGTCGTAGTGAAATGGCAAATATACGGCGGCAGGCCGCCAATCTTCCGTTCTGATGCGCCTGGCTTATCCCTTCACCGAGCCTGTCAGGCCGTCCACGAAGCTTCTCTGCAGCAGCAGGAAAATTGCCGCAATGGGAAGGGTGGCGATGGCCAGTCCCACCATCTGAACACCATAGTCCGGGTAATATCCCGATGTGACAATTTTCGACACCATCAGCGTAATGGTCTGTTTGGACGGAGAGTTCAGGGCAATCATGGGCCACATGTAGTTATTCCACGACGTCATAAACGCATAGATTGCCGCCGCCGCATAGCTCGCCCGCATACTGGGGAATACAATTTGAATAAATATCCGCAGCTCACTGGCTCCGTCAATCCGCGCCGATTCCAGAATCTCGTTGGGGATGGATTTGAAGCTCTGCCGAAAGAAGAACAGCAGGAAAATGGATCCAATGGCCGGCAGAATTACCGCCCAGGCCGTGTTGCTCAGGCCCATGGCGGCCATCATCTTGTACAACGGCACAATCAGGGCAGTAAACGGCACCATCATGCCCAGCAGAAACAGGGTGTAAAACTTTTCCGACAGCGGCGTCCGGAATTTTTCAAAGCCGTAAGCCGCCAGAGAGGTCACCAGCAGGGAGCCAGCCACTGTGGTCACCGAAATTTTCAGAGAGTTGGTCAGACCGTCCACAATCTGGTAGGTGGAAAACAGGTTGACGATGTTCTCAATCAGGTGGGTACTGGGCAGCAGCCGGCCGCCCACAATCTGCTCCGTGGAGTTGAACGCACTGGCAAACATCCAATAGCAGGGGAAAATGGAAACAAAGGCCGTAACAATCAGGATGGCGTAAACCAGAAAACGGTTGAACTTTTTTCGGAACTTTCCCATGGCTCACTCCTCCTTGGTTGCCCGAAGCTGTATCAGCGACAATACGGCTATGAGAACTACAATTACCCAGGACATTGCCGCGGAGTAACCATAGTTATTGTTCAATTCAAAAGACTGCTTGAAAATGTAGTACGATACGGTCATTGTGCTGTTGGCCGGGCCGCCCTTGGTCAGTGTTGTGACCTCGTCAAACAGCTGCAGCGTGCCAATGGTGGAAGTGATGCTGGTAAAAATAATCACTTGTTTCAGCTGGGGTACAACAACCTTGAAAAACTCCTGAAAAACGTTGCACCCATCAATTCTCGCTGCCTCGATCATGTCCCTGGGAATCGTCTGCAGGCCGGCAATGTAATACATGGCATTATAGCCGGTCCAGCGCCAGCACAGCGCCAGGATCACCACAATTCTGGCAGTGGTCTTGTTGGTCAGCCACTGAATAGGCTGGGAAATCAGGTTCAGTTTCAGCAGGATCTGATTAATCAGTCCGTCGTTCATGAACATGGTGCGGAACACAATGGAATACGCCACCAGAGATGTAACGCAGGGCAGGAACAGTGCCATCCGGAAAAATCCCCGGAACTTCAGCCGGTCCGTCTGGAGAATATAGGCATAAAGCAAACCCAGGACCAGCATAATGGGTACCTGCACGGCCAGGAACAGCAAGTTGTTTCCCAACGCCTTGCGGAATACCTGATCCTGCATCATCCGGACGTAGTTGCCCAGGCCCACCCACTCGGAATACAGTCCCTTGTGAGAATACAGCGACAGGATCAGCGAATACACAAACGGGTAAAGCATAAACACCGTGACGCAGAACATCGCGGGAAACGCCAGCTTTGCCCACATGGTTTTATCGTTCAGTTTCTGTTTGAATAGCTTCATATGCATGGGAGAACCACATCCTTCCGGTCCACATGATACAACATCGTTTCGTGTAAAAGGGAGGGCCATTCCGGCCCTCCCTCCCATTCGGCCCTTCATGGGGGAAAAGAAGTTCCGTCTCCGGTTTGAGACGTATTTACTTCATAGTATCGTAAACCGACTGGATATTCTCCATCAGTCCGTCCAAATCCACCACGTCGTCAAAATAATCCATCAGGCACGCACCCACGGCATTGTTCACCGTCCAGGTATTGGTGCCGTAATCCACGGAAGGAATGAACTCGCCCCAGGAGGCGAAGTCAGAGTACATGGTCTTCCCGCCGAAGAATTCCACCGGGGTCTGGTAGACGTCACTGGTGGTCGCAGGCAGCCAAGTGGCAACCGCGGACTGTCCCAGCAGGATTTCGTCATAGAACTCCGTATTGCCGGCCCAGATGGTCTTCATGAAGTCCACTGCCAGTTCCTTGTTCTTGCAGGCATCCAGGATGACCCAGCTGGAGCCGCCGATGTTGGTGTACTTGGAGGTTTCCACCGTGGTCAGGCTGGGAATGTTGGTGTAGCTCCACAGTCCGGAAGCATCCTCTGCCGCCATCAGGCTGGGGGCGTACCAGATCGCATTGAGCACAAAGGCCACATCGCCGGCCTGGATTGCGCCGATGCCGGAGGAATCCCGGGTGTCCGTACGGTAAACCAGATCGTTGTTCCAGGCTTCCTTCAGGAACTCAGCCACTTCCCGCATCACCTTGTTGTTTGCGAAGTCTGCGTTCTCTTCAGGGTCGTCCGAATCATAGAACCACTCGCCGCTGGCCTGCATATAGCTGTCCATCCAGGTAAAGGCTGCGCCATTGGACGGATCAAAGGTAAAGCCGTACTTGCCGGTCTTCTCCCGGATCACCTTTGCAATCTCCAGCAAATCCCACAGGGTGATGTCTTCCAGGTCGGAGGGCTGGAAGCCGGCTTCCTCCAGGATGTCCGTGCGGTAGAACAGTCCCGCGGAGCCGCTATCGAAAGGAACACCATACACCCGTCCATCCACAGTGAAGCAGGAGACCTTGTAAGGAGCAAACTCGGAGAAATCAATCTCATCGGTCAGGTCCACATAGCATCCAGGGAAGTTTGTCAGGTACATATTCGCCCAGCTGTCGCCCATCAGAACAATGTCCGGCAGCTCGTCCGTGACGCCGGCAGAGAAAGCCGTGGAAAGTCTGGTCTGGATATCTTCTTCAATCACATTGACAATGTTCAGCTTGAAGTTATCATGGCCCGCCTCCTTGTAATACTTCTCAGCGGTAGCCATGGCAGGCAGGTTAAACGCTTCGTCCCAGCACCAGACGGTGAGGGTTTCTTCTGCGGATCCATTTTCCGACTGCTGCGCAGCTTCGCTGCCATCCGCCGGAGTCTCCTGTGTGCCGCATCCGGCAAACAGCGCACAGAGCATGGCAAACACTGCCATGAGAGCGATTACCTTTTTCATACTATGGTTCCTTTCTTGTTTTATTTTTTATGTAATCCGGAAAAGCCCCGGCTTACAATCGGCTTTAAACAAATTTCATCGGTAAAAATAGAAAATTGTCGTTAAAACCATTGACTTTACATCCGCTTTTCACTTCCCCTGGATTATAATATATTTTTACTAAATTATCAACACCTGTTTTACAGATTTTTTGTCATTTAATACGATTTTCTATATTTTACAAAAATCTACTTGTGAATTTTAGCAAAAAGA
>DVKV01000161.1 GCA_018715835.1 Candidatus Faecousia intestinavium | reverse complement strand
CTGGGGCTGCTTCATATGCTCCCCGGCGGAAAAACTGTGGGGCAGAAGGTCCCCCAGGGTGACGGTCTCGTACCCGGAGTCGGTAATCAGGTACACCAGAAAGTCCTCCCCGCAGAACTCCCGCATCACCTGGCGGCACACGCCGCAGGGGGGAAACGCCCCCTGGATCACCCCGTCCTTGCCGCCGCAGACAGCAATGGCGGAAAAGTCCCGGTGTCCGTCGTACACGGCCTTGAAAAAGGCAGTGCGTTCGGCACAGTTGGTGGGACTGTAGGCGGCGTTTTCAATGTTGCAGCCGCAGTAGACGGTTCCGTCGGCGCACAACAAGGCCGCCCCCACCTGATAGCCCGAGTAGGGCACATAGGCGTGGGTCATGGCCTCTTTGGCCATTTCAATCAAGGTTTCCGGCGTCATGGCAATTCCTCCTTTTGAAAAATGGCCGGGGAACGGCAGGTTCCCCGGCAAAGCTGGTTTACAGAATCGCTCCGGCAAAGCTCTTGCCCGGGGTTTCGTAGGGCACGCCCAGCAGCTCCGTCACCGTGGCGGCAATGTCGGCAAAGCTTCCCCGGGTGCCCAGGTTCACCGGCTTCACCCCCTGGCCCAGCACCAGCAGGGGCACATACTCCCGGGTGTGGTCGGTGGTGGCGGTGTAGGCCGGGTCGCAGCCGTGGTCGGCGGTAATCATCACCAGGTCCTCCGGCCCCAGCTTGGGCAGGAAGTTCCCCAGCCAGGTGTCGAACTCCGTCAGAGCCCTGGCGTAGCCATCGATGTCCCGGCGGTGACCAAAGAGCATGTCGAAATCCACCAGATTCACAAAGCACAGCCCATGGAAATCCTCCCCGGCAAACCGGTCGGTGTGCTCCATGCCGTTGGCGTTGCTGGTGTTGTAGACAAATTGGGTGTCCCCCTGGCCGGCGAAAATGTCGTGGATCTTGCCCACGGCAATCACATCCTGCCCCGCCGCCTTGATGGCATCCAGCATGGTTTCCGCCGGGGGCTCCAGGGAATAGTCATGCCGCCGGGGGGTCCGCTGGAATCCAGTCTCGGGGCTTCCCAGGAAGGGGCGGGCAATCACCCGGCCCACGCCGTGCTCTCCCCGGAGAATCTGCCGGGCCTTGTGGCAGGCGTCGTAGAGTTCTTCCAGGGGCACCACTTCCTCGTGGGCCGCCACCTGGAACACGGAGTCGGCGGAGGTATACACAATCCACTTTCCCGTCTCCATGTGTTCTTTTCCGTAGTCCCGGATCACCTCGGTGCCGGAGTAGGGCTTGTTGCACAGGCAGCCCCGGCCGGTGGCCTGGGTGAAGGCCTCCAGCACTTCCTGAGGGAATCCCTCCGGATAGGTGGGCAGAGGCCGGGGAGAGACCACACCGGCGATCTCCCAATGGCCGATGGTGGTGTCCTTGCCCTGGGAAGCTTCCGTCAGCCGGGCCACAGCACCCAAAGGCTTGTCCGTCTTGGGCAGGCAGGATACCCCGTCCACGCTGCCCAGGCCCGCAGCGATTAAGTTGGGAATGTGCAGCTGGGAAGATCCGGCGCAGGAGGCCAGCGTATTCACCCCCACGTCCCCGAAGGCCGGGGCGTCGGGCATGGCCCCGATGCCGAAGGAATCCAGCACAATCAGAAAAATCCGCTTCATAGGATGCTCCTTACCGGCCGTCCATGGCGGCGGCCACATCCAGCGCCACCTGCATCATGGTGGTGAAGGACTTCTGCCGCTCCTCAGCGGAGGTCTCCTCGCCGGTGAGAACGTGGTCGGAGATGGTGCAGATGCACAGGCCCCGCTTGCCGTACCGGGCGGCGTTCATATACAGGGCGGCAGCTTCCATTTCCAGGGCCATGACGCCCATCTTTTTCAGGCCGTACACACTGTCCAGGCCCTCGGGAACCCCCTCGTGGTCACCATAGAACACGTCGGAAGAGTTCACGTTGCCCACATGGTAGGTGGCGTCCCGGGCCTCGGCGGCCTTCACTGCCTCGGTGAGCAGTTCCCAGGAGGCAATGGGGGCGAAGGTGCCGGGCAGGTGGAACTGCTTGGCCCAGTTGGAGTCGGTGCAGGCGCCCTGGGCAATCACCAGATCGTACAGATGAATATTCTCCTGAATGGAGCCGGCGGAGCCTACCCGGATGATGTTGTCCACGCCGTAGCCGGTGAACAGCTCATGGGAGTAGATGCCGATGGCGGGCATGCCCATGCCGGAGGCCATGACGGAGACCTTCACGCCCTTGTAGGTGCCGGTATAGCCCTGAACGCCCCGGACGTTGTTCACCAGCACCGGGTTTTCCAGGAAGTTTTCCGCAATGAACTGGGAGCGCAGGGGATCGCCGGGCATCAGCACGGTCTTGCCAAAATCGCCGGGCTTGGCGGAAATATGAGGGGTTGGGGTATTAAGCATAATCGGTTCCTCCTGATACAGTAACGTTAGTAGCTGCCGTCGTTGGCGGCGGTTTTTCCCTGCTCCAGAGCCTTGGCCAGCTTCACAATCCGGCTGGTGCCCAGGCGGCTGGCCCCCAGGGCGATAAACTTTTCGGCATCCTCCAGGCTGGAAATGCCGCCGGCGGCCTTGATCTTCACATGAGGGGCCACATACTTTGCAAACAGGGCCACGTCCTCAAAGGTTGCCCCGGCGGTGGAGAATCCGGTGGAGGTCTTGATATAGTCCGCCCCGGAGTCGGAAACGCACTTGCACAGCTGAATCTTTTCTTCGTCGGTCAGCAGGCATGTTTCGATGATGACCTTCAGCAGTTTTCCCTTGCAGGCGGCCTTCACCGCAGCGATTTCCTCGGTAACGGCCTCCCAGAGCCCAGCCTTGGCCCAGCCGATGTTGATGACCATGTCCACCTCGTCGGCGCCATTGTCCACGGCGTCGGAGGCCATGAAGCACTTGGCGGCGGTGGTGTCGTAGCCATTGGGGAAGCCGATGACGGTGCAGATGGGCAGCTTCCCCTCCACATAGTCCTTGGCCTGCTTGACATAACAGGCCGGAATGCACACCGAGGCGGTGTGATAGCGCATTCCATCATCGCAGACGGCCCGGATGTCCTCCCAGGTGGCAGTCTGGGTCAGCAGGGTATGGTCGCATTTTGCCAGAATATCGGTCAGATTCATGTTGCATTCCTCCTGAATCAGTGTTGTCCATGAAGCCGGATGACCTTGTGCTCCCGGATGCCCCGGATGTAGCACTTGTGGCACATGGCGATGTAGCTGTCGTTTCCTCCCAGCACCACCTGCTCACCCTGGGTGATGATGTGGCCCTGGCTGTCAATCCGGGCGTTGACGGTGGCCTTGGCTCCGCAGTCGCAGATGGTCTTGATCTCCTGAATGGTGTCGGCAATTTCCATCAGCCGCCGGCTGCCGGGGAAAAGCCGGGTCTGGAAGTCCGTGCGCAGGCCGAAGCACATCACCGGGATGTTGTTTTCATTCACGATGGCCCGGAGCTGGTCAATCTGCTGCTCCGTGAGAAACTGGCACTCATCTACAATGATTACATCGCACCGGCCCAGGCGGGTGTCCCGGAAGCGTTCCCACACATCCATGGACGGGGGGATCACCTCCACCTCCGCCTCCAGGCCGATGCGGCTGCGCAGGATCTGCTGTCCATCCCGGACGTCGGCGCTGGGCTTGATCAGCCACACCTGCAAATCATTTTCCTCATAATTATATTTGGTAATCAGGGCCTGGGCGGTTTTGCTGGAGCCCATTGCCCCGTATTTGAAATAGAGTTTTGCCATCCATCTCCCTCCGTTCGCCCTCTCATTATATCGAAAATCCGGGGGCAATGCAACCCCCAGTTCCGGCCCGTACCGTAGCCCCCACTTGTATCTTCCCCCGGAATATGCTACACTGAAAAAAAGAAATTCATTCGCAACCAAACCCAAAATTTGTCGAGATGATTGGTAGAAGGAGGGAACAACCATGAAAAAACAAAACCGATTGCTCGCTTTGACCCTGGCGCTGCTGCTGGCCCTGAGCCTGACGGCCTGCGGTGCCAAAAGCAATGGCACCGCTGCGGCGGATGCCGCTCCCATGGCCGCCGGTTCCGGCCAGAACACCATGATGGCCATGGCAGAAGACGGCACCGCCCGGGAAGAAGCCCTGTCCACCGACACATCCACCACCACCGCCCAGCTGCCCGAGAGCCGGAAGTGGATTGTCACCATGTACGTCACCGCCGAAACCGAGGATCTGGACACCATGACCGCCTCCCTGAATGAGACCATCGCCGGTCTGGGGGGCTATGTGGAGGATCAGAACATCTACAACGGCAGCGCCTACTCCAGCCGCCGCTACCGCAGCGCCAGTCTCACCGTCCGGATTCCTGCAGACCAGGCAGACGGCTTTGTTCAGGAGGTTTCCGGCTACGCCAACATTGTCTCCCAGGAGAAGAACCTGGAGGATGTAACGCTGCAGTATGTGGACACCGAAAGCCGTCTGGCCGCCCTGGAAACGGAGGAAGAGCGGCTGCTGGAGCTTCTGGCCCAGGCAGAGACCATGTCTGATCTGCTGGAAATCGAGTCCCGTCTCACGGATGTACGCTACGAGCTGGAAAGCGCCGCCTCCCAGCTGCGGCTGTATGACAACCAGATCGACTACGCCACCATCTACTTAAGCATCGACGAGGTTCTGGAGTACACTCCGGTGGAGGAACCCGGCATCTGGGAGCGAATCACCGACGGATTTGCCGACAGCCTGAAAGGTCTGGGTGACGGCATCGTCAATCTGGGTGTATGGATTGTGGTGAACTCCCCCTACCTGGTGGTTTACGGCCTGATCCTGGCCGGGGTGTGGGTTTGCATCCGCAAGCTCCGCCGCCGCAGAAAGAACAAGAAGCAGCCCCCCACCCCGCCCCAGGGTAACTACCAGCC